>NZ_JAENYR010000001.1:4590-114660 GCF_016841685.1 Thiohalomonas denitrificans
CCACGGACCACGGACCACGGACCACGGACCACGGACCACGGACCACGGACCACGGACCACGGCCACGGCCACGGACCACGGACCATGCAAGAGCAGGGGACAGTAGTTGGGACAGACCCCAAAGGGTGAAGTGGTCTAATAAGCAGAGGGTGAACAATTCGTGATGCCGCTTCTATCTGAGTACGAATTTTCGCGGAGGAGTCGGATTCTGTGAAGGACAGTGGGGCCTCTACGAGTTCGGTCCCTGTAAAAAGAACAAGCGTTAGAAAGGCATTGCGATTGGCGGGAGATCGGCCGAAAGGTAATCCCCGATCACCTCTTCAAAATTTTATATTTCTTGGCGAACTCTTCCTCAAGGAAAAAAACTAGGTTTTCGGTTTCTACAGCGACTTCGTCTAATAGTTTGCCGTCGAGCTGCTGTTGCTCATGATGGGCCGTGTCAAAGTTCTTTAAGGTTATCGCCTGTCTGAATCTTACGAAACGGTGACTTTGCGTCCGCTTTTCACCAAAATTCAACAACTTCAAAGAACGGCCAAGTCGCTTGAGTCGGATCTTGATTTCTCTGCCTAGCTCTCGGTTGCAAGTCAGCTCTAAGTGATAGTTGGTAGCCTTACGCTCTACATCCGCTATTTCTTTGCAGACCTGATCAAGTTGCGACCGGAGTTCTTTTCTAGTTTCTCTCGTGTTGTGTTGTCGGTTGATTATCAGCCACCCGAGAACGACAAGAGACCACGTAACGACCGGGGATATTGCGTTAAGAAGGGAGGGACATTCCGCTGTCTGGCTCATCGCCGTGTTCTATATAGTCTTCAATTTCAAAGATAAGGCTGTCGTCAGCAGTCTCGAGGGTGAAAGATTTTTTAATCCGTTCGGGACTGAAACCAGCTCGAACAAGTCCACCGAAAGCTTCCTCTAAAAAAGAGGAGCCGTATCCGCGGGCGCCGTCTAGATTGATCACGGCCTTCTCACCGCTCTCAAGTACCGGCCGGAGGTATTCGTCACGGAACTTTTCACCACTAAACGGGCCATCGTCATTGTAACGACCCGCTGGGTAAGGCGAGAAATCTTTTGCTATATCAATCATTTTGGTCATTGTGGTGGGGCCGGTAGATCGCTAATGGGCACTGTCCATTGGATCAATGTGCCGAGGATCGAGTCCCTGTAGTTAACTACTCGGGTATTCCCGTTGGCGATGTAATCATAGCACCTTTTGTTGCTCATAATAAGCAGGCGGGCAGCCGGAAATTGCTCAATCGCGTTCACAAGCTGCTTAAGACCCTTTCCCCGGTAGTGTTTTTCGGTCCTTGAGCGACTTTCCTTTAATGCTGCTTCTATGGCCTTCCCGTCTTTGGGCCGTTTTTGCAGAGCGATCAATCTTTTCCAAAGAGCGGGGCGCTTTACAGGCAGCGTCTCTGGGATTCCGACGCCGAGATCACAAAAAACGACTGTTAGTTTTCCGTCACGCTCCTGGGAGAACATCCACCAGTCCTTGGATTTTGGGTCGGCGTTTAGCCCGTCTTTTCGCTTCCAAATATAGGCGTGATGGTGACAGTTGCTCATCGCCTCGGTGATTCCGACGTAAAGGCCTTCTGCGAGCCGATTCGGAATAATGCCGTCGTAGTGTCCGAGGATTTCGTCGTATTTTTTGCCTTGTGCGCCATGCCCGTGAGCATGGCGCCAGTTGACAACATCGTCATGGCTTGGCTTGATTTTGGAATCAAACCCGAGCAACTCGTAGATTCCGACCTGCTTGAGGACTTCCGACACCTTATCATCGCGAGGGGCGAGGCATGATACGGGGGTACCCGGGTACGAACGAATTAAGCGACACAGCTCCGCCTTGAATAGGAGGGTGCCTTCGGCCGCCATTCGCTGGGTCCCGGTAAAGTCGATAACGACCGGTCGCTTTCCTTTTCCGATGGCTTCCCGGAGTTCTGAGATAAATTCACAGACCCTTTTTCTCAGAGGCTTAAAAAATATCCCGAATTCTTCGGGGGCTTTTACAGTCCGCTTCTCTTTGGCCCTGGCTGGCGTGCCGCGGCCCTGAGAACCACCGTGTTGCTGTTTATGTTTCCGGCGAGCTCGTTTTCTTTCTACCCGGATAAGGTATTGGCGGCGCTCGCTATCGACCCGCTTCATCAAACTATCCCCGCTATTCCCTGCTAATTCGGTCATTTTGCCACGGCGGGCCCTCGGAGCGACAGAGAACCTGATGCTGGAGCTGATCCATTAGGGCTATCAACCGCAACGAGGCGGAGGATGTGGCGCTGCAGGAGTTTATTCGCCTAGCGCCGGAGCCGGACGCGGAGGTGCCCCCAGAGCAGGCGGATGAGCTGGAGGAGATGGAACGGGAGTATCAGGAGATGGTGTGAAGCCGGGATCACGAAGACTGGGACGAGGAGAAGTAGCCTGTCCTAATTTACGGCTCCAAGTGCCAGGCAAGCCCGGGGGAGAGTGGGGGTCAAAGCCCCTCAGTGTCCATCCCATGCGCTGCGAGCCAACGCTTTCGCCGCTCGAAATCGGGGAGAGTACGCTCGACCCGCCGCCAGAACGCGGGGGTGTGGTGGGATTCATGTAGATGCTCTAGTTCATGGATCACGACGTACTCGGCGACCGTCCGAGGCAGCAGGATGGTTTTCCAGTGGAAGTAGAGCCAGTTGCCCCTGCCGCAGGAGCCCCAGCGGTAGCCGAGGTCCTGGACCTTTATGCCGCCGGGCTGTACCTCCATGCGGGGGGCGTGCTCGGCAACCTTATGCGATAGCCACTCGTAGCCGTGGTCGGTGTACCAGCGGATAAACTGGGAGCGGCCCTCAGAGGCGGCGAGTGCGCGGCTTAGGCGGAAGCGGCCGCCGACTAGCTTTAGCGATGCAGCGGGATCGTCCACCAGCTTGAGGCGGTAGCTGCGGCCGAGGTAAAGGAAACCCTCGCCGTCGACAAATTCCTTTTTCGGGATCGCGCGCTGGAGTTGGGCCTTCTCCGCCAGCTTGGTGTAGATCCAGTAGCGCTTCTCCCGCACGAATCTGCGCAGTTCGTCCTCATCGGTGCCACGAGGCGCCGCCAGGACCAGCTCGCCGCCGCGGTCGACGGTGATCTGCACCGTCCTTCGGCGGCGGCTCAGTCGCAGGTCAAAGGCGAGGTCGTCGACCTGGAATGCGCTCATACCTTAATCAGCTTTTCGTGGTTAGCCCGTGCCAGTTCCATCAGCTTGTCTACGGTCGCGTCGAGCGTTTTTAGGGGAAGCAGGCGGCGATGGAACAGTTCTTCGAATAGGCGGCCTCTCAGGCGGTCCTGGTCGGGGATATGAGAGGGTTTCCAGAAGTCCGGGATCTTAATCTCCCCGACTATGGTGTCCACGACCTCGATTGTCGCCTCATTGAGGGCCGCCGCGGTGGTTTCGTCCGGTTGGGCCTCATCGCCGAGCTTGGCTTCGGTGAGCCGACGCAGGAAGGGCAGGTAGTGGGGCGGCAGCCCTGATGGTTCTTCGCCGGGGATCGGCTGATCCTCCCGCAGTTCATGGATCAGCCCCTCGAAGGCCTCCACCTGGGCCTCCCACTGGTCCTCCAGGTTATGCAGCAGCTCGTTGAGGCGTTCGCTCAGCTTGCCGAACTTTACGGGGTCCTCATCCAGGTGCTTGCGAATATGAGAGCGGATGGCATGCTCCATCTCCGAGGCCTTGGCCCGGTCGCTGACCTGACGGCGTACATGGGTGTCGAATTCGGCGTCGGTTAGCTGTACCGGCGGGATCTTCGGGTCGATACCGAGCGAGATCACGTAGTCGTCAATCAGCTTGCGGACCTTGGCGCCGACATCCTTGCCAAGCGCCGGGGTGTCCTTGTAGCGGTTGCGGGCCACGGCGTGAATATAGGCCAGCTTCCTGGCATCGGCGGTGAACTCCAGGCCCTCGGGCCGGGGTAGGACCTCGTCCAGGGACTGGGTGAACTGCTTGAGCTTGACCGTGAACTCCGCTCGCACCCGCTCATCGGCGAGGGCGGTCACCGCCTCCTCGATGTCGTCCAGGCTCTCGACCCCGTGGGCACGCAGCACATCCACCGCCCGCAGATGGCGGTCTCGCAGCAACGGGATTTCGTCTTTCAGGCTCTGGAGGGCCCCTTCCACATCTTCGGCGCTGTAGGCGGCCAGGGCGTCCTTCAGGTGGTTGGCGACACCATAGTAGTCCACCACGATGCCGTGCTGCTTGCCGTGCCCGGTACGGTTGACGCGGGCAATGGCCTGCAACAGCTCCGCCTCGCGGATGGGCCGGTCCAGGTACATGACGCCCTCGATGGGCGCGTCGAAGCCGGTGAGGAGCATGGATTTGACGATGAGAAAGGCGAGCGGGTCGGCCTTCTCCGGGTCCTTATGGGCCATCGGCCGCTTGAAGCGCTTGATATGGTCCTCCACGGCGGCCCGGTCGCTCCACTTGGCCCAGCTCGGATCGTCATTGTTGCCGCCACTGATGACCACGGCGAACTCCAATCGCCCCAACCGTTCACGCTGGCGCCAGGCCTGGACGGCCGCCTGGACCCGTGGCGGCCGCTGCATCAGTGCTTCATCGTCCATGGCCTTATCGGCAGGGCTCAGGGTCATCGCCTCCTCCAGCAGCGCCTTGCGGGCCTGCTCGAAGTATTCCTGGTAGCGAACGGCCGCCCGGCGGCTGTAGGCCACTACTTGGGCCTTGTAGCCGTTGGGCAGGATGTGGGTGACGTAGTGGCGGAGCATGTCTGCCGCCTTCTCCTCGATGAGCTTGGGCGCCTCCAGGATCTGTCCCTTGGTAGCGTACTTCTTCTTGATCGCCTCCAGCTCCTCGCGGGTCCGCTCCCGGAACAGGTCCTCGAACAAATCATCGAGGCTGCCGCCCTCCTTGACGGCGCCGGTTGCGGTGCGGCCCTCGTAGAGGATCGGCACCGTAGAGCCATCGCGCTCCGCCTCCTTGATGGTGTAGCGGTCGATGAATTCCCCGAAGATATCGTGGGTGCGCTTTTTGTCGCCCATGATGATGGGCGTGCCGGTAAAGCCGATGCGGGCACAGTTGGGCAGGGCTTGGAGTAGGTTGGCGTGTAGGTCACCGGCCTGGGTGCGGTGGGCCTCGTCCACCATCACCAGGATGTCCTCGCTCTCGTTGAGTACATCGAAGGGCTTGCTGACCTTGGGCGGCTTAACCGGAGCGTCCTCCGCGACCCGGCGACCCCAGCCCAGTGTCTCCTCCTTCATGGGGTAGGCCTTATCGTGCTCGCGGTACTTCTGGATGGTGGCGAACACCAGTCCTGGTCCGGGGCGCTTGACCAGCGCTTTCACCTTGCTGGTCTTCTTCGCCACCTCTACGGTCTCGCCGGCCAGGCTGGCGGTCTCCGAGAGCTGCTGTTGGAGGTCCTTGCGGTCGGTGATGACCACCACCTTGAAGCGGCGCAGGGCCGGGTCGGTGCGGAGCTTTCGTACCAGAAACACCATGGTCAGGCTCTTGCCGCTGCCTTGGGTGTGCCAGATGATGCCGCCCCGGCGGTCATGTTCGCCATCCTCCCGGCGGGTCTTGCCGCGCTTGAGGCGCTCGACGGCGCGGGTGACGGCACGGAACTGCTGGTAGCGACAGACCAGCTTCACGGTCTGGCCGCCCAGGGTCGTGAACAGGGCGTAGTGACGGATGATGTCGAGCAGGTTCGCCCGGTCCAGCATGCCGGCGATGAGCCGCTGCTGGCTGGAAAGCTGGCTCCCGCCCAGCTCGACCGCAATTTCCGCCTCGGTGCGGGGCTCCACCGTCTTCCAGTTCAAATAGTGCTCAAAGGCGGCGCTGATGGTGCCGACGCGGGCGTCGTCGAAGTTGGTGGCGATGAGAAACTGGTTGGTATGGAACAGGGCCGGGGCGCCCTCGTTCTCCTCCACCTCGAAGGCAGCTTTGCGCTGGTTGGAATAGCGGCGCAACTGGTCCACCGCCTCCGCAATGCCCTCGGGTGCGATGCGGCTCTTGCACTCGACAACCACCAGCGGAATCCCGTTCACTAGCAGGACGATGTCGGGGATGATGTGGCCCTTGGCGCTGTCGTGACCTGGCGGGCACTTCACCTTGTACTGGTTGATGACGGTGAAGCGATTATTCTCGGGGTGAACCCAGTCGATGTACTGGATGGTCTGACCGCGGCCTCCGTCCCACTCGGGGAGACCTTCGACGGAGATCCCTTTTAGGAGCAGCTCGGTGGCCTGCTGGTTGGCCTCTATGAGCTTGGCGGCAGGAATACGGGTCAGGGCACCGACGGCCTGCGAGAGGTGCTCCTCGTCCAGCCAAGGCTCGCCCTTGTGGAGATTGATGCGGCGGACCTGCTCGCGCAGCACCTCCTCCTGGATCATCTGGGCGAAGCTGTCGCGGGAGGTTACAGCCGGGTGCTCGACTGAACCCTCGATAGTCTTCCACCCCATCCCTTGCAGCTGCTGGATGAAGGGCAGTTCTACGTCCTTATATTCCGGTCCGCTCACCACGATGGCCTGCTTGTTATGTTCTATTTTGCCAATGACCCTACCCGTGAAGAGCCGTTCAATCCAGCTCGCTCTCTGGCAGGTCCCACTCTAAAGGGCGCGGATCGCCGGTCTGGTAGAACTGGCGCACTACCTTGATGTAATGCAGAAAATCCTTGTTTTCGGTGGCGAGCCGGTTCGCGGTGTCCCAATCGATTTCAGTTCGCTCATGGGCCGGAACCAGGATCTGGCTTTCGGCAGGGTTTCCCGTGTTAAGGTGAATCAGGCCGACGCCATGCGCGGCGGAGAGCATGCGCAGCTCTTTCAGTGTCTCCGCCCCCTCCACTTCGGCCGCGACCAGATAGCCGTAGTTGCCCCAGGACGAGTTGGAGACGGACTGGAAGAAGCACTCGCGCACATTAGAGCGGTTGAGCAGCAGTTTGACCTCGAACGACCAGAGCTTGGTTTGCTTGTCCGAGTACTGGTTGACGCAGCTCTTAACCTCCCGGTGCCACTCGGCACTGAGATCCTCCATGGCGACCAGGTCGGGGTAGAGCCACTTGTTGCCGTTTGGCCCCCGGCGATTGGCGGCACGCTTCTCGTCGATGCGCCGGGAGTAGATCCCGAACTCGGTCCAGAGATACTGCGAGAGCATGGGATAGAGCTCGTATTCGAGGAGCTTCTTCTTGCCCCCCTGGGTATATGAGGGCTCAACGTCGGGCGTCCCGCCGTGATCTTCCGCCGCAGCACCGGACACTCCTAGCTGCTCGACATCCTCGACCTCCTGGGCGTCCGTCTTCGAGGTGAAATAGTATTTTCGGGGCCGCTCTTCCGTGGTCTTGACCTGCGGGGTTTTCTTCTGAATGTCAGGCCGAATGGCCCCGATCTCGGCCACGATTTGGGTCAGCAGTTCATCGTCGCTATTAAGGGTATCGCTGCGCTCCTTCTTCGCCCGGCACGCCTCGGGGTAGGTCTCGAACAGCCACGTCGCGATCTCCCTTGCGGTGAACTTCTCTTCCGGGTGCTCCTTGAGGAAGCGGGTGACCTTCTCTCTGAGTTTCAAGCCTGCCATTTGTTTCGCCCTGCTTATCCGTGTGCCAATTCGGCAGTTTCCAGTAGAGGGGTGACGCGGACGCGGCCGGTGAGGAGGTCGTCCATGAGGCCCATTTTCTGGGTCATAAGTTTGCTCAGCGAACAGTTTTCACTTTTGAGCCTGACATTCATGCCGTAGAGGACTGAGTTGACCGTATGCTGTTCGTGTATAGGCGCCAGCGGGATCGGAAAGGCCTTCAATTGAGTGGAGTTGATGGACGCCAAATTCGTACTTTGTTTGGACGAGCGCAAAAAATAGGTCTTGCCACCTGGAGAAGCGCAGTAGGCTGCTAGGTAGTCCGATAGAAGCACGCTCGGGTCAGGCCGCACACGGAAAACGTGGTTTTGGTGGACGCAATCGGCGATTTCGTTGCGCCAGACGGTGCCGCGCCCGAGTTTGTCGTAATCGCCCCCCTCGTTCATAAGTACATCGCCATCCTGGAGGCGGTACTTCTCGGCGTCCGAGGCAGTAACTCGGATGTACTTGATCTCGGAGAGGTCCAGGTAGCCGTCCTGTACGTTCGCCACCCGCAGGTACGGGACAAGCTTTGCCGAGAGTCCGGGAGATGCTCCGCCTAGCGTGACGCCACTGACGATTTCGGACAATCTGCCAAGGGGTGTTACCTCCCACTCCCTCGGAATCCGCCCCAAGGGCGACTCTTTGTAAAGCTGCGGGGCTTGGTCGGGGGTGGAGCGGAGTTGACCGTTTTGGTCGATGCCGCGGGTGAGCAGGTCGGTGAGCAGGCCCTGCTTGATGCGCTCCAGCTTGGCGATCAGCGCCTCGGTCTGGCGGATTTGGGTGTCCAGGGTGTCGAGGATTTGGGCGATTTTCTTTTGCTCACGCGTCGCAGGCACGGGGATAGGCAGTACCCCGAGCTGTTGTTGGTTGATCGAAGGCAACGCACCGACTTGAACGAAATCGGCGAAATCCACAGTAAGCAGCTGCCAGTACAGCCACTGGTCCGAGACATCTGCCTTGGCGGAGACAGCGACCACATTGTTGTCGAATAGGGAATCTTGGCCCAGCTCGCGACGGCGGTTCAAAAGCAAAGCTGCGCCAACCTTTGCGAACGCAATGCCGCCCTCAGGAGCAGGTTTCCAATTCAGCTTTTCTGCCAGCTGCCTACTGACATAGTTGTTGGCACTGCAAAGACGGCGCTCATTCCCCTCTCGGGACATATCGCTAACCTTGAAGAAGGGTAATTCGCCTTCTTGCTGGCCTTGGAACACTTCGGGGAAGGCGAAACCCGAATGAAAGTTGGCCACCTCCGCTAGTGGTTTCACCGGCCAATTTTCAGACATACCCCAGCTCCCCCAAAAACTCCCGCAACTGCGCTGCTGCCGCGTCCCGCTCGGACTCGATGTCGGCCAGGGTCACCTGGTACTTGCCCCACCAGGTCTCGAAGGCCGCGATCATCTCCTGTCGCTGGGCGCGGGTGTAGCGGGCCAGAATGGCGGCCATGTCGTCGTGCAGGATTGTGAGCAGCAGCTCGGTGGCCGCTGGTTCGTCCAGGGCGTCCACCGCCTCGTTCAGGTGGGCCTCGAAGCTGGCGGTCCTGGCCTTGAGCTGCTTGTTGACCCGGGTGCGCTCCTTCTTCCAGGCCTTCAGCTCATCTTCGGTGGGCGCGTCCTCCGCCGCCTCATCCACGTCGGCCTCTTCGTCCTCCTCGGGAGTGGCCTCGGCGGCCTTGATCTGGCTGTCCAGCTCCGCCTTTTTGGCCTGGAGCTGTTCCAGCTCCTCTACGTAGTCGGCCAGGAGGAAGGCGACCAATTTGTGATCGAGGGGGTTGGATTTGTCCTGCTTGTCCTCCAGGGCGGTGGTGATGCTGGTGCGCCAGGCGTCGATGACCCCGAGGGCGCCACGGGCCTGGAGGGCGCGGAAGTCGTTTTTGGTCTGGTCCCAGAATCCGGCGATGATGCCCCTGACCGAATAAGGGTCGAGGATGGCCACCGGCTCCAGGGCGGCGCTGAAGCTGGCCAGCAGCTCCTCGCGGAGCTGGCTCAGGCGGCTGCCGTTGCTCTCCAGGGTATTGGCCAGGGCCGCAATGCTGTGGCCGTGCTCCGTCCACCACCCCTCGAAGCCCTGTTGGAGGGCCGTCTCCTTGGCGGTGAGGCCGGGGTTGCCCTCAATGGCGGGCCTGAGGTTGGCCTTGGCCTCGAACTCGGGCCTGAAGTCCACGTAGTCGTCATCCGGCCGCGGGGTGACCCTAGCAGTGAATAGCTCCATGGGGTCGAGGCCGTGGGCGTCGAACAGGGGCCGCCGGGCCTTGATCTCCTTCACCGGCACGCCGCCCTTCAGATGTGCCCGCACGTCCTGGGGCTCCGGGGGTGGGGCGTTGTCCGCGTAGCGGCGGATGTTGAGGTTGTAGTCGTTCTCCGCGAGCTGCTCGTTGCTCACCACGGCGGAGAAGCCGGGCACATCGGCGAAGTGGTCGAAGGTGTGGACGATTTTCTCGATGTGCTCGGGCAGCAGGTAGTTCTGGGCGCGGCCCTCGTAGTATTCGCGGTCGGCGTTGATGAACAGGACCTTGCCCTTGCGCTCGGCGGGTTTGGCTCCCTTGGCTCGCAGCACTAGGATGGCCGCCGGGATACCGGTGCCGTAAAACAGGTTAGGCGCCAGGCCGATTACCGCCTCGATGAGATCGTCCTGGATCATGCCGGCGCGAATGCGCTTCTCGTCGCCGCCGCGGAACAGCACGCCATGGGGCATGACGGTTCCCATCATCCCGTCGGTCTTGAGCACCGAGACCATGTGCTGGAGGAACATCAGGTCCGCCTTTTTGGCGCCCAGCGGGACGGAGCCGTAGCGGAAGCGCTCGGGGAACTTCGGGTGCCAGTCTTTCTGGCTCTCTTTGTCCGAGGGGCCGTAGGCGATGGAGAAGGGCGGATTGGTGAGGATGCGGTCGAAGCGCATCAACTCGCCGCCTTCGACGTGCTGGGGCTCGCCCAGGGTGTCCTCGTTGCGAAGATCGGCGCTGGGGATACCGTGGAGCAGCATGTTCATCTTGGCGATGGACCAGACCGAGCCGGCCGCCTCCTGCCCGTAGAGCCCAAGCAGGCGCGGATTGTGGCCCTGCTCCTCCACGTACTCCTTGGAGAGGATCAGCATACCGCCGGAGCCGCAGCAGGGGTCATAGACGCTGTGGCTCTCCTGGGGCTTCATCAGCCGAACCATCATACGGACCACCGGGCGCGGGGTGTAGAACTCGCCGCCCTTTTTGCCGGCGGAGTCGGCGAAGTCGCGGATCAGGTACTCGTAGGCGGCCCCGAGCAGGTCCGGGAACTCGAAATCCTCGTTTCGCAGGCGGTAGGTGCCGAAGTGGACGATCAGCTCGCGCAGCTTCCGATCCGCCAGCTTCGAGGCCCCCACCTTTTTGGTGAAGTCGATGTGCTCCAGCACCCCCTCCAGGCTGGCGTTGTGCTCCTCCAGGCCGGCCAGGGCCTTGTTGAGGTAGTCGCCGACGTTCTGATGGGCCTCGTTGAGCAGGAATCCCCACCGTGACTGCTCCGGGACGTAGAAGGTCTCCCGGTGCCAGTTCTTCATATTGGCGATCTCGCGGGCCTGAGACTCGCTCTCGCCGCGCGCGACCTGATCGGCGACCACTTCGTCGTATCGCTCTTGAAACACGTCCGAGCAGCGTTTCAGAAAAAGCATGCCGAAGATGTATTCCTTGAACTCGGAGGCGTCCATCTTGCCGCGGAGGACGTCGGCGGCGCGGAATAGGTGGCGTTCGAGCTGATTGAGGGTCAGGGGCATTGAGGCTGGATCGTCCTTTGTTCTTTGTCAGGTATCGCTCTCAACCGGAGCGGTCTCCGGGTGGAAATGGTTAGGGTATCACCTATCGCCGACTCTCCCATGGACCCTCTCTCTCTGGGCGCTCCCTCACTGGGAGACATGGTATATATCTAAGAAGCACCCCGAATAAGGGGCAGGCAAAAGGTCCAAATGGCCGTGTACTACCCCGAATAAAGGGTAACTGAAACGGTCGTTTCGAGACTACTGCCCCCTATGCGGGGTAGGTTGCCCTTTATGCGGGGCAGGGATTTCACGGTCTTCCGGGTTGTGCCCTAATTTCCACCACCCCAGGGGGGCATTGGTCGACGGCCGATCCAATTTGCCGCCGCACTCGTCTATAGGCAGAAAGGTCAGCGCATAGAGGCTCGGAAAATTCCGCCCGCCTTGGCGAGTTTTGATGATCCAGCCGGTTTCAAGCAGCTCCACCAAGGCGTTTTGCAAGCTGCTTTTGGACTTCCAGCCCCTTCTTTCCATAATCGAAAACGCGGCGGTGAGATCGCCGTTGTTGGTGCCCCGATATTGCGCACCCAAATCCACCAGCAGTTTCACGGCCTGACTCGATAGCCGCGCATAGTTCCAGTGGTCAGTGCAGATGCGCGGGAGGGCGAAAAACGGCGGGCCTTTCCGGCGATTCTTAACTCGTTCTCGTAATTGGGCCATTATTCATCCCATTCCAGGAGGAACAAAGAGCATCGGCCTTATCGCCGCTGATGCCCTCTCGAAAGTCGTTGGAAGGTCTGGGAGCCACAGCCTCCGCGGCTAAGGCGTCCAGTTCCTCGACCCAGTCGATTTGTTTCTTGGTGGATTCGTGCGCGGCCTTGTTTGCGGTCTCTTTCGCCATATCAGCTGTCCCCGTTTGCGGTTGGCCATAGGGGGCAGCACCACCTACTGGCGGTGCTGCCGAAGCAGCTCAAAGAATTTGTCCTCGTCGATGAGGACACGGCGACCAACACGCAAAAGGGCCGGACCGAAACCGTTGCCGGGGATCGTGCCGCGGCTGCTGGGGCGCGGTTTGGACTCAAAGATCAGATTACGCAGCGCCGGCTCGGTGAAGGCGGGGTGGGCTTCGGCGAATTGTTTGACGCTCAGCACGCGCCCGTATGGGCTTTTTTCTTCGTTATGCGCTTACCTCTCGTGGTTCGTCTTGACTGCTCGAATGCGGTCGAGGTCGGCAGATTACGCCCATGAGCGCTGAGGTGAAGGCAAGCGCGACAAACGCGGCTAAGCACGTTAATCGCGCGCATTGCTGTGGGTTTTGTGACTTACACGTTGGGGACGGATGATCAGGCGACGGCCCGAATCAGAGAGCAATTCGGGGGAGGAATTTCAGAGGAAGTCGATTTAGCCCCGGTGCGGGGCCACCAAAGAGAGATTATTCAGTGACAGCCAAACGGTCTTTTTTCATGCGGCCGAGGCGATCCGCAACGTCCTTGCGGCTGGAGCTCTTCTCCTCGCCGGCTTCATTGATCCACATGAGGTATTTGTCGTTGGCATCGATGACAAGGCTGGTTCGATCATCGGTTGCGAGGAGGTTGAACACTTCGGACGGCCGGGGCCAACGACCGAAGCCGGCTTCCAACCGGTCGACAGCCGCCTCCATGGCCTCCCGTAGCGAATCCCAGCGCTTTTTTCTCTTCCCTCCCCTGCCGCGGATCGGTTTATTCATAAGTGCCGAACCCGACCGCCGAGGATCTGCGTTAAGTATCCCCGCGGGGGCTTCCTCGACCGTCAGGCCAAGTCGCGTTAAGTACTTGCGAAAAAAGTAGCGATAGACAACGAGGTCAGAGCCGTCTTCGCTTCCCAAAAGTGTGCATCGCGTAGAGGTCGGGAGAAAACCAGCCTCGGCGTCCTGCTCAAGTTTTTCCCAATACTGTTTCCTGGCGCGCGAGTCGTGGGGGTAAGCCAAGCCAGCGAGCTCATAAAGCCTCAAGAGCGGTTTAAGGTGGGTCGGCCGGTCATCAGGTCCCAACCGTTGAAGGCGTAGAAATGTCGTTTCTGTTTCTGCTCAGGCGGGATTATTTTACTTTATGATCAATTTCAGCCCGTCCTTGTTAAACGGGCAACTCCGGCCAGAAGCGGACCTTCGCGTGGCCCGCTCCATAGCGGCCGGTGAGATTTGATCCCGGTTGCATCCGTTGGGTATCGTCTCAGCTGGCCATCGTAAGCGTCATTCTGACGGGCTGTGGCTCTGCTGGAGTAGCGCCACCCATAGTTTTCGTCAACTCACAAACTTGAGACGCTGTCCGATCCATGTTTGATCCGCTGGATTTGCGCCAAGTCGCACGAATAGAGGCAGTCCACCGCGGCTTTCTCTACCAGCACCTGTATGCGGCGGCGTGCCTGCTGGTGGCCGGCTGGCACGGCGTGCGATCAGTCACGATTGAATTCGACGAAGACATCGAGCTTGAACTCGACAACGGAGATCGCGTCTACGTCCAGGTCAAGACACGCTCGTCACCGCTGATACACAGCGACATCGCCGGTGCGCTGGACCGATTCGAACGACTTCGCCTCGAACACCAGAAGGGACGACGTTCCGGTGGGGCATCCCTAGCGATAGTTGCCAATGTGGCACCGGGACCCGAACTGCAGGAACGCCTGGATACCGGTGACCTTCCTGCAGGCGTAGTCCTACTCACGCCCGAAGCGAAAACAGCGCCGGCAGCGTACTTGCCACCAGCCTGGACCAGCGTGGGCGACGCGATCAACTGGTGCTCGGATCAAGCTCGCGTGATACCCATGGCCACCCTCGAACCCGAGACGCTGGTTTGGAAGTTGGCGGGACGGGCGCTTCTGGCGGCGGCTGGTCAAGCACCCAGCCACATTTTCAATACATCCGATCTGCCCACGCTCTTTGAACAGCTCATTGTCCAGCTACAGCAGTTTCCCGTCCCGCCGGAGGTTTACCGCCCACTCGAGGATGAGCCGGCCTTGGACGGCGAGGCGCGGGTGCGCATCATCAGCGGGCATTCCGGCGCGGGTAAGACCGCCTGGGCAGCGCAGGCGGCCCAGCACCTGGGAAGCGAGTGCGCCTACTACGACGTCGGTGACGTGCCGGGTCCCGCGATCGCTGCAAGCCTGGTACGCGAACTTGCCGCTCAATGGGCGGCACCCTCCGTCGGTGGCTTGCGTCAGGTGCTTTTACCCGGATCTAGTGGCATCGAATCATTGCGTGCCTTGGATAGGTTCCTTGGTGCAAACGCCACGAAGGCGCTTGTTGTGCTCGACAACGCACACCGGGTGCCCGCCAACGATCTGCGGATGCTGATAGAGGCCACGCAACATCTGCGCATCGTGCTGTTGGCGCAACCCTCGCAATCGATCGCCGAGTTGGAAGCCACCATCGGCCTGCAGCAGGAAATCCTGCGCGGGTGGGGGTTGGACCAGGCCGCAGCAGAAGTACACGCCCAAGGTGCGCGAGCATCGGCCACAGAGCTCGGTCGGCTGTTGACCCTGACCGGTGGCCTGCCGCTGTACGTTCGGACCGCCGCTCAGCTGAGTGCAGCCCAGTACGACGGTGATGTGGCGGCGATGTGCACTGCAATCGAGGCCCACACGAACCTGGTCGAGACCGCGCAGGAATCGCTCCTTAGTCGCTCTTTCGACGCCCTGCCGGAATCGGCGCGCAACTGCGCTACAGTTCTGAGTCTCAGCGACGTGCCGCTGAGCGAAGAGGAATCCGCGAAACTGGCCAAGGCCACGTTCGGCCTCGACGCACCAGCGCTTGCCGCTGCGGTGCGGACACTGGAGCCTATTGGCATAGTGCGCGTCTACGGCGCCCGGCGGCTGCAGATCCATGACGCGTTTCGGGTGCTCGGCCTGCGCCGGTACGCCGAGATCGCACCGTCGCAAGCAACGGCAGGCCGCCACGCGCTGAAGGAGCTGATCCTCGAGTCATTCGAGAAGGACAGCGAATACTCGCGCTTCCCTCTTTTCATTCGCACCCTCGTGGAGCTAGGCGAGCTTAAGCCATTGGTCGATATCGCGACCGAGGAGTGGTTCCATGAGCTCGGCGTGAATAGCGGTATCTGGGATGCGCTTGGGGCCGCAGCTTCGGACGAGAAGATCGACCCTGAGCAGCGGTTCTATGCGCTCGACGGGTTGGTGTTCACCGGAATGAAGTCAGGCGATGCGGCCAATATCGACGAGCAGCTGCGAGCCATGGAGGCTCTCGTTGCCAAGCATGACCTCGGCCCCCACGAGGAACTGGTGGTCTTGCTCAAGCGTATGTTGTTCGAGGCCAATCGCGGCAACGAGGCCGCAACGAGGCAAGCCATGGAGCGGGCGATGGCGTTCGCTCCTAACTCGTCTGAGCATCAGCGCATCCTGCGCTACAACATCGCATATGCCCTGTTCCAGCTTGGGCACCATGCGGAAGCCGAAGGTATCGTTCGCGAACTGGTTGAGGAGTACTTCAACCTTCTGGGATTGACGCAGCAGGACATTTTCGGTGCCAGCAACGCTAAGATTGCTAAGTTGCTGAGGCTAAGCCCCACACTGCATGATGACATCAAGCACCTAGCTGACTCGCTTGATGTTCTCGCTCGCGTCACCAACGCCCAAGGGCGGGATTCAGGGCTTGCTCGGGTGCATGCGGCGAAGCTCTACGGCATGGCTAACGCATTGGACTCCTTCGTGAATGTTAATCAGGACCTCGTCGACGAATTCCTCGGGCGCGGCGACTGCATCGGCGCGAGGCAGGTAATCGAGGAGCATCTGCTGCCGGTGGTTGTCGAACACAAGATGCTGGACAGGATTGTCCCTGTTCGAAGCCAATATGCCGTAGTTCTCGGCTATTGCGGTGAATACGATGCCGCCGACGCGGAGCTGGACCGGCTAGCCCCCTATCGGCCGGGACTCACCGAACATCAGCGCGCCGAGATTGACAACCAGCGTGGGCTTGTGGCGCAACTGCGCCAGATCGGCATACGACCTGGCATGCCCGAGATTTCGAGGAAGCGTGCATTACGCCGTATCAAGGTGGGGCGCAACGAGGCATGCCCTTGTGGGTCCGGGTTGAAATACAAGCGATGCCACGGACGGTCCTAGGCAGCCGGAGCTGAATCGCCCGCCTTGCGCAAAGCGCTGGGCGAGCTCCTGCGCGGCATGCTTCGAAGCGTGAGAATTGACAACCGAAAGTAGGTTTGTTGCTCCGAACTGTCCCACCAGTGTCCCGTCAGGCGGCGGGAGATATTCGAGGATAGGGGCTAAGGCGCGTAACTTCTTGAAAAGGTTGGTGCCGAGGGTCGGAGTCGAACCGACACTGGGTTGCCCCAACCAGATTTTGAGTCTGGCGCGTCTACCAATTTCGCCACCCCGGCATGAACCGCCACATTATAGGGATTAGTGCGGCGTAAACAAGGGCGGGTTGCTGATGAATCTGGTAATATTCGCCGCCCATGCAGCGCACCGACTTCCATTTCGACCTCCCTGATGAGTTGATCGCCCAGCGTCCCGCCGAGCAGCGGACGGGCAGTCGTCTGCTTGTGCTCGATGGTCGTGACGGGCGCCTGGAGGATAGGCGCTTCCCGGAGATCGAGGCTCTTTTGTCCCCGGGGGATCTGCTGGTGTTCAACGATACCCGGGTGATCCCGGCCCGGCTGTTTGGCCGCAAGGCCTCCGGCGGACGGGTCGAGGTGCTGGTGGAGCGCATCATCGACGAGCGGCGGGTATTTGCTCATGTGCGGGCCAGCAAGTCGCCCAGGCCCGGTTCGATGCTGCGGCTGGAGGATGCCGTGGAGGTGACGGTCGCCGGGCGCGACGGGGAGTTGTTCGAACTGAGCTTTCCCGAGCCGGTTTTTGAGGTTTTGGAGGCCTACGGCCGCATGCCTCTGCCGCCCTATATCGAGAGGGAGGCGGGCGAGACCGATGCCGAGCGCTATCAGACGGTGTTTGCCCGGAAGAAGGGTGCGGTTGCGGCGCCGACCGCGGGGCTGCACTTTGACGAGCCCCTGCTGGAGCGCCTGCGCAGTAAAGGGATCGAATTCGCCCATGTGACGCTGCACGTGGGGGCCGGCACTTTTCAGCCGGTGCGCGTGGACAGCATCCACGAACACCACATGCACTCCGAGTACCTGGAGGTGCCTGAAAGTGTGTGCCGGGCGGTTGCCCGTACCCGGGAACGCGGCGGCCGGGTGGTTGCGGTGGGAACCACGGTGGTGCGCAGCCTGGAATCGGCCGCCCGCGAGGGTGTCCTGACACCCTTTGCGGGGGAGACGGACATTTTCATCTACCCGGGATACCGGTTCCGGGTGGTGGATGCCCTTTTGACCAATTTCCACCTGCCCGAATCAACCCTCCTGATGTTAGTCTCGGCCTTCGCCGGGCGGGAAAACGTCTTGGCCGCTTACCGGCATGCGGTGGAAGAGTGCTATCGGTTCTTCAGCTACGGCGATGCCATGTTCATCCTGCCGGGCCCTGGGGCGAAAACCACAGAGGGTGCCAGTAGTGAAGGGTAAACAAAAAGTGGGTGTTCTCTTGTTCTCCGTGGTTGAGAAATGAAATTCGACTTACTGAAGACCGAGGGTGAGGCCCGGCGTGGGCGAATGCACTTCGAGCGCGGTACGGTGGAGACCCCGGCGTTCATGCCGGTGGGCACCTATGGCACGGTGAAGGCGATGACACCTGAGGAGTTGCAGGGCATCGGTGCCGAAATCATCCTCGGCAACACTTTCCATCTGATGCTCCGGCCCGGCACCGAGGTGATCGCCGCCCATGGCGATCTGCACGATTTCATGCACTGGGAGGGCCCGATTCTGACCGATTCGGGTGGATTCCAGGTCTTCTCGCTCGGGAAGATGAGGAAAATCACCGAGGAGGGTGTTCGCTTCCAGTCGCCGGTGGACGGTTCGCAGGTGTTTCTCGGCCCGGAGGAGTCGATGGCGGTGCAGCGCGAACTCGGATCGGACATCGTCATGATCTTCGACGAGTGCACCCCCTATCCGGCGGATGAGCGCCAGTCCCGTTCCTCGATGGAGCTCTCCCTGCGCTGGGCCAAACGCAGCAAGGCGGCGCACGGGGATAATCCCAATGCCCTGTTCGGCATCGTCCAGGGCGGTATGTACCCGCATCTTCGTGATGAGTCTTTGGCGGGATTGACGGAGATCGGCTTTGACGGCTACGCCATCGGGGGGCTTTCGGTGGGTGAGCCCAAGGAGGAGATGCTCGCGATTCTGGACCATACCGGGCCGCAAATGCCGAAGGACAGGCCCCGTTATCTGATGGGGGTGGGTCGGCCGGAGGATATCGTCGAGGCGGTGCTTCGCGGTATCGATATGTTCGATTGCGTGATGCCGACCCGAAACGCGCGCAACGGTCACCTGTTCACCCGCCGGGGCGTGATTCGCATCAGAAACGCACGCTATGAGAAGGATACGCGCCCGCTGGACTTGGAGTGCGGATGCTATACCTGCCAGAATTACAGCCGCGCCTATCTGCGCCATCTCCACCGGACCAACGAGATTCTGGGGGCGCGCCTGAATACGATTCACAATCTGTTTCATTACCAGGCGCTGATGAAGGGGCTCCGGGAGGCGATAGCCGCCGGTCGGCTGGAGGCCTTTGTGAGTGAGTTCTATTCCCGGCTGGCGGAAGGTGTTGGATAGATGGGCAATGACGCGCGTCGGTATGTCATAATGGCAGTGGGCACTTCTAATAATCCAACGCGGATTCTGTTGGCCCCAAACTCGCCGGGGCCAGGGCGCGTTGTGCAGGCAGCAGCTACGGGCATCCTGCCCTCTCGCTGCATACCGGCCATCCTGGCCATAAGGGTGATTCCCTTTTCAGGCAGCGCGCAAATCCGCCGGGAGCGGGTTTGGACGGCCGCAGGCCGGCCCGAAGGGCGTCCAGGGATGGAGTCCGCAACGCCGGGATCGGCGATTTTGGGGCCAACCCTTCGGGCTCGGGCCGTTTTGTCCGCTGGACCGCGTTGCAGCTCGCTTATGTGGAACAACCACACATCGCTCGCTGCGCCTTGCCAACGAACAAAACGGCCGCGAGCAGAACCGTCTTGGATTATTAGAAGTGCCCCTTAATGATTGGCGACGAATAAAACCAACCTAGAAGAAGGAAACCCTTTATGAGTTTTTTCATCTCTGATGCCTTTGCTCAGGCAGCCGACGGCGCCCAGCCCAACATTTTGGAGGCGCTGTTTCCCTTTGTTATTCTCTTTGTGGTGTTTTACTTTCTGCTCATTCGGCCGCAGTCAAAACGGGCCAAAGAGCACAAGAAGTTGGTCCAGGAGCTCTCCAAGGGAGATGAGGTGGTGACCCAGGGTGGCGTGCTCGGCAAGATCGTCGAGGTCGATGAGAACTTTCTCGTGCTTGAAGTTGCGGACAACGTGCAGATTAAGCTGCAGCGTCAGTCAGTCGCCAGCCTGATGCCCAAGGGCACCATAAAGAGCATCTAATTCATTCCGAAAATGCCCCGATCGCGGCCCGGGCCGAGGGTCCATGAATCGCTCTGCGATTGATTGAAACCTCGGACCAGGCCGGGACCGGTGCGTTATGCCTGAGATGTCCCATGAATCGATATCCGCTCTGGAAATACCTTTTGGTCGTCGCCGTGCTGGTGTTCGGGGTGATTTATGCCCTGCCCAACCTTTACGGTGACGATCCGGCCCTCCAGATTTCCGGTACCCGCATGGCGGAGGTCACCACCTCGACTTCCCGGCAGGTGGCCGCCGTCCTTAATGAAAACGGGATCGCCTATCAGGACATCGAGTACGAGGAGAAAAACCTCCTGGTCCGTCTTGCCGACACCGATGCCCAGCTCAAGGCCTATGACTTGGTTCGTGCGGAGCTGCCCGAGTATGCGGTTGCCCTTAACCTGGCTCCGGCAACCCCCGACTGGCTGAGGAGCTTCAATGCGGCGCCCATGTATCTCGGGCTGGATCTGCGTGGTGGCGTGCATTTTCTGATGCAGGTCGACATGGATGCAGCGCTCACCCAGGCGGTCGAGCGCTACGTCAGCGATATTCGCACTCTGCTGCGCGAAAATCGCGTGCGCTATCTGAGTATCAATGCCGAAGATGGTCGGGTGACGGTGAAATTCCGCGATGCCGCCGAGCGCGACAAGGCGGAGCAGGCGGTGGCCGAGGAGTATCGCACGCTGGCCCTCGATACGGCGGAGCAGGGCGGTACGCCCTATCTGTATGCCAGCCTGGACGATGCTGAAGCTCAGGAAGTGCGCAAGTTTGCCATCAAGCAGAACATCACCACCTTGCGGAACCGGGTGAACGAACTCGGCGTTGCCGAGCCGGTGATCCAGCAGCAGGGTGAAGAGCGCATTGTGGTTCAGCTGCCGGGTATCCAGGACACGGCCCGCGCCAAGGATATCCTCGGGGCCACTGCGACCCTGGAGTATCGCATGGTGGATGAGGAGCACGACGTCGAGGCGGCACTGCAGGGCCGCGTTCCCCCCGAGTCGCGTCTCTATAAAGAGCGCGACGGCCGGCCGATCCTGCTTCAGAAGCGGGTCATCATTACGGGTGACCAGATCATCGATGCGGCCTCGGGAATCGACTCCCAAAGCGGAAGTCCGATGGTGACTGTGACCCTTGATGGGCAGGGTGCGCGCAAGATGGCCGACAACACCCAGGCCAACGTCGGCAAGCGCATGGCGGTGGTTTTCATTGAAAACCGCCCCGAGATCCGCATCGTCGACGGCGAGCCGCAGCAGGTCACCCAACGGATCGAAGAGGTGATCAGCGTCGCCGTGATCCGCGAGCCATTCGGGAAACGCTTCCAGACCACGGGGCTGGACAGTACCGAAGAGGCCCGTAACCTGGCGCTGCTGCTACGTGCCGGCGCCCTTGCCGCCCCAATGAATATCGTGGAGGAGCGGACCGTCGGGCCAAGCCTGGGTCAGGACAATATCGATCAGGGTTTTGCCTCAGTGTTGATTGGCTTCGTGCTGGTGCTGGCATTCATGGTGCTCTGGTACAAGGGTTTCGGCCTGGTGGCGAACCTCGCCCTGGCGGCCAACCTGGTGCTTATCGTTGCACTGCTTTCGATGTTGCAGGCCACGCTCACTCTGCCGGGCATCGCCGGTATCGTGCTGACGGTCGGCATGGCGGTGGACGCCAACGTGCTGATCTTCGAACGGATTCGCGAGGAGCTGCGGGTGGGCAATACGCCGCACGCGAGTATCAAGGCGGGTTACGAGAAGGCCCTTTCCACCATTGCCGACGCCAACGTCACCACGCTGATTGCCGCGTTGGTGCTGTTCAGCTTCGGTACCGGGCCGATCAAGGGCTTCGCCATCACCCTGTCACTGGGCATCATCACTTCGATGTTTACCGCCATCATGGGGACCCGTGCCGTCATCAATCTGGCCGTCGGCAGCAAGCGGCTGAAGAAACTGTCGATCTGAGGAGTGCACCATGGAGATTTTTACGCAGACCAAAGTCGACTTCATGCGGTCATGGAAGGGGGCTGTCGCCCTCTCCCTCGTCCTCATTGTGGTCGCGTTGGGCTCCCTGCTGGTGCGAGGGCTGAACTTCGGGATCGACTTCACCGGCGGTACCCTGCTCGAGGTCAGCTATGAGCAGCCGGCGGAGTTGTCGTCGATCCGTAGCACCCTGGTAGAGGCCGGTTACGAAGGGGCCGTGGTCCAGCATGTCGGCACCTCCCGTGACGTCCTCATTCGGCTGGCGCCGCGCGAGGGGGTTAGCACCGCGCAGCTCAGCGAGAGGGTCATGGCCGCGCTGCGCGCCTCCGATGATCAGCTGCAGATGCGTCGTCAGGAATTCGTTGGTCCACAGGTAGGGGACGAGCTGGTGGAGCGGGGTGGTCTGGCCCTTCTCTACGCGCTGCTCGGGATCCTCGTGTATGTGGCACTGCGGTTTGAGAAACGCTTCGCCGTCGGTTCCGTTGCGGCACTGGTGCATGATGTGATTCTGACGCTCGGCTTCTTCTCGTTGCTGCAGCTGGAGTTCGATCTGACCATCATGGCGGCCATTCTGGCGGTGATCGGCTACTCCCTGAACGATACCATCGTCGTATTCGATCGTATCCGTGAGAACTTCCGCAAGATGCGCAAGGGGAGTTCGGCCGACGTGGTGAACGCATCGCTGAACCAGACCCTGTCGCGGACGGTACTCACCTCCGGTACCACAGCATTGGTGCTACTGGCGCTGTTTTTCCTGGGGGGTGAATTGATCCACGGATTCGCCACCGCCCTGCTGGTCGGCGTCCTGGTCGGTACCTACTCCTCAATCTACATCGCCAGCCCCGTCCTGCTGGCCCTGGGAGTCTCTCGCGAAGATCTGCTGCCGGTGGAAAAAGAGGGAGCGGAACAGGAAGAGCCGCTGCCGTAGCGGATCTGCTTTCTTTGTTACTCGGTGGGAGGGCCCCCCGGCGCGATGATCGACCTGGCGTCAATCGCCGCGGGGGCGCGCCTCCTACCGGGATCGGCGTTCGCTCTTTGCTTGGGTAGGAGGGCCGCCCTTGGCACGGTTAAATTGACAATCGCCGCGGGGGCGCGCCTCCTACGGGCTATCGGCGCGCTTCTTCCGGAAGCTGGGGGCGAATCTTGCGCAGAATGACCGGATGGAGTTTGATATTGCCTGCGATCACATTACCGCTCTCCAGGTAATTGTCGCCACCGGCGAAGTCAGTGATCACGCCGCCAGCCTCCTGGATGAGCAGTGCGCCGGCAGCTATATCCCAAGGCGAAAGCCTAAACTCCCAGAACCCGTCCAGGCGGCCGGCGGCGACGTAGGCCAGGTCCAGGGCGGCAGAACCCGCTCGTCGGATATCTGCTACTTCGCCGAACAGGATTTTGAAGGTGTTCAGATAAGTTTCGAGATGATGCTTCTGGCGGAACGGGAAGCCGGTGCCAAGCAGGGCGCCGTCCAGGTGCCGGCGCTGGGCGACGCGCATGCGGCGTCCATTCAGCTGCGCACCGGAGCCCCGGCTGGCCGTGTACAACTCCTGGGAGATCGGGTTGTAGACCACCGCCTGTTCGGTGCGGCCCCTGTGCTGGACCGCGATAGAGACAGCAAATTGGGGGAAGCCGTGCAGGAAGTTGGTGGTGCCGTCCAGTGGGTCGATAATCCACTGGTACTCCGCCTTGCCTTTCTGGACACCGCTCTCCTCGGCGAGGATGGCGTGATCCGGGTAGGCCTTGCGAATGACCTGGATGATCTCCTGTTCGGCAACGCGGTCCACCTCGGTGACGAAGTCGTTGGGTGCCTTGCTCTCGATCGTGAGCCGATCCACATGTTCGGCCGAGCGGGCGATGAAGTTGCCGGCCTGCCGTGCAGCGCGCACGGCAATGTTGAGCATGGGATGCATGGGAAAATCTCCAGGTTTTAAAGAACGTTACGCGCGTGCCCCGTAGACGACAGCATCGTCGCATCGGGTTAGCCGGACATTTTAACAGCCACGGGCAGAGAAGTTGAGTCTTTGATGAGGGCTGTCTCCAAAAAACTTGAGTAAAAGCGTTGACTTGTTCTTGCCAAACGGTAACTTCCTCGGCCATGAAATTTCCCAAACTGCGTATTGTGATGGTCGGGACCAGCCACCCCGGAAATATCGGCGCGGCCGCCCGGGCCATGAAAAACATGGGAATCGGGCGACTCTATCTGGTTGAGCCCTGCGAATTCCCCAGTCCCGAAGCGAGCGCCCGTGCCTCCGGCGCGGACGATGTCCTGGCGAGCGCGACGCTCTGCGACGCCCTGGATGAAGCCTTGACCGGTTGCTCCCTGGTGTTCGGGGCCAGCGCCCGACTGCGAAATATCCCCTGGCCCCAGTTGGACCCTCGCCAGTGCGGCGAGAAGGCGGTAGCCCATCCGGGCGAGGTGGCGATTGTGTTCGGACGGGAGCACTCGGGGTTGAGCAATGAGGAGTTGGAGCGCTGCAATTACCTGGTCCACATCCCGACCGACAGGGCGTTCAGTTCGCTGAACGTAGCGGCCGCCATTCAGGTCGTCAGCTACGAGGTGATGATGGCATCGGGCCCGGCTCCAGCGCAGGCTGCACAGCGGGATGAAGCCGCTTCGGCGGAGGATGTGGAGCGACTTTACCTTCATCTCCAGGAGACGTTGATCGAGCTGGACTTTCTCGATCCGGATCACCCCCGCAAGCTCATGCGCCGTCTGCGGCGCCTGTTCAACCGGAGTTCCCTGGAAGCCACTGAGGTCAATATCCTCAGGGGCATCCTTACGGCGGCCCAGAAGGCGGCTCGCTCCGACTAGCAGCCTGGGACGGCTTGAATTCCCCTGTTCCGCCCTCAAGTTGTATGCCAGAATATGGCCTATCAGAAATGTCAGGAATTAAACGGTAACTGAATGTTCAAAAGGCTGCGAGAGGATATCGATTGCGTCTTTGAGCGCGATCCGGCGGCCCGAAACGTCTTCGAGATCGTCACCACCTATCCAGGCATTCACGCCATCATCCTGCATCGGATGAGTCATACGCTGTGGAATCGCGGATGGAAATGGCTGGCACGAATGGTATCGGTGTTCTCCCGCTGGCTGACCGGAATCGAGATCCATCCCGGAGCCACTATCGGTCGCCGCTTCTTCATCGACCACGGGATGGGCGTGGTGATCGGCGAGACGGCGGTTATCGGTGATGACTGCACGCTTTATCACGGCGTCACCCTGGGCGGCACGAGTTGGGACAAGGGTAAGCGCCACCCCACTCTCGGCAATGACGTAGTGGTAGGCGCGGGGGCCAAAGTGCTGGGACCGATTACGGTCAAAGACGGCGGGCGCATCGGCTCCAATGCGGTGGTCGTCAAGGATGTTCCGGCGGGGGCGACCATGGTCGGCATCCCTGGCCGGGTGGTGCAGCGCAAGCGCAGCGACAAGGACCATCAGCGCGCCGCCATCGCTAAAAAGATCGGCTTCGATGCCTACGGCACTGCCGAGGATATGCCCGACCCGGTGGCCAACGCTATCGATTGCATGCTCGACCATATCCATGCCATGGACAGCAAAATGGACGAGATGTGCCAGGCGATGCGCAGTATGGGTGCGGAACTCCCTGAAAAGGAGTTGCCGGAATTGAAGAGCTGCGAGATCGGGAACGGCAAAACCCAGGAGGAGAGTTCTGATGAGCGTGCCCGGGAGTCCAAAGAGGGCGAAATCAATAGTTGACTAAAATGCTAGGTATTGCTAATTTAGGTGGCAATTGTCGTTAAACACGATATCTGGGGATCAAAGGTAATGAGACTGACGACCAAAGGCCGCTACGCGGTGACCGCGATGCTGGATCTCGCACTGCACTACACCAACGGTCCGATTACGCTCGCGGACATTTCCAAGCGCCAGGGTATTTCGCTGTCCTACCTTGAACAGCTCTTTTCCCGACTGCGCAAAAACGGCCTCGTGGATAGTGCCCGCGGTCCAGGTGGCGGCTATAAGCTCAGCCGTCCCGCCGGCGAAGTTTGCGTCGCCGACGTGATTACCGCCGTCGATGAAAAAGTCGACGCCATGCGCTGTGGCGGGAAGGGTGATTGTCAGGACGGCGGGTCGTGCCTTACCCATGAACTTTGGTGCGAGCTGAGTAACCAGATTTACGACTTCCTTAAAAGCATCACCCTGGGCGACCTGGTGGAGCGCAAGGAGGTCCGCAATGTGGCGGCCCGTCAGGACCGGCACTCGCAGATCATCGAAGAGAAGAAACAGCCTCAATATAACTAGGGATGATCCGGTGTCAGCCTATCTCGACCACAATGCCACGACCCCGCTGGATGAGCGGGTGCTCGAGGCGATGCTCCCGCACTTTCGGGACGGTTTTGGCAACGCTTCCAGCACGCACGCTTTCGGGCGTTCGGCGCTCACCGCACTGGACACTGCTCGGGAGCAGTTGGCCGAGCTGGTCGGTGCGCATCCCTCCCAAGTGGTATTCACGAACGGCGGTACAGAGGCTAACAATGCGGCCCTTAAAGGAGCCGCGTTTCGCCGGGTGCCGGGTGGCATGGCCATCAGTGCGGTAGAACACGCCTCGGTGCGGGAACCGGTGGAGGCCTTGGCACGCCATGGCTGGCGGCACGAACGGCTGCCCGTGGACAGTGAGGGGCGCGTTGAAACGGAGGCGGTAAGCCGCAGCAGCGCAGCTATCGTTTCGGTGATGTGGGCCAACAACGAGACCGGTGTCTTGCAGGACATTTCGGCGCTGGCCGAGGCTGCACGGGATCGGGGTGCATTGCTGCACACCGATGCGGTGCAGGCCGCCGGCAAGGTGCCCATCGATTTTACCGCAGCGGGCGCACACCTGATGAGCGTGTCCGCCCACAAGCTCTACGGTCCGAAGGGTATCGGCGCACTGATCGTGGATAAGGCGGTCGATATCGAGCCGCTCGTGCATGGTGGTGGTCAGGAACGAGGTCGTCGGGGCGGGACCGAGAATGTTGCCGCGATTGCCGGTTTTGGGAAGGCCGCCGAATTGGCTCGCAGCGAGCTGCAGAGCCGCTCTTCCCTATTGGAACAGTTGAGAGAGCGGTTCGAGGCCGGATTGAGTGAGCGGATGCCCGAAGCGATGGTTTTCGGAGCGGGCGCGAAACGTCTGCCGAATACCAGCTTTTTTGCACTCCCCGGCATTGAGGGCGGCACGCTGGCGTTGGCGCTCGATCGCCAGGGGCTGGCGCTCTCCAGCGGTTCGGCCTGCGGCAGCCGGCATGATGAACCGAGCCCGGTGTTGGGGGCCATGGCGGTACCTTCGGATTTGGCAAGTTGCGCGGTGCGGGCGAGTTTCGGCATCGGTAATACGGAAGCGGATGTGGACGCCCTGGTGGGCGCGTTGGCAGCGGAAGCTGCGCTGTTGCGGAAGATGGCAGGCAGCGCCTGGGCATGAGCAAACCGTAATGAACTCACCGCAAGGCGCCAAGGGTTCAGGGGCGTAGAAGGTAGGCTGCTAGCCGCGGTTTGATGGCAGAGGCTACAGATTAACGGTGTACTGGTTGCTTTGCGCTCTTTGCGTCTTAGCGGTGAATCATCCGGTTAACTTCGGAGTCGACAGAACATGAGCAAACCGATTTATTTCGACTATTCGGCCACCACCCCGGTGGATCCGCGTGTCGCCGACCAGATGTGCAAATACCTGCGGCCCGAAGATAGCCTCTTCGGCAATCCGGCCTCCCGCTCGCACAAATACGGCTGGGATGCCGAAGAGGCCGTTGAAAAGGCTCGTCGGGATGTGGCGGCACTGCTTAACTGCGATCCCAAGGAGATCGTCTGGACCTCCGGTGCGACGGAGTCCGACAACCTGGCGTTGAAAGGTGCGGCACACTTTTATGCCAAGAAGGGCAAGCACATCATCACCTCCAAGACCGAGCATAAGGCGGTGCTGGACACCTGCCGGCAGCTCGAAAGGGAAGGTTTCGAGGTCACCTACCTGGATCCCCAGTCGAACGGTCTGATCTCGTTGAAGAGTCTCGAAGAGGCCATCCGGGACGACACCATCCTGGTCTCGATCATGCACGTCAACAACGAGATCGGCGTTATTCAGGACATCGCCGCCATCGGCGAGTTGATGCGGGAACGGAAGATCCTGTTCCACGTCGACGCGGCCCAGAGCGCCGGCAAGGTGCCTATCGATCTCAAGGCCATGAAGGTCGACCTGATGTCCTTCTCGGCCCACAAGGTTTACGGCCCCAAGGGGATGGGTGCGCTCTACGTACGCCGCAAGCCGCGTGTGCGCCTCGAGGCGCAGATGCATGGCGGCGGCCACGAGCGCGGCATGCGTTCGGGGACACTGCCCACCCACCAGATCGTCGGCATGGGCGAGGCGTTTCGCCTGGCTCGCGAGGAGATGGAGAGCGAAAACCAGCGGATCCGTGCGCTGCGCGATCGGTTGCTCAAGGGCATCGAGGATATCGAAGAGGTCTTTGTTAACGGTGACTTGGAGCACCGGGTTCCGCATAACCTGAACATCAGTTTCGCCTATGTTGAAGGCGAGTCGCTGATGATGGCGCTATCGGACCTGGCGGTCTCAAGCGGTTCGGCCTGCACCTCGTCCAGCCTGGAACCTTCCTACGTGCTGCGCGCATTGGGACGCTCCGATGAACTGGCCCACAGCTCCCTTCGGTTCAGTTTCGGCCGCTTCACCACAGAGGCTGAAATCGATCGGGCTATCGAAATGATCCACGGCAAAATCGCCAAATTGCGCGCGCTGTCGCCGTTGTGGGAGATGTACAAGGAAGGTATTGATCTCGATTCGGTGCAGTGGAGTGCTCATTGATTTACCATTACCCGCCCTCACCAGAGAGGTACAGACGATGGCATATAGCGACAAGGTAATTGACCATTACGAGAATCCACGCAACGTGGGTTCGTTCGAAAAGGACGAAACCGAAGTGGGCACCGGAATGGTAGGCGCACCCGCTTGCGGCGATGTCATGCGTCTGCAGATCAAGGTGAACGACGAAGGCGTGATCGAAGACGCCTGTTTCAAGACCTACGGCTGCGGTTCGGCCATCGCCTCCAGCTCACTTGTGACCGAATGGGTGAAGGGTAAATCCCTGGCGGATGCCCTGACCATTAAAAACAAGGATATCGCTGAAGAGTTGGCCCTGCCACCGGTGAAAATTCACTGTTCGGTTCTGGCTGAGGATGCCATTCGGGCGGCGATCGACGATTACAAGTCGAAGCGCGGTGAAAAGCCCGGAGCGGACGCATCGAAGGCCGGCGCCGAAGCCAAGAGTGCTTAAGAGGCTATTGAGATGGGAATTACCATGACCGAGGCCGCGGCGGAGCGGGTCAAGACGTTCCTCGCAAATCGTGGCAAGGGCATTGGCCTGAGGCTTGGGGTGAAAACCTCCGGCTGCTCGGGCATGGCCTATGTGATCGAATTCGCCGATGTCGTCGACGATGACGATGAGATCTTCGAAGGGTATGGGGTGAAGGTGATCGTCGACAAGAAAAGTCTTGTCTACCTCGACGGCACTGAACTCGACTTTGCCAGAGAGGGACTGAACGAAGGATTTCAGTTCAATAACCCCAATGTGAAGGACGCCTGCGGCTGCGGCGAAAGCTTCAACATCTAAAGTTGACTCCAATGCAGACGAACCTCTCCAAAAACTACTTCGAGCTGTTCGACCTGCCCGTGAACTTTCAGGTGGATACCGAGGCGCTCGCACTTCGCTATCGGGAGCTGCAACGCACGACCCATCCGGATCGTTTCGCCAATGCCTCTGAACAGGAGCGGCGACTGGCGATACAGCAGGCCGCTCATGTGAATGAAGCCTATCGGACGCTGAAAGACCCCATGGCTCGGGCTCGCTATCTGCTCGAGCTGCGGGGCGCCCCGATTGATGAAACCGACACGTCGATGGACCCGGGCTTCCTCATGGAACAGATGGAGTTGCGGGAGTCACTGGAAGCTGTCCGCGGCAGTGACGAACCGTTTGACACGCTGGAACGTATCCGTAGCGATATCGAACAAAGGGAACGGGCCCTGGTCGAAGACCTGGGGGTCGCCCTTGGCCATGGCGAAGGCGATGTCCTTGAGAGGGCCAAGGATTCTGTCCGCAAACTCCAGTTCATGCGTCGACTCCTCAGTGAAACCGAGGAGCTCGAAGAGGCGCTGACTCACGAGCTCTGAAACGACCGAGTACATATGGCACTACTGCAGATCAGTGAACCCGGACAATCCGACGCCCCTCACCAACACCGGTTGGCGGCGGGCATTGATCTGGGCACCACCAATTCCCTGGTGGCGACCGTACGTTCCGGCATGGCCGAGACCCTGCCGGATGAACAGGGCAATCATCTATTGCCTTCCGTAGTACGTTACCTGGAGGGTGGCGAAACCGTAGTGGGAGAGGTCGCCAAGGGACAGGCCGCGCTCGATCCGCTCAATACCGTAGCCTCGGTAAAGCGCTTCATGGGGCGAGGCGTTGCGGATGTGAAGAGCCTGGGGTCACGTCTGCCCTATGAGTTCGTGGAGAGCGAAGCCTCTGCCATGCCACGCCTGCGAACCGCGGGTGGCGATGTGAGTCCGGTGGAGGTCTCCGCGCAGATCCTGAAGACGCTGCGCGAACGGGCGGAAAAGTCCCTGGGGGGCGACCTGACCGGGGTGGTGATTACCGTCCCCGCCTACTTTGATGACGCCCAGCGTCAGGCCTCCAAGGATGCCGCGAAGTTGGCGGGTCTCAATGTGCTGCGGCTGCTGAGTGAGCCGACCGCCGCCGCGGTCGCGTATGGCCTGGACCGCGGCTCGGAAGGGGTTATCGGCGTCTATGACCTGGGCGGCGGCACCTTTGATATCTCCATTTTGCGGCTCAACAAAGGCGTTTTCGAAGTCCTGGCCACCGCCGGTGACTCCGCTCTGGGCGGGGACGACATGGATCGGCTGGTTGCGGAATGGATCATGAAACAGGCCGGCATTGCCGATGACGCCGATCACAAGCAGCTGCGCCGCCTGATGCGCGATGCGTGCGCCGCCAAGGAAACGCTGACCCAAAACGAAACGGCCGGGATCAGGCTGGAGCTTGCGGACGGCACCCACTGGGAAGGACAACTGGACCGCGGGCAGTTCAACAAGATCATCGATCCGCTGGTCCGTAAGACCCTGGCCCCATGCCGTCGCGCACTGCGTGATGCAGGTGTCGGACCCGAAGAGATTAAAGGTGTGGTCATGGTCGGCGGCTCCACCCGCGTGCCGCGTGTGCGTGAAAAGGTCGGCGAATTCTTCAATACCGAGCCCTTGGTGGACATCGACCCGGACCGGGTCGTTGCGATCGGGGCCGCAATGCAGGCCGATGTGCTCGCCGGCAACAAGCCGGATGATGAAATGCTGTTGCTCGACGTCACACCGCTTTCGCTGGGCCTGGAAACCATGGGCGGCTTGGTAGAGAAGGTCATCCCGCGGAACACCACGATTCCCGTGGCTCGCGCCCAGGACTTTACTACCTACAAGGATGGTCAGACCGCCATGGCGGTTCACGTGGTGCAGGGGGAGCGTGAACTGGTTTCCGACTGCCGTTCCCTGGCCCGCTTTGAGCTTCGGGGGATTCCGCCGCTGGCGGCGGGAGCGGCCCGTATTCGCGTCACCTTTCAGGTGGACGCCGACGGTCTGCTTTCGGTCACGGCCCGGGAGCAGACCACCGGACTGGAATCGAGCATACAGGTGAAGCCGTCGTACGGCCTGACCGACTCGGAAATCGAAGAGATGCTGCGTGATTCCATGGACCACGCCCGTGAGGATATGGATGCCCGTAACCTGCGCGAACAGCAGGTGGAGGCGGAGCGTATCCTCGAGGCGCTGGAGCACGCCCTAGAGGTGGACGGTGAACGCCTGCTCTCCAGCGGGGAGCGTGAGGCTCTGGAGCGGAGCATGGACGTCGTTCGGGAGACCATCGGTGAAAACGATTATTCTCTGCTCAAACGCCGGACCGACGAGCTTAACCGACTTTCCGTGGAGTTCGCCGCCCGCCGGATGAACGCCTCAATCCAGGAGGCGCTGTCCGGTCAGAGCGTGGACGAGTTCGAGAAGTAGAGCCGTTTATTTTCTTAACCGCAAAGGCGCAAAGAGCGCAAAGGAAAGCCATAAAGTACACAGAGCGGGCGTGCACTGCCCCTCAAGCGCCTCAATGCAAATTGCGAGCCCGCCCCAGGCACGGGAATTGCGGCGCGGGTTTATGCGCCGCATGGGGTTGTGCCGCTCTTTCAACGGCAGCACCTCTGTTTCCCGATGCTTTGTCCGCAGTTCTTGGCGTCCTTTGCGTCTTTGCGGTGAGATCCTTAGTAGGAGTTTGAGAATGCCCCAGATCATCGTTTTGCCCCACGAAGAACTCTGCCCCGAAGGCGCGATGTTTGAAGCCGAGCCCGGTACCGTGCTGATCGAAGCGGCTCTGGCCAACGGTATCGAGATCGAGCATGCGTGCGAGAAATCCTGCGCCTGCACCACTTGTCATATCGTCGTCCGCGAAGGATTCGAGTCGCTGAATGAGGCGGAAGAATCCGAAGAAGACATGCTCGACAAGGCCTGGGGTCTCGAACCGGAGTCGCGTCTTTCCTGTCAGGCGGTCGTGGGCGAGGAAGACCTGACCGTGGAGATCCCGAAATACACCATCAATATGGTGTCGGAAAGCAACTGACCGAACAGCCGTAAACCACGGGGGACACGGGGGCGCTGATTTTTCAGGAAAACCGGGGGTCTTGGCGAACCGGTAATGACGTTCACGTTCCTGCAAAGCAGTCCCTGTGCTCCCCGTGTTCCCCGTGGTCAACTCACCAAAACCAGGAGCCCGACGATGGGACTGAGATGGACGGACGTGCAGGATATCGCCATTGAGCTGGATGAAACCCATCCGGACGTCGACCCCCAATACGTACGGTTTACCGATCTGCACCAGTGGGTATGTGGCATCGACGGGTTCGAGGACGATCCGGAAAGCTCCAGCGAGGGAATCCTCGAGGCCATCCAGATGGCGTGGATTGATGAACGGGACTGACGAAAGAACCACGGGGAGCACAGGGAGAATGCATTCGGTATTTGCAGTTCCCCGTGCTCCCCGTGCTCCCCGTGCTCCCCGTGTTCCCCGTGGTTGAAGATCTGTGCTGGAACGCCCCCCTAAGCCCGCGTATAATCGCGGGTTTAGCGTATTAGGGGACAGGTAGGAAACTTTCCCGCCTCTGGGGCCCACCAATACAAATGACGGAGATTTTCCCTATGGCAGTTGAGCGCACTCTTTCCATCATCAAGCCGGATGCGGTAGCAAAAAACGTTATCGGTGATATCTACAGCCGTTTCGAAAAAGCAGGCCTGAGTATTGTGGCCGCCAAGATGCTGCAGCTGAGCCGAGAGCAGGCCGAAGGCTTTTATGCAGTCCACAAGGAGCGCCCGTTTTTCAAAGATTTGGTGGACTTCATGATGTCCGGTCCGGTGATGGTGCAGGTGCTCAAGGGTGAAAATGCCATAGCCAAAAACCGTGAAGTCATGGGTGCCACAAACCCCAAGGAAGCCGCACCGGGCACCATTCGGGCCGATTTCGCCTCCAGCATCGACGCCAATGCAGTGCATGGTTCCGATGCCCCGGAGACGGCCAAGCAGGAAATCGAATTCTTTTTCAAGCCCGAGGAAATCTGCCCGCGCAGCCGTTGAAAGCGCGTGGCCGATTCCCTTCGTGAGGCGGAGGGTTATGGCCGATAGCCGTGACAAAAAGCAGAACCTCGTCGGGATGCCGCGACCGGAGCTGGAGGCCTTCTTCACCGAAATGGGGGAGAAGGCCTTCCGCGCTTCTCAGGTGATGAAATGGATCTACCACCGGGGGGTGGATCATTTCGATGACATGAGCAACGTGGGAAAGGCATTACGCACCCGGCTGAGGGAGCGCGCCGGGATCCGTTTGCCTGAAATCAGCCTCGATCAGCCTTCCCGCGACGGCACCCGTAAATGGGTGCTGCGTCTGGAGGATGACAATCATGTCGAGATGGTTTTTATCCCTGAAGGGGAGCGCGGCACGCTCTGTGTCTCTTCACAGGTGGGCTGCACGCTCGCCTGCAGCTTCTGCTCGACCGCCCGTCAGGGTTTCAACCGTAACCTGAGCTCTGCCGAGATTATTGGACAGGTGGTGGTGGCGGCCCGTGCATTGGGCTTGCCCGAAAACAAGGGTGAACGGGTGCTGACCAACATCGTACTGATGGGCATGGGCGAGCCGCTGATGAACTTCGATGAGGTGGTGGCATCCATGGAGCTGATGCAGGACGACCTCGCATTCGGGGTCTCCAAGCGACGGATTACCATCAGCACCGCCGGCGTGGTGCCGCGGATTGAGCGGTTGCGGGAGGTCAGCGACGTCAGCCTGGCCGTTTCCCTGCATGCTCCGGAGGACGCCCTGCGCGATGAGCTGGTGCCCATCAATCGTAAATACCCGATTGCGGAGCTGATGGCCGCCTGCCGACACTATGTAGAAGGGAAGCCCCACCGGCGCGTGACCTTTGAATATGTCATGCTGGAGGGCGTGAACGATTCCCCCGAGCATGCCCGGAAGTTGGCACGTCTGCTGCGCACGGTGCCATCGAAATTGAACCTGATTCCCTTCAATGCTTTTCCGGGGGCCCCCTATCGCTGCTCAAGCCAGGAAAGTATCGATCGGTTCCGCGACATCATTATGGCGGCGGGTATCATCACAGTGACGCGCAAGACGCGTGGCGAAGATATCGACGCCGCCTGCGGTCAGTTGGTGGGGAAGGTTCTGGATCGGACCCGCCGCAGTGAACGCCATATTAACTTTCGAGGAGATATTGCTTCATGAGACGAGTCGCTGCCATCCTGATGCTGGGAGTAGGCCTCGCGCTGGTGGGCTGTGCCGGTAATCCGACACGGAACGCTGAAAAAAGCGCTGATGTGAACGCCCAGATGGGGTTGCGTTACATGCAGCAGGGCAACAACGAACGCGCGATGGATAAGCTCACGCGCGCCCTTTCTTTTGACCGTAGGCATGGTGAGGCAAACCATTATCTGGCAATCCTCTACCAGCGGCTGGATCGGCCCGATGATGCCGAGGGACATTTTCGCGATGCCATCCGCGCCTTGCCGGACGATTCGTCGCTTCTGAATAACTTCGGGGCTTTTCTGTGTGGTTCGGGCCGGTATGATGAAGGGGAAAAGTTCCTCCTGAAGGTTCTGGAGGATCCTGTTTACCCGCAGCGCGGCGCCGTTCATGAGAACCTCGGGCTATGCATGACGCGTAAGGGTGACTTGGAAAAGGCTGAAAGCCACCTGCGCAAAGCCCTTTCGCAGAACCCGAAATTGCACAAGTCCCTGTTCGGAATGGCCGATCTGAATTATCAGAGCGGCAACTACCTATCGGCACGTGCCTATTTTCAACGCTATCTCGAGGTGGCCCGATATACTCCCAATTCGCTGTGGCTGGGCATCAGGATCGAAAGGAAGTTAGGTGACCGGGATGCCCTTTCCAGCTATGAAATGCATCTGAAGAATCGGTTTCCCGATTCCGAGCAGGCACGTCTTCTCCAAGAGTCGGAGCAAAAATGAGCGAGTCTGAAAACGATACCGTCGACGAACAACGAACCTCAAAGCAGAAAACGCTTCCCGAACGACCGGGCCGCCGTCTGCGTGAGGCCCGTGAGACCCGGAACCTTTCGCGCGAGGAAGTGGCATCGGAGTTGCGTCTGCAGACCCGGATAGTGGCAGCGCTTGAAGAGGACGATGACAGCTCTATGCCTCCTTCGGCGTTCGTCGTCGGGTATCTCCGTAGCTATGCACGGCGGCTTGATCTGCCAGCTGACGAGATCGTCCGGGCGCATGAACAGAATCTTGAAGGCCCTCAGCCGGAGATTGTGCCGCGGGTCAGGAAAAGTCAGGTTTCCAGCCGTGATCTCCCGGTTCGCATGGTCACCTGGCTGATCTTTATCGGTTTGGGAGCGCTCCTCGTGGTGTGGTGGCTGGCCCAACAGCCGGCACTCGAAGAGCCGGGTAACAGCTCCGAAGTCGCGACAGCGGCCCTGAAAGCCACGCCGACGACTCCGGAGGGAGAGGCGCAGACGGTTGCCGAGCGGCCCGAGTCGGCTACCGAAACCGATGCTCAACTGCCCGTTTTTGTTGCCGAGTCCGAAGGCACCGCCTCCGAGGAGCCCGACCCGGTGGAACCGACCACACCGGAACCGGCACCCGAAGCCCAGCCGCAGGCGGCAGAGTCCGAAGCTGTTGCACAAGCGGAACCGGCCGCGACCGGTCTTCGCATGGAGTTCGAGGCGGACAGCTGGATACAGGTGACCAATGCCGACGGTCAACAACTGGTATCAAGGGTCATCAAGGCGGGTCGTACACTCCGCTTTACGGGCAAGCCGCCATTCCGGGTGATCCTGGGTTACGCGCCGGGCGTTACGATTCACTATCAGGGGGAACGGTTCGACCACACCCCTTACATGCGAAGTGATGTCGCCCGCTTCAGCATCGGTTCGCCCGGCGACGACCAGGGCGGGGAGGGCTGAACATGTCCTTCAGCCCCATTCGGCGTCGCAAAACACGGCAGATTTACGTCGGTTCCGTGCCGGTCGGTGGCGATGCGCCGGTCTCGGTGCAGAGCATGACCAACACCGATACCAACGATGTCGCGGCCACCGTCGGCCAGGTGAAGGCACTGGAAGCGGCGGGTGCGGATATCGTGCGCGTGTCGGTGCCGACCATGGATGCCGCTGAGGCGTTCGGAAAGATCCGCCAGCAGGTGAACGCGCCGCTGATTGCGGACATCCACTTCGACTACCGCATCGCGCTTCGCGTGCTGGAACTCGGCGTGGACTGCCTGCGCATCAACCCGGGCAATATCGGCCGCGAAGATCGGGTGAAATCGCTGGTGGAGGCGGCACGTGACCGGCAGGTCCCCATCCGTATCGGAGTGAATGCCGGCTCGCTGGAGAAGGAACTGCAGAAGAAATATGGCGAACCCACCGCCGATGCGTTGGTTGAATCGGCACTCAAGCATATCGATATTCTCGACCGGCTGGACTTTCCAGACTTCAAGGTCAGCCTCAAGGCCTCCGAGATCTTCATGACGGTCGAGGCCTACCGCAAACTGGCCGGTCAGATCGAGCAGCCTCTGCACCTGGGAATTACCGAGGCGGGGGGGCTGCGCTCCGGCACTGTAAAATCGGCCATCGGCATGGGAATGCTGCTTTCGGAGGGGATTGGCGACACCCTGCGGGTCTCCCTCGCGGCGGATCCGGTGGAGGAGATCAAGGTCGGCTTCGACATGCTGAAGAGTCTGCACCTGCGCAGCAAGGGTATTAACCTTGTTGCCTGTCCCTCCTGTTCACGGCAGAACTTTGACGTCATCAGCACCGTCAATGAACTGGAGGCGCGACTGGAAGACATTCTGGAGCCGCTCGACGTAGCAGTGATAGGCTGCGTCGTCAATGGCCCAGGTGAGGCCCGCGAGGCCAATCTGGGTATCGTCGGTGGTGAGCCCAACCTGCTCTATGTGGGTGGGAAGCCCGACCACAAAGTAGACAACAAGACTCTGGTGGATGAGCTCGAGCGCAATATTCGCGCCGAAATCGCCCGCCGGCGTGACCAAAAGAGCTAAACACAAAGGGGCTCGCCGCAGAGGCGCAGAGCTCGCAGAGTTTGAATTCACGGCCGTTGGGGGCGCTGTCATCCCGCGTCGATTCCGGATGTAAGGTTTCGACAGGTCCTGTTTTTCTCTCTGTTCCTCCGCGGCTCTGCGGTGAATTCGATTTTCAGGGGAGTTCAGTTGGGTAAGAATATTCAGGCGATCCGGGGGATGAATGACATCCTGCCGGACGAGACGCCGCGTTGGCAGTTTGTCGAGGAGACAGTCTATCGACTGCTGGCCCGCTACGGGTACAGCGAGATCCGTATGCCCATCGTCGAGAAGACGGAGCTTTTCAAACGCTCTATCGGCGCGGTGACCGATATCGTCGAGAAGGAGATGTACACTTTCGAGGACCGCAATGGTGACAGTCTGACCTTGCGACCCGAGGGAACCGCCGGTTGTGTGCGCGCTGCCATCCAGAACGGACTGCTGCACAATCAGACGCAGAAACTCTGGTATAAGGGGCCGATGTTTCGCCACGAGCGCCCACAGAAGGGGCGCTATCGGCAGTTCCATCAGTTCGGAGTGGAGGTGTTCGGTTTCACCGGGCCGGATGTCGATGCCGAGATGATCCTGATGACCGTGCGGCTATGGAGGGAATTAGGCCTGGCGGATGCGGTCAAACTACAGGTAAATTCACTGGGCAGCAGTGAAGCACGCGCGGCTTATCGTGAGCGCCTGGTGGTCTATTTCGAGCAAAACAGCCAGGACTTGGACGAGGACAGCAAGCGCCGCCTATATAGCAATCCGTTAAGGATTCTCGATAGCAAGAATCCCGACATGGCGGAACTCATCGCTGCGGCGCCCAAACTCACCGAGCATCTGGATGAAGAGTCGCGCGTTCACTTCGATGAGCTGCTCTCGATTCTCGACCAGATCGGGATCGAGTATGAGATCAATCCCTGTCTGGTCCGGGGACTCGACTACTACGGCAAGACGGTTTTCGAGTGGGTGACGGACAGACTGGGGGCACAGGGCACGGTCTGTGCCGGCGGACGCTTCGATGGACTGGTTGAACAGCTGGGCGGCAAACCGACGCCAGCGGTCGGTTATGCCATGGGCATCGAACGGCTGGTTGCCCTGCTGGAAGAGATCGAGGTGCCGCTGGACCGATACCGGCCTCACGCCTATCTGGTTGTCGCCGGTGGAGTAGAGGCCCGTGTCGCGCTGGCCGTGGCCGAGCGGCTGCGCAGTGCGGTTCCTGCTCTACGTCTGGAAATGCACTGCGGCGGCGGCAGTTTCAAGAGTCAGTTCAAAAAGGCCGACAAGAGCGGTGCCCGGCTGGCGCTGGTGCTAGGAGAAGAGGAAGCCGCAAACGGCACGGTTACGGTCAAGTTCCTCCGTGAGGACGTGGAGCAGAAAACGCTTTCCCTCGATGAGATCGGGGAGTTTCTGGCGGACGGGGTCGAACACTCTTAGGCAACGAAGGCGGTTTAGAGGAGTAGCGAATGGAAGTCTACGGCACAGAAGAAGAGCAGATCGAGGCGTTACGGCGCTGGTGGAAAGACAATGGTCGTCTGGTGTTGATCGCTTTGGCGCTTGTTCTGCTGGCCGTCTTTGGTTGGCGGACATGGAGCGCTAATCAGGCGAGCCGTGCTGAAGCGGCATCCCTTCAGTATGAACGGATGATGAGTGTATTGGATACTCAGCCCGAGCAGGCGGTGGAGATTGGGCGTTCGATCGTCGGGGAGTTCCCGTCAACGAGTTACGCTGATTTCGCTTCTATGGCCTTGGCGCGTATTGCCGTCGAACAGGGCGATCCGGATCAGGCAGAAGCCCACCTGCGGCGGGTGATGGACAGCACTTCCCAGTCGGAGCTGGAGGAGTTGGCGCGGCTGCGGCTGGGGCATGTTCTGTTGAGCAGAGGCGATGTGGAAACGGCCCTCTCACTGGCGGAACAGGGTGGCTCCAGCTATCGCGCCGCTTTCGATGAGTTGCGCGGTGATGCCTATCTGGAGCAGGGGAATCATGATGCCGCCCGCACGGCTTACAGTGATGCCCTGGCCGCATACCAGGCACCGAGTAAGCAACAGATTGTTAGCATGAAGCTCCAAAGTCTGGCTGACACGAAGGAAGTAGAAGAGTGAAGCATTTTCTCGGGCTGATGCTGGCCGCATTGGTCACTACCGGTTGCAGCAGCGGTGGTGGACTGCCGGTGACTGAATCGCCGGCGGAGCTCACCGATTTCGAAGCCAAACTCGAGGTGGAAGAGCTCTGGTCTGTCAATGCGGGTAGCGGGGTTGGCGATCACTATCTGAAAATGGGTCCGCTGGTTGCCGGTAATGCTATCTACACGGCCGATATCGAAGGGCAGATCATGGCCTTTGAACGTGAAAGCGGCAAACGGCTGTGGGCAACCTCGCTCGAAGCGGGGCTGAGCGGGGGGCCCGGTGACGGTGGCGAGATGATTCTCCTGGGCGGTGACGCCGAGGTATTCGCCGTCTCGAAGAGCGACGGCAGCCAGTTCTGGCAGGCTGATGTCAGTAGCGAAGTTCTGGCGCCTCCGATTCGAAGGGACGATGTCATCCTGGTGCGCACCGTTGACGGCAATCTGTTCGGTCTTGATGCCGCCAGCGGTGAGCAAAGGTGGAGCTACAACCAGCCGGTCCCGACCTTAAGCCTGCGCGGCGTGGGCGCCCCGGCCTTTTTTGACGGACATGCCGTGGCCGGCTTTGCGAGCGGACGTTTGGTGGCAGTGAACTTGCAAAACGGTACTCCGGTTTGGGGGGCTACGGTATCCGTGCCCCGCGGCCGTACGGAGCTGGAGCGCATGGTGGACATCGATGCCGCACCGATGATCCGTGAGGGCGTTGCCCACGTGGCGTCCTATCAGGGACGCATAGCCACTGTGGCGCTGCGCAATGGACAGTTATTGTGGACGCGCGATATCCCCTCCCATGAAGCGGTCGGGGTGACTCAGGAAGCCGTTCTGGTGACCGACGACAGCAGCGATGTCTGGGCGTTGGCGCGCTATAACGGCGGCTCACTCTGGCGCAGTGACAAGCTCCATGCACGACGTCTGACCGCACCGGTTCCTCAAGGCGACTTTCTGGTAGTCGGTGACCTGGACGGCTATCTGCATTGGCTGTCGCAGGCAGACGGAAGCATTGTCGCGCGCGACAAGGTCGGCAGCGCTCCGATCCTGGCGGCTCCTGTCGTTGATGGTGAGCAGGTCTTCGTGGTGGATACCGCAGGTCGCTTGGCCGCCTTCCGCGTTCAACCGAAGTAGCTGGGCGAATGTTTCATCAACTCACCACAAAGACGCAGGGAGCGTCGTAAATACTGTGGCATAGGGGGGTGCAGTCGTAATCGGCCGTGGAGTGCGGCGAGCGCGAAACACCTCTGACTTTCGTGCGTCCCTGGCGCTTTTGTGGTGAAGATTTCGAGTTAGAAACATGAAACCGGTGATAGCTTTGGTGGGCCGCCCCAATGTGGGCAAATCCACCCTCTTCAATTGTCTGACCCGTTCCCGCGATGCCCTTGTGGCGGATTTCCCCGGCCTTACCCGTGATCGTAAGTACGGTACCGGGCAGTTGGGCGAACGTCCCTATCTGGTCGTGGATACCGGCGGCCTGTCCGGCGAAAAGGAGGGAATCGACAGTATTATGGCTCGTCAGGCGCGGCTCGCCATCGATGAGTCCGATGCCGTTGTATTTCTGGTCGATGGTCGGGCCGGGCTTAACGCAGCGGATCAGGTGATTGCCGATTTTCTGCGCCAGTGTGGCAAACCGGTCTACCTTGCCGTCAACAAGGTTGACGGCATCGACCCGGATGTCGCCGCCAGCGATTTCTACTCCCTGGGGATAGGAGAACCGTTCCAGGTTGCCGCAGCTCACGGTCGCGGTGTGCGGTCGATGATGAGCCGGGTCCTGGAGATGTTTCCGACACCGGAGGAGGAGGAGGCCGATGCGGAGGAGGGGATCCGTGTCGCCATTATCGGCCGACCCAACGTGGGTAAATCGACGCTGGTCAACCGCATCATGGGGGAGGAGCGGGTGATTGTGTTCGATATGCCCGGTACCACCCGCGACAGCATTCGGGTCCCCTTCGAACGGGACGGCCAGCGCTATATATTGATTGATACCGCCGGAGTGCGTCGTCGCGCTCGGGTTAGGGAGACTATCGAGAAGTTCAGCATCATCAAGACCCTTCAAGCTATCGCCGATGCCCATGTGGTCATCATGGTGCTGGATGCGCGCGATGGCATTACCGACCAGGATGCGCACCTGCTCGGCTTTGCTCTGGAATCGGGGCGGGCTCTAGTGGTGGCGGTCAATAAGTGGGATGGTCTGGATCAATACCAGAAAGACAAGGTGCGCCGTGATATCGATAGGCGCCTGCCGTTTCTCGATTTCGCGCCGCTGCACTATATTTCGGCCCTGCACGGTACCGGGGTCGGTAATCTGTTCGGCTCCGTCAACCGCGCCCATCGGGCCGCCAACAGCGACATTTCCACTCCGAAGCTGACCAAACTGCTGGAAACTGCAGTTGCAAACCACCAGCCTCCGCTGGTTCAGGGTTTCCGTATCAAGTTGCGTTATGCCCATCAGGGGGGGCGCAATCCGCCTACCATTATTATTCACGGTAGCCGTACCGATTCGGTACCCGGTAGCTATAGCCGCTATCTGGAAAAATTTTTCAGGGAACAGCTGAAACTCCATGGCACTCCCGTGCGTATTGAATATCGCTCCGGTGATAATCCCTACGCCGGTCGCAAGAATGAGCTTACCGAGCGCCAGAAAGGCCGCAAGCGGCGCCTGATGCAGCACGTGAAAAAGAAAGAGAAAAAGGGCAAGCGTCGATAAAAAACAGGGCCCGGGATTCGAGGTCGGAATAGTCCTCCGATCCGGCGGTCGGTGAGCAGTGCGGACCGCGCCACTCGCCACTACTTGCCCTTCTGACCTAAGATGTCGGCATGGAAAGCGATTTCTTTGCCACGGATATCAGCCGCACGATCTGGGACGCCAAATACCGTCAGCCGGGTGAGGCTTCCGTTGCCGATACCTGGCGACGTGTCGCACGCTCACTGTCGGAATCGGAAGAGGAGCCTCTGAAGTGGGAGGAGCGCTTCTATGACCTGATCGAGGACTTCCGGTTTCTGCCCGGCGGGCGGATCCTGGCGGGCGCCGGGACCAAAAAGCAGGTCACGCTCTTCAACTGCTTTGTCATGGGGATCATCGAGGATTCGATGGACGGGATTTTCGAGGCTCTCAAGGAAGGGGCCATCACCATGCAGCAGGGCGGGGGTGTCGGCTATGACTTTTCGACCCTTCGGCCGCATGGTACCCCCGCCCATCATAGTGGCACTATTGCCTCGGGCCCGGTTTCGTTCATGCGCATCTGGGACAGCATGTGCGCGACGATCCTCTCCACCGGGGCCCGGCGCGGCGCCATGATGGCAACGCTGCGTATCGACCATCCCGATATCGAAGAATTCATCGATGCCAAGCGCCGAAGTGGCGAGCTGACCCGTTTCAACCTTTCCATTCAGGTCTCCGATACCTTCATGGAAGCGGTGCAGGCGGATGCCGAATGGCCGCTGCTCTTTCCGGCCGAGGCGCTGAATGAGGAGACGGGCGAAGTGATGCAGCGGGAGTGGCCGGGGTATGAAAAACCGGTGCCCTGCCGGGTCCTCCGGCGTGTCCCGGCCCGCCAGCTCTGGAATCGGATCATGCGCGCCACTTTCGACAACGCCGAACCGGGTGTGCTGTTTGTGGATCGGGTGAACCGTGCCAATAATCTCTGGTATCGCGAGCGGATCACCGCAACCAACCCCTGTGGAGAGATTCCATTACCGCCTTACGGCGCCTGTGATCTGGGTTCGATTAACCTGACACGGTTCGTTCGCCAGCCGTTTCGGCCTACTGCACATCTGGATCTGGAAGGGATCGGCCAGGCCACTGGGGTGGCGGTGCGGCTGCTGGATAACGTCATCGATGCCTCACGCTTCCCGCTGGCGGCACAAGCCGAACAGGTCCGCGGCAGCCGTCGCATCGGTCTGGGGATTACCGGTCTTGCCGATACCCTCATCATGCTGGGCCTCAGGTACGACTCGGAAGAGGCTCGACAACTGGCTCAAGCCGCTATGGCCGCCGTCTGCCATTCGGCCTATCGGACCTCTGTCGGACTAGCGAAAGAGAAGGGAACGTTTCCCTCATTCGAACGCGACGACTATCTGGCAGGGGAGTTTATCCGTGCCTTGCCGCCGGACATTCGCGATGATATTGCCCGGTACGGTATCCGCAATAGCCATCTCACTGCCATAGCGCCGACTGGGACCATCAGTCTGCTGGCGGATAACGTTTCCTCGGGTCTTGAGCCGGTTTTCCGGTACTGGTTCCAGCGGCATGTGCTGGAGCGGGATGGCCGTCGGGCAACCCACGCGGTCACCGATTATGCCTGGCGCATCTGGAAAGAGCAGTATGGTGATGCTCCCCTCTCCCCCGCGTTCATTCAGGTCGATGAGGTCAATCCCGAGGCGCATCTTGCGATGCAGGCCGCCTTGCAGCCCTACGTCGACAGCGCCATCTCCAAGACCATCAATGTGCCGGAGGATTTCCCTTTCGAACGGTTCAAGCAAATCTACCGGCGCGCCCATGACCTCGACCTCAAGGGCTGCACCACCTTTCGGCCCAATCCGGTAACCGGGGCCGTTCTCGAGGCAAGTGAGAGTGCCGCACCCTGCTGCGGGATCGAGCGGGAAAGTGATTGAATCGCTCAGATCCCGTCCAGCGACGCCAGAGTATCGCCCGAAAGGAATAGTGCCGGATCGACGCGGGCGTTGTTAAGGCTCACCGTCCAGTGCAGGTGCGGGCCGGTTACGCGGCCGGTCGCCCCGACCCCCCCGACAATCTGCCCCGCTTCGACGATATCGTCCACCGCGACATCGATGCTGTCCATATGGCAGAACATGGTGATCAGCCCTTGGCCGTGATCGATAAACACCACCTTGCCGTTGAAGAAATAATCCCCGACTTCGACCACCCGGCCTCCGGCGGGTGACTGGACGGGCGTGCCCGTGGGGGCCGCAAGGTCGAGCCCACTGTGCGGCTGACGTGGCTGTTTATTGAAGAAACGTCGTTTTCCGAAAGTACCGGTGACGATGCCATTGACGGGAAGCAGAAACCGGTTTGCCGTCATGTCCTGATTGGTCCAGGTGGCAAACGCCTCGCGGGAACGGATCTGTTCGCTGCGAATGCGCTTAAGATCGTCCTTGTAAGGGTTGACCTGGCGTTTATTCTTTAGCGTGATGTACTGCGATTCGTATTCCTTGTCGCGGACCCCAAAGCCGACCGTTGCGGTATCGCCCTTGTGCCTGATGGTGATCGCATGGCGCCCCGGTTTGGCAGAGAGGCCGATGCCGACCACCGCCGTCCAGCGACCGTTATCCGGCACCACCATTACCTTGCGATCCTTATAGGTGACTTCCGGTTTGCCGCGATCGCTGGAGGCCAGCGGAATGACCGCGATACCACCGGGAACCGGATCGGCGCGGGGCAGGGCCACTGCCGCCAGCGGTGCGGCAATGAGGGCCAGGACGATGAACCGGACAGTAGGTTTAGTCATTGTTTTTAGCAAGGGTCTCCTCCACGCGGCAGACCAGGCGCCCCTCGTGCAAGCGGGCGGTAATCCGGTCACCGGTTCTGACGTCGGTATTTCGGCGGACAACGGTGTCGTCCTCTCGACTTATAACGGCATAACCACGGGACAGGGTGGCTAGCGGGCTCACTGAATCCAGCGCCCGGGCAGCGGATGCCAGCCGCTGTGCCGCGCGTTCGCGACGGTGTTCGGTGGCCACGTGCAGGCGTCGTTCCAGTTCGCAGCGGTGCGCTTCCAGGTGCTGCAGTCGGTGGATCGGTGCCACCCTGGCCAGATGGGCACGGGCCCGATCCAGGCGTGCCGTCAGATGTCGCAGATGACCGCGCTGGGCGCGCCGCATCCGCTGCTCCATCTCATCCAGCCTTTGTGCAATCTCCGTGAGTCGGCGTCCCGGGTGCTTGAGTCGCTTTTCCAGCCAGTGCAGGCGCTGGCTACTCTGCTGCAAGCGTGAATTCATGCAGCGCCGCAGCTGGGCCTTTCGGGTGCTCAGTCGCTCCAGCCAATCGATACGGTCGGGGCTGACCACCTCTGCAGCAGCAGAGGGCGTAGGGGCGCGCATGTCCGCCGCAAAATCGGCAATGGTAAAGTCGATTTCATGCCCTACCGCGCTGACCACCGGGATCGGGCTGTCGCGGATGGCTCGGGCCACCACCTCTTCGTTGAAGGCCCAGAGGTCCTCCAGGGAACCGCCGCCGCGAGCGACGATGAGTACATCGCATTCGCGGCGTGCACCCGCCTTGGCAAACATTTTGGCGATTTCCCGCCCCGCTTCGATCCCCTGGACCGGTACCGGGTAGACGATGATGGGAATGGCGGGGAAACGTCGCCGCAGAACCGTCAGGATATCGCGGACAGCGGCCCCGGTCGGAGAGGTGATGATGCCGATTTGCCGGGGCAGGACGGGCAGGGGCCGTTTTGCCGATTCGTCGAACAGCCCCTCTTTGGCCAGTCGGGCCTTGAGTTCTTCGAACCGGCGACGAAGGGCGCCGTCGCCGGCCTCCTCCATATGTTCGATAATGAGCTGGTACTCGCCACGTGCCTCGTAGAGTCCCACGCGCGCCCGTACCAGTACGTGGGTGCCATTTTCCGGACGGAAGCGGAGATGCATATTGCGCATGCGGAACATGGCGCAGCGCACCTGGGCCTTTTCATCCTTCAGTGAGAAATACAGGTGCCCGGAGCCGGGCCGGGCCAGATTGGACAGTTCACCCTCGAGCCAGATAAGCGGTAGGCTCAGCTCGAGAAGGGAACGCACCTCCCGGTTAAGACGCGAGACGGTGAAGATTTCCCGTTCAGGACGGGATTGGGGCGGGTATATCATGGCGACATTCTAACGCACACGTTCTCCCGATAGGAGCCACTTTGGTGCGACTAGCAGCAATTCCCGATCCTCCGGGCGGCAGTATGCCGGGGCCGGACGAGGCCGACCCCGGTCACCTTGACTAATGACTACTCGTTGTTGGCCTGGAGCTTGCTGGTCTCGATTTTCCATTGCTGGTAACCGAGTTCACCCTGCGCTTCGGCCTTTTCCGCAAGTGCCATGGCTTCGTCGTACTTGCCGTCCTCCATCAGAGAACGGGCCTCGTCGATGAATCCACCCGTGTCGCGCCACTCGTGACCGACCGAGGCCGCCTGCTTGCGGGCCGCTTCAGCGGCTTCGACGGCGGCCGAGACGTCGTTCGCCGTCGCTGGCGTCATCGGCTCGTCTGCAGGCGACGATACGCAGGCGGTGAGTAGTAGGGAAGCAGCTGCGAGGCTGACAAGCGTTTTCATGGGAACATCCTCCTCTTTCTGTGGGTCTTATTTGTTTTTTCGTCACCGGAGTATTTCCGGCTGGTGCCGGGGATTGCCTTGCCGCTTCCCCTCCAAAAACGCTACTTCGCTCTGGCGACGTGCCGTTTATGGATGGAATCCAGCTTGGCCCCGACTACAGAACATCATAGATGCTATAGGCCGACGGAGGCTACCGTTTACTAAGACACAGTCAAAGAGTAATATGGAACGTTTATTCAATCGCCAACGCTTCTGGATTGAACCTATGCGCATCGCTCAGGAAGCCCTGACCTTCGACGACGTTCTTCTTATTCCGGCCCACTCGAACATCCTCCCGAAGGATGTGGACTTGCGGACCAAGCTGACCCGTGAGATCACCATGAATATCCCACTGGTCTCTGCGGCCATGGATACGGTGACCGAGGGTCGCCTGGCCATCGCTCTCGCCCAGGAGGGCGGGGTCGGCATCATTCACAAAAACATGACCGTGGAACAGCAGGCCACCGAGGTTCGCAAGGTCAAGAAATACGAGACCGGCGTCATCAAGGACCCGATCACGATTTCACCGGACACCTCGATTCGGGATGTCTTGGAGTTGACCCGCGCCAGTAACATCTCCGGTGTGCCGGTAGTCGACGGCGACCGGCTGGTCGGCATCGTCACTAACCGCGATCTGCGCTTCGAGACGCATTTCGATGCCCCTGTCTCCACCATCATGACCGGCAAGGAGAAGTTGGTGACGGTGAAGGAGGGCGCCGAGCCGAACGAAATCCTCGAGCTGTTCCATAAGCACCGGGTCGAGAAGGTGCTGGTGGTCGATGATGATTTCCATCTGCGTGGCCTGGTCACGGTCAAGGATATCCAGAAGGCGACCGACAAGCCCCATGCCTGCAAGGATGATCAGGGCCGTCTGCGCTGTGGCGCGGCTGTCAGCGTCGGGGCCGGTACCGATGAACGGGTGGAAGCGCTGGTCGCCGCCGGTGTCGATGTGCTGGTCATCGATACCGCTCATGGCCACTCCCAGGGCGTGCTGGATCGGGTCGCCTGGGTCAAGAAACACTATCCCGACGTTCAGGTTATCGGCGGCAATATCGCCACAGCCGCCGCTGCCAGAGCCCTCGTGGAGGCCGGCGTCGACGGTGTCAAGGTCGGTATCGGTCCGGGCTCCATCTGTACCACTCGCATCGTGGCCGGTGTGGGTGTACCGCAGATCACGGCTATCGACAACGTTGCCAGCGCCCTGGAGGGGACCGGGGTGCCGATCATCGCCGATGGGGGCATCCGCTACTCCGGAGACATGTCCAAGGCCATTGTGGCCGGCGCCGATTGCGTGATGATGGGCTCGATGTTTGCCGGCACCGAGGAGGCTCCGGGAGAAGTCGAGCTGTTCCAGGGCCGCTCCTACAAGTCGTATCGCGGCATGGGCTCTCTGGGTGCCATGGGTGGGTCGCAGGGCTCCTCCGACCGCTACTTCCAGGAAGGCTCCGAGGCCGACAAACTGGTACCCGAAGGCATTGAAGGCCGCGTCCCGTACAAGGGCCCGTTGCAGCCCGTCATTCACCAGCTGCTCGGCGGCCTTCGCTCCTCAATGGGCTACACAGGCTGCTGCACCATTGAAGAGATGCGCACCAAACCCGAATTCGTTCAGGTCACGGGTGCCGGCATGCGCGAAAGCCATGTCCACGACGTGCAGATTACCAAGGAAGCCCCCAACTACCGGGTTTGAATCTACTGTTTGAGTCTACTCCCGGGTAGTTGGTCGACGGTAAACCATCGAAAGACGAAGGACGCCGGGGCAACCAGAGAGTGCGGGTGAGGGGGTTACCCTTGCAGCACCTTCTGTGTGCCTTCGGTGTTGTCGTTTGTGGTATCCCGGGTCAAAGATCGCCAATGACCACTGCCCGAATGGGTGCCGGGTACCCCTCCACGGTCCGCTTCGCGTCCCGGGGATCAAGGAAGTGGGGCAGGGAGTGGAACGTCATCCACTCGGTGGGGCGCTGCTCCTCAACCGTGGTTGGCGTGACATCGATCGTGCGGACGTCCCGAAGTCCCGCCTTGCGCATCCAGTCCTTCAGCGTGGTGACCGAAGGGATATTCCAGACATTGCGCATCTTTGCGTAACGACCCTCCGGCGCCAGTATGGCCTTCGCTTCGCCCTGGATGACCAGGGTCTCCAGCACTACCTGCCCGCCCTCGCCCAGATGGGCCTTTAATTGCGTCAAATGCTCCAGCGGGTCGCGGCGATGATAGAGCACCCCCATAGAGAACACGGTATCGAAGCCGCCGTTGCCCTCGGGCAACTCTTCCAGCCTGAGCGGTAGAACGTAGTTCGGTACGGGTCCGATAAAGCGACTCAGGGCGGCATACTGCATCACGAACCGGAGGGTCGGATCGACTCCGACCACCAGGTCGGCGCCATCACCGAGCATGCGCCAGCCGTAATAGCCGTTGCCGCACCCGACATCGAGGATGCGCTTTCCCTTGAGAACCAGGGCATCCCTGAGTCGATTCCACTTCCAGTCCGAGCGCCATTCGGTGTCCAGGTGAATACCGAAAAGGCAGAATGGGCCCTTGCGCCAGGGATGAAACGCCTTGAGTCGCTCAATGAGGAGTTCACGCTGCCCGAGTGACAGCTGCGTGGAATCGCCGATACGCAGACAGTCGGCAGTCAGCTCAACCGACGAGGGTGAAATCCGGGGGAGGGCATTCAGGGCAGCCTGCCAAAACCGGAGGTCGCCGTGGCTTGCCGGGTCGAGCGCAGCTTTCACCTTGCCACGCAACTGACTCGGCCAGTGTGACAACGGTGTATTGGCAAGGGCGTTGTATAGGCATTCGTAGTCGGGCATGGCGGAGATTTTACCACCCATATCGTCCAGAGCGCGGATCACCGACAGCGGCAGGGCAACCGCATGGACCACTAGTTTCAAGCGAGTGATGCAAGTGCTTGATATCGGGTCGTCGGCAGCACGACTGCATGGGCGCAGGAGGTAGAACGATGCACGCCGCCATGGAAGGCGTGGTGCTAGACAATGCATGGTGCATATTGTCGAGTGAGCCGTTCTCGAGGGATGCTCCGTCACGCCTGCAGGGATGAAAGCTGATGGCTCCGCATAATCTTCACTTCCTAAATCCCTGTAGGTCGTATTCACAGCGTACCTGATATCAAGCACTTGCATCGTTCGCCAAGCACGAAGCCTGTAGGTATGCGCTTACCGCTGCTGACAGCGGTCAGATTAGCCTTACTTTGAGCAGGGGTTGTATATTTAAGCGCATCAGCATATGCTGATATTAATGCTTGATTTATATCAAAGAGGAGCTCGCCATGATCACCGTCGGAATCCTTACCGCTATTCCTGCGATTCTGTTTACGCTGGTTGGCGTGGCCATTGTAGTGCTGCTCTATCCCTATGCCCGCTGCTTCCTGGTCCGCGGCACTGGCGGTGATTGCCGGACGTAATTGGCGGGGTCTGGCCTGTCGGACTTGGGGATTCCAGACCGTCTGAGTTCGACAGGCTGCGGTCCGGCTTGATTAGGGCGAATCAGGATAGCCTTCGTTCGGTGGCGGCAACCTGCTCCTTGACGCGAATGAAGCTGTCGGGATTGACCGAGATCGAATCGATCCCGGACTCCACCAGGAACTGTGCGAATTCCGGGTGATCGCTGGGCGCCTGCCCGCACAGGCCGACCTTGCAATCGTGTCGGTGGGCTCGTTCGATCACCTGGGTGATGAGCACCTTGACCGCCTCATCCTGTTCATCGAACAGGCCGGCGAGCCGGTCGGAGTCCCGGTCGACCCCGAGCGTGAGCTGGGTCAGGTCGTTGCTGCCGATGGAAAACCCGTCGAAGCGCTGGGCGAACTGTTCGGCCAGGATCACATTGGAGGGGATCTCGCACATGACGTAGATCTCGAGACCGGACTGGCTCCGCGCCAGACCGTGTTCGGCCATGGTCTCCAGCACGCGATCGGCCTCCTTCAGCGTTCGGCAGAACGGAATCATGACCCGTATATTCGATAGGCCCAGTACCTCCCGGGCCATTTTGATGGCGCGGCATTCAAGCGCGAAGCCCTTCTCATACCCTTCGTGGTAGTAGCGGCTCGCACCCCGCCAGCCGAGCATGGGATTCTCCTCCTTTGGCTCGAAGGCGCGTCCCCCCAGTAATTCTGCATACTCGTTGGTCTTGAAATCGCTCATGCGCACAATCACCGGATTCGGCCAGCGGGAAGCGGCTATCAGGCTGATCCCCCGCGCCAGTGTCTCCACGAAGTAGTCTGTAGGTTCGTCGAAGGCGCGAGTCAGTTCGGCGATCCTCTGTCGGTCGCTGTCATCAGTCACCCGGTCCGGCTCGACCAGGGCCATCGGATGGACCTTGATCAGGTTGTTGATGATGAACTCCATGCGGGCAAGGCCGACCCCGTCGGCGGGCAGACGCCACCACTGAAGGGCCGCTGACGGATTGGCCAAATTCAGCATGACCGCGGTTTTGGTCTCGGGAATGTCTTCCAGTGCCAGATCCCGCGTCTCGAAGTCGGCCTTGCCTTCATAGATGAAGCCTTCATCCCCTTCGGCACAGGAGACGGTCACCTCCTGACCCGACTTCAGGACCCTGGACGCATTTCCGGTCCCGACGACGGCGGGCAGGCCCAGCTCACGACTGACAATGGCGGCGTGAGAGGTCCGCCCGCCGTGATCGGTGACAATTGCCGCGGCCTTTTTCATTACCGGAACCCAGTCGGGGTCGGTCATGGGCGTGACGAGAATCGCCCCGTCTTCGAACTGGCCGATCTCGTCGGGACTGGCGAGCTGGCAAACCTTTCCCGTGGCAATCGCCTCACCGACCGAAAGTCCGCGTACCAGCTCTTTACCCTTGTCTTTCAGGGTATAGCTCTTGAGCATTTGGCTGCCGCGCTGCGACTGGACGGTTTCGGGACGTGCCTGAACCACCCAGAGCTTCCTTGTCTCCCCATCTTTGGCCCATTCGATGTCCATGGGACGGTCGTAATGGCGCTCGATGATCACCGCCCAGCGCGCGAGCTGCATGGTTTCGGTATCAGTGAGCACGAATGCGTTACGCTCACTCTCGTCGGTGGGTACCTTTCGGGTGGGCTCATCTCCGCCGCCGGCATAGATCATCTTGTTACCCTTGTTGCCGAGCCGCCGTTCGAGGACCGGCCGGAATTGCGGGTTGTCCAGCAAAGGTTTAAAGACGCGGTACTCATCAGGGTCGACCGAGCCCTGTACCACCAGCTCGCCCAGCCCCCAGGAGGCATTGATCAGCACCGCTTCGGAGAAGCCGGTTTCAGTGTCGATGGAGAACATGACGCCGGCGCCTCCGAGGTCGGAACGAACCATGTGCTGAATGCCGATCGAGAGGGCGACCTGGAGGTGGTCGAAGCCCTGGTTTTCGCGATAGCTGATGGCCCGATCGGTGAACAATGAGGCGTAGCACTTTCGGCAGGCATCGAGCAGTGCCTCTTCACCACGGATATTCAAAAAGCTCTCCTGCTGGCCGGCGAATGAGGCGGCAGGGAGATCTTCGGCCGTGGCACTCGATCGCACCGCGACCGATATCTCCTCACCATTGCCCAGCTGCCGATATCCCTTGCGGATCTCCTGCTCCAGTGGCGGGGGGAACTCCGCCTTGTCGAACATGTGCCGGATTTTTTTTCCGGATTCGGACAGGTTGTTGCTGTTCCTGGCGCCGACCACTCTTGCGATCGCACCATTCAGATCATTGCGTCGAAGAAATTCGCGATAGGCGTGGGCGGTTGTTGCGAAACCGTCGGGGACGGCAATGCCGGTTTCCTTGAGAGTGGCGATCATCTCTCCGAGTGAAGCATTCTTACCGCCGACAAGGGCAGTGTCGGTGGAGCGCAGCGCGGTAAAAGGCAGCGTCAGGGCATTTTCGTCGGCCATTTTGATCTCCTTGGTTCCTGTTCATGAGCGGCACCATCGCGACGGTATTCGAATCCAATAATGGGTTCCGCAAGATGGTGCGATATTCTCATTCCATCTCAAGCGCGCTCACGGCAGATGCAGGGCTACTCAGGCTCGCCAGTGTTGCTCGTTACCATCGGAATCCAGGGTCACCCGGCGCCGCAGGTCGGCAAGCGAAAGTGTGCCGCGCAGGATGCCGTGTTCGACGATCATCAGCAGTTGATCGCCACGGCGGCTCATCGCCGACAGTGCGCTTTCGGCATCGGAATCCGGCGTCAGCGATTCCTCCACCGGACAGCCGTGGGCGTAGTCCATTACCGTTCGCTCATTCCATTCCGCACGCGGGACACGCTTGGGAAGATTTGCGTCGATGCAACCGACCAGGCGATCCTCTTCGACCACCGGAAACATCGTGTGTGGATACCCCTGCGAAAAACGGTTAGCGAGATCGGAAAGGGAGGTATCAGCCGGAACCCGGACCGGATAGCGATCCATCAGGGACTGCACCGGTACCCCTTTCAGTCGCTCACGGACTTTCATCTGTCGATAGGAGCCATGAGCTGCCATTCGCAAAAATAACCCGATAAGAATCCACCAGACTCCCCCCACCGGATTGCCGCTCAATATCGCCCAAATTCCCAACACCACCAGTACCCATCCAAAGCCCGCTCCAATCTGCACCGCGATACGGGTAGCCCAGTCCAGATCCTTGCGTACACCCCATAAGATCGAACGCAGGATCCTTCCTCCGTCCAGGGGGAAGGCGGGTATGACGTTGAATACGGCCAACAACAGGTTGAGATAGGCGAGATAGAGGATCACGCCCGCGACGGTCGGCGGCAAGCCGAGGGCGCCGCTGAGCGCAGAGAGCTGGAAAAAGCCCCAAGCCAAAACGGCACTGGCAATCGGGCCGGCCGCCGCCATCATGAATTCCGCCTTGGCACTCGGTGGTTCATCCTCCATCTCCGCGACACCGCCGAAGATGAATAGGGTGATGCCGTCGATGGGCATCCCGTAACGGCGCGCCACGATGGAGTGACAGAACTCGTGCAGAACGATGGAGACCAGCAGTCCGATAACCCCGGCGACCGCCATGGTCCAGTACTGCGCCAGGGTCAGGTCGGGAACAAAGAAAGGAAATAGACCGTGGGCAAGAGACCATGCAACGAGCAGGCCCAAAAACAGCCAACTCAGGTCGATGCGTACCTCGAAACCGAGCAGGCGAAACAGCTTGATGCGTTTCCCGAACATGGCCTCATCCTGTGACGGCTATGAGCCCTCGGCTCTTACCGCAGAGTGTAGTGGAGTCCTCGAACCGGCAAGTTCCGGTTTTACTGATATCTTTGGAGTAGGAGCATCAACGGAGCAGGGCCGTGGACCCCATCGGTGAAGGCATTAACGGGTTCGCTGTTGCGTATCTGGCCTTCTGGTTGATTGTGGCGTGGTTTAGTGCCTACGCGAAGCATACTCGGGAGACGACGCAGATGCTGAATGACAAGCTGGCTCCCGAGTTGCCGAAAGGCGTAAGTGTGCAACTGTCGCCGCCCTGGTATGCTCGCTTGGGTGTCGTCGAAAATATCCTCACCCTGAGCGTCCTCGGCTATGGGCTGGTGATTCTCGAGTGGCAGTGGACTCTGGGTGGCTTCGGGCTGTTCCTGCTGGTTTTACTACCACTGGCCACACAGTTTCTGACCCCACATCCAGGCTCCTGGCATTACGTCAAAATCCTGCGGCGGCGACTGCAGATCCGAATGGCGGAGAGCGCTCAGGAGAATGATCGGGAGCAGGCACAGATCTACCGTATCGCTTTGCAGCGTATCGACCAGGGGCTTTGATAAGCCGGGAGGAGTCCATGCGAAGGCAAGATCCCGAAAACCGGGTTTTCTGGGGTGGACAGGGATCGCTGGATCCGGCGGTCGAACTGTTCAAGGAAAAAGGTAGTGTCGAGATAGAGATGCCAGCGGAACTGCACCATGCGGTATTTTCCCACCTCTGTTCCGGGGCTCGGGAGAGTCAGGTGGAGCAGATTGACCAGGAGGGTGATGCGGACCTGCTGGAACGGATCGCGGAAATCGGACAACTGGCCGACTTGCGGGTCTTCCTGCCTCTTGCGCGCGAGCGCCATGCCAGGGTCTCGATCCGGAGTCCGGCTCCGCATCTGACGATTCAGGCAGAGGACTAGCAGGTTGCGCCGGGCGTCGGCTTGAAGGCCGACCTGGGAGCCTGTCCGAGAACAGACTGACCGACTCGGCTCGGGCATCCTGCTTCGCTCTGACTCCTCCACCATGGAGTCGTGCGGCCAAGCCTGATTGGCCAGATTTCCCGCTCATTTTCGTTAAATAGAACCACTATTCGCCTCAAATGACCGAAAAATCCGACTCAATCCGTCTTGCCCTCGTGACGGTCGCTATTCTCGGACAGGCTCCCAGGGTGAAGCAGATGGAGCTCTATCATCCACTTCTATCGTTCGGCCTCTGCCAGCTATCCAAGACAGGTCCGGTGATTGCTGATGCGTGAGAACCGGGAAATCGCCCATACGTTTGACACGCTGGCTGACCTGCTGGAGATCGAAGGCGCCAATCCGTTCCGGGTACGGGCCTATCGCAATGCCGCCCGCGTACTCGACGGTATTTCCCAGAATGTGGCGTCGATGATCCGGGAGGGGCGCGATCTTTCACAGTATCCCGGTATCGGCAAGGACCTGGCCGAAAAAATCCGTACGGTGAGCGAAACGGGGACCCTGCCTCTGCTTGAAGAGGTGGAGAAGCGGGTTCCTCTGGCGTTGAGTCAAATCACTCAAATCGAGGGCCTCGGCCCGCGTCGGGTCAAGGCGCTCCATGAGTCACTCCAGATCAATAGTCTCGATGATTTGGAGAAAGCTATCGAGCAAGGGAGAGTGCGTGAACTTCCAGGTTTCGGTGCGCGTACGGAAGAGCTTATCCGCAATGGTCTGGCGCGACTTCGAGCCAGCCAGGGGCGAACCCTGATCGCGGATGCCGAAGAGACCGCGGTACATCTGGAGCAGTATCTGTCTGAGCTGGAAGGCGTGAAGCAGGTGACGGTCGCCGGTAGTTACCGGCGCCGCCGGGAAACGGTCGGTGACCTGGATGTACTGGTGACTTGCCGCCGGGGAGTACCGGTAGGAAAACAGTTTACCCGTTTCGAGCCGGTCGAGACGATTCTCTCTCAAGGGGAAACCCGCTCATCGGTGCGTCTGCGCAGCGGGCTGCAGGTGGATCTGCGTGTGGTTCCCGAGATCAGTTACGGTGCTGCACTGCACTACTTTACGGGTTCCAAGGCACACAATATCGCGATAAGAAAGTTGGGTGTGGCGCGCGGCCTCAAGATTAACGAATACGGCGTATTCAGGGGTGATCGACGAATCGCCGGCCGAACCGAGAAAGAGGTGTTCGCATCGGTCGGCCTGCCATTCATCGAACCGGAACTGAGGGAGGACCGGGGCGAAATCGAAGCCGCCAGGAACGGAGGCCTTCCAAACCTGATTCGAACGCAGGACATCCGCGGCGATTTGCACGCCCATACCACTGCCAGCGACGGGCGCAGTAGCCTCGAGTCGATGGTCCAGGCGGCCCGGGAGCGAGGATACGAATATCTGGCGATCACCGATCATTCCCAAGCGGTGACCGTCGCCAGAGGTCTGGATGTCGAACGGCTACGGCAGCAGATTCAGGCCATCGATCGGCTTCAGCGGCAGTATGACGATATCCGGATCCTCAAGGGGAGCGAAGTGGATATTCTCGAGGATGGCCGCCTCGACCTGCCGGATGACATCCTTCGCGAATTGGACATCACTGTCTGCTCGGTACACTCCCGCTTCAATCTCTCTGAGGCGAAACAGACGGAGCGCATCCTGCGTGCGATGGACAATCCGCACTTCCGCATCCTGGGCCATCCCAGTGGGCGCATCCTCAACAAACGCGACCCTTATCAAGTTGACCTGGCGCGGATTATCGCAGGCGCTGCCGAACGTGGGCGTTTTCTGGAAGTGAATGCCCAGCCCGACCGGTTGGACCTGACCGACACGGCCTGCCGGTTGGCAAAGGCGCAGGGCGCGAAGGTGGCTATTTCCACCGATGCTCACTCCGATATGGGACTTGCAAAACTTCGTTTTGGAATCGGTCAGGCGCGCCGCGGCTGGCTGGAAAGGGACGACGTGATCAATACCCGGCCGCTTGCAGGTTTGTTGAAGTTACTCCAGTCGTAAGCTCCTTCCTCTCCTTTTGGCTTCATTCACTTGTCGAGCTGATCGAGTAGCTCTGTCGTTACCTGGTCGAAGCGCACAACGGCATCACCGCCGTGGTCGGCCATAAAGTCCCTCGCATCGGCCTCGCTGGGGTGTGGGACAAGTTCGTGTCCCATCGGCCCAAGCACGTCGGAGCCGATGACGTAGTAGGCGCTGCGGGCATCGATCCTGGCAAGATCGTAGTAGTCGGTCACCGCAATGGCGCTGATATCTGCAGCGGTATGGCCAGGTGCGTATTTGGGAAGGTCCAGGAGGTACTTGAACAGGTCCTTGGCACCATCGAAGTGGTGGGCATGCTCGTCCTGGTAAACCACAGTGGCCGCCCATTCGGGGTACTTGGCCACGAACATACCGCACACCGGGCAGGTGTCGGTCGGCTCGGGATCAGGTACTTCCAGTGTCCCGGCGAGCAGGAGTGGAGTGGTGAGGCAGAGTGCCAGGAAAACGCCTGCCAAAGTTACAGGATGTCTATGCACGTACAGGTCTCCTTGGGAGCGAAGCCGTGGCTTCGCTCCTGATAGCTACTTGTTTTTCATTTTTGCCCGCCGTTCGGCACGGCGTTTTCGAATCATCATGGTGTCCTTGGCCATGTCCAGGTAGGCTGCGGTCAACGCTGTGTCGAAGTCACCCAGTTCACCGCCATGCTCCTTTTGGGCCGCTTCGGCCTGCCGGCGTTGGCCGTAGGCCAGCTTGCTGCGTCCGCTCATCGTCCCCTTCTGACTGCTGCCGATGAGGTAGGTAGCCTCTTCCACGTTTACCAACGGTTTAATCTCATCGCTGCCAGCGTAGTCACCCGCATATATCGCCTTTGGGCCCCTGTCGATGTTGAGGCTCAAACTGATCGCGGCACAGTGAAGTGAGCAAGTGCCATCCACGAGGTCATCTTCATAGTGGACCAGGTGGCGCGTGTGGCTGAACATGGTTCGGTCCATTCCGCAATAGGGGCACTTGGGATATTTCTGCAGTTCGTTTTCCCGGGGGTTGGGATCCTTGGGCGTTTTCGGAGTGAACTGCAGAGGCGTTCCGTCCGTTGGGGCAGCCGTAGACGTGGCGGGGATGCCGATCGCCAGCAGGGCGCCGACACCAGCCATACTCTGCAACAGGTTACGTCGTTTCATCTTCGCTCTCCTCGAGTGCATGACCTCTCTGTAATGAGAGGATTAGAAAAAAGGTAGTCGTATGGGGCTGCGGATAACCTTTTCCTCTACAGCAGCGGCTCTACCATCTGAGAAAACGTGACCGCATCCGACTCGCCGATGATCTTTCCGCGCACCAGGCCTTTCCTGTCGACCAGGAACGTCACCGGTAGGGCAATTACTCCGTAGTCGCGGGATACCACACCGTCGCTGTCGAGCAGAGTGTCATACGAGTACCCGATCTGCTCGGCGGTACGTGCAACCCGGTCGCGTTCCTGCTCCACATTGATCGCCAGCAGGCGCAAGCCGCGTGGCGCCAGGCGCTGGTATTCAGGTTCGAGTTCGCGCATCTCCTTTTTGCAGAAGCGGCACCAATCGGCCCAGAAGCGAATAGCGACTACCTCCCCGCGCAGGTCCGCCAGACGCACTCGTCCACCATCCAGATGTGCCAACTCAAAGCCGGGGGCCGGCTTGCCATTGGGCACCAGCGGACGCTCACCGTTGCAGCCCGCGATGAGGAGCGCGACGGCAACCATCGACAGAAGGATCCAGAATCGTCTCACCATTATTCCCCCAGCAGGATCAGGTTGGAGCGCCAGGTGAACCATATCGCCTGGAGCATGAAGAGGGTGAACAGAAGAGTTGCTGTCCAGGCGAGCCGTGGCGCTACCCCGGCCAGCACTGCACGCACGCTGGCGGCCTTCGCAAAGGCGCTGGTAATGCCGAGTCCGACTGCCAGCGTAGTGGCGGTGAACAGCGGCAGATAGAGCCCGTACCCGAGATAGCCATACTCGGATTTCAACAGACAGAAGGGGCAGTGATGATGCGGGTGTTCATAGACGTAGAGCGAGATGAAGGCGATCACCGCCGCAATGGAGACGGGAAATGCGATCGCGCTCAGTCCGGCGAACAGCAGGGCGCCACGGCCTCGCAGGGCGTACCAGGCACCCGCCAAAATCGTCAGACCGAGCACTGTATAGAAGGTGCCCATGGCAGGTAGTGGCGGCAGTCCGGCCAGGTCGGCGGTTACCGCCGGTTCCCCCGCACTGAACAGGCTGCCGCAGCAGGAAGTGATCACATCGGCGTCAAGGCCGGTGAAGAAGGCGAGCTGTGCCCCGGCCGCAGCCAGAGCCAACGGCACGATCAGCAGCACCAGTGCGTACTTCACCCGAATCAGCGGATAGTCGTAGGCGCGGCTGTCGATGTAGTTCATCACCAGCCAGGTCCCGGCAAGGAGAAACAGTCCCATGCGCAGCAGGAGCGCAGAAAAACCCCAGGCGTTGGCATTGAGCGTGCCGACTGCGCACATCGCTCCGACGAACTGCACGGCAAGGTGATCGGTGGTGAAGACGAATAGCAGCAGTGTCAGGATTTGCGCAATGAACACCAGGGCGAGCCCGGTGGTCACCAGATAGGTGTGCTCTTCCAACCGGATCTGCTGCGCGCTGCCACTTTGAAGGTCCCAGCGGCGCAGTATCCGAATAGCGAAGAGACCTGCAGGCACCAGAAGCAGCAGGCTCAGACCATCGGCCAACAGCAGTGCGATAATCGCCGGTTGAAACAGCACGTCAGACCACCCGGCCGTCGCGCATGGCTACCACCCGGTCGACCACTCCAGCTCCGGTGATCAGAGGGTCGTGGCTGGTCAGCAGTACCGTACGGCCCTGGCTCCGTAACTCGGCGACAATATCGAGGAAGGCGGCGGAGAGATGAGAGTCGAGGTTGGCGGTGGGCTCGTCGGCAATCACCACGGATGGGTCATTGATCAGGGCACGCGCAATGGCGGCGCGCTGGGCCTCACCCCCCGAGAGCCACTCCACCCGTGCCTCCGCCCGGTGTCCAAGGCGCAGGTGCGTAAGCAGTTCCATGGCGCGCCCGTGCAGGGTGGAATAGTGCGGCCCGAGCGGATAGGCCGGGAGCATCACGTTCTCCAGCACGGAGAGTCCACGGATCAGGTTGAACTGCTGAAAAACGAAACCGAAGGTGCGTCGGCGCAGCTCGGTCAGGAACCGCTCCGGCAGACCCGATACACTCTCCCCCCCCAGGTGTACCCGCCCCTCGGTAGGGCGTGCCAGGCAGCCGATGAGGGTCAGTAAAGTGGTTTTTCCGGAGCCGCTCGGTCCGGTCAGCACCGTGATTCGCCCCGGTTCGATCTCCAGGTCCACCCCGTCCACCGCGAGAAATTCGTTGGGCCGCCCCTCGTTGAAGGCCTTGCGCACCGCATAAAGCTCAATGGCACTCATCGCATCACCACGTCCGGATGGGTCACCGCCGCTCGCCAGACGGGCACCAGGGTGGAGGCGGTATAGGGAAACACCGTAATCACGAACAGGCTGGTGAGCTGAAGTCCGTCTACCGCAGGGGTCAGTTCAAAGTTCGGGTAGAGCACCGCCCAACCTTTCAGGGCCGGGGCCAGGAGCGCGGCCGAGGTTCCGAATACGTGCCAGTAGGCGAGGGTGAAGCCGAGCAGGAACGCCAGCATGGAGAGCAGCCCCCCCTCCCACAATTTCATCTTGAGCACGTCACCCGTCCCCCAACCCACGGCTTTCAGAATACCGATCTCCCGGCGTTCGTCCGCCGAAAGGCCCGAGGCCTTCTCCCAGGCGAGAATGGCGAAGGCAAGCAGTGCCCCGGCCAGCAACACCAAAACCATCCCCTCGCGCCAGTCGAACAGCGATGCATAGGTACGCTGCATCTCTTCACGCAGGATTGGCCGCGTATCGGGCAGTGCGCTGACCACCTTCTCTGCTACGGTCCGCACCTCTTTGGGATTAGCCACGGTGAGCGTAATGTCCGTAAATTTTCCGGGTGGGATTCCGAAGAAACCACGGAAATCGGCTTCCGAGAGCAGCACAAGGTCTGCAGCGACAATAGCGGATTCGTGTGGCAGCACCTCCGCTACGCGGAAGGGATAGAGAGTTTCGCCGGCACCGCGGAAAGCGAGCACATCGCCTGTCTCGGAGCCGCGGGCGCGGGCGATCGCGTCACCTATGACAATGGATCCGGGATCAATATCCCGCTCGGGCGGCACCATGAAGGTGTAGTTGGCGTTGACGGTCGAATCATAGAAGTAGCCCCAAAGCCGCCCCTCCAGCCGGCGTACGCCACGGATCCCGCGCAGCGGCTCCAAATAGTCGGCAGGGATGAGGTCATGACGACCAGCCACCATCCGCTGCACCACCAGCTCCGGTGCCTCCTTGAGCAGCACTGAGGCTTCCTGCTTCAGGGCGTTGCTGTAGAGCATCACCGAAGCAAGCAGGAATACAATGGTGGTATAGACCGCGAGCAGGCCCACGTTCTTGGCCCGACGCCGCAGCATCGCAGCGACGGTGTAGTCAATCAGGTAACGTTGTTTAGCGAACCAGTGCATGATCAGTCAGGTGCCTGGGTGGCCCGACCAGTGAGCCGGAGGGAAAATGTTCCAGAGCGAGAGGGTGGTCCTGAAACGGCGTGTGCAGATCGGCCTGCGAGGGATGGCGGGTGTAGCGCGCCTCGGTGAACAGGCACAGGTCGGTAAGGCGGAGCTCCCGTACCAGTTCGACTGCGGCTTGGGGTGCGGCTGCTTCCTGCCACAAATGGCAGCCAGCATGGAGCATGCTGCCAATGAAGACAGCAATTACCAACGCCAGCAGTGCCAGAACCGGTTCGCTCGGACGAACCGGGCGACCCCTGATGTGGTTGAGCTTTGACAGCAAGTGGGGGACTCCAATCCATTTGCGCCCGAACATCCAGTAGGTATACGGATATCGCGGGGGAAGGCAAGCTTTTGGACGCTGTACTCAATCAAAAGTTCGTGACCCGCATCGGTATCTGCCAACCAAGGCAGGTCCAAATGGACAGAGCATTTTTCGTGCCAAAGTGGAACTGACCACGAAGGGCGTGCGCTTCGTACGTTCCCCCCGTAATGACGGTGAGCTCGGGGGGATCAGCTTTCACGACGACGTTACGAGGTTTGCATCCTTGGCGCCTCTGCGAGAGAAAATCGTTCTCGCGTGGCCCTGTCAGGCCGCTTTCTCTGCGTCTTTGAATAGTTGGTTTACTTGAGGTGCTCCAAGGGTTTCATGTTCGAGTAACGCCTGGGCAAGGACGTCGAGCTTGTGGCGGTTTTTCTTCAGCGTATCCAATGCATAATTCTCGAATGCTTCCAGGGTCTTGCGGATTTCCTTGTCGATGATCTGCGCGGTCTGTTCCGAGAAGTCGGGTGGCTGTGCCATCTCGCGTCCGAGAAAGACGTGCTCCTCGCCTCTCGGAAACGAAGCCGGGCCGATGACCTCGCTCATGCCCCACTGGGAGATCATGCGGCGCACCAGACGGGTGGCCTGGGCGAGGTCCGCTTCGGCGCCTGAAGTCACCTCCCCGAAGACGGTTTTTTCTGCCACCCGGCCTCCCAGCATTACGGCGACACGGTCCTTCAGGTAACTGAACTTGACGTTGTGGCGCTCTTCCTCGGGTAGCTGTTCCGTGGCGCCCAGCGCCCGTCCGCGGGGAATGATGGTCACCTTGTCCAGCGGGTCGGCTTGGGGTAACTCCCAAGCGAGCACCGCGTGGCCGGCCTCGTGATAGGCGACCAGTTTGCGCTCATCCTCGTTGAGCAACCCTTCGCGCTCCTCGCCCAGTATGATCTTGTCGCGAGCACGATTGATATGGGCCATCGACACGGTGTCATTTCCGTCACGCCCGGCGAGCAGGGCGGCTTCATTGACCAGGTTCTCAAGGTCGGCCCCGGAAAAACCCACCGTGCGCTGTGCAATCAATTCGAGGTCGACATCCTCATCGAGCGGCATTTTTCGGGTGTGCACGCTGAGGACCTGCTTTCGCGCCTCTTTGCGTGGCAGATCGAGGACTACCTTGCGATCGAAACGGCCGGGGCGCAGCAGAGCCCGGTCCAGGACATCGGGGCGATTGGTGGCTGCCAGCACCACCACCTGTTCATGGGGCTGAAAGCCATCCATCTCGGCCAGGATTTGGTTCAGGGTCTGTTCGCGCTCATCATGCCCGCCGCCTACACCGGTGCCACGGGAACGGCCCACGGAATCGAGTTCGTCGATGAAAATGATGGAGGGTGCTTCCTGTTTGGCATCCTTGAACATGTCACGCACGCGGGCGGCACCGACCCCGACGAACATCTCGATGAATTCCGAGGCGCTTATACTGTAAAATGGTGCCCCAGCCTCACCGGCAACGGCTTTGGCCAACAGGGTCTTGCCGGTACCTGGGGGACCCATCAACAGAATCCCTTTGGGGATCTTTGCCCCAAGGCGACGATAGCGCGTGGGATCCCGCAGATACTCGATGATTTCACGTAGATCCATCTTGGCGTTTTCGAGTCCCGCCACATCGTTGAAGCGCACGTTCGTCGTGCCTTCGCGGAACCGGCGGGCCTTGGACTTGCCGAAGCTGAACATGCCGTCGCGGCCACCGGCCCCTCCCATGCGTTCCTGCATTCGGCTCCAGGCCCACCAGAAAAGGGCGATGATCAGGATCCAGGGCAGTATTCCGATGAGGGCCGACGCCCACCAGGGGGTCTCGGCGCTCTCGGCGTGAACGGTTACGTTGTTTTGTTCCAGAAGCGGGATCAGATCGGGATCTTCGATCGAAGGTAGGGTGGTGGTAAACCCCTGAGGCTCCTCCGGCCGGGGCGCCGGTTCCAGATCCTGGTCCGTCGGCTGTTCGGGCTGCACATAGCGGCCACGGATTTCCTGGCCTTCGATGGTGACTTCGGCGACGCGCCCTTCACGCACTGCCTGCTTGAATTCGGTATAGGCCAGGGACTCGGTGACCAAGGGTCCGGTGGTGGTGTTCGCCCAGTAGAGAAACAGTCCGGAAACCACCAGGATCCAGAGGAGATAGCGCCAGTAGAAATTGCGCCTCCCGTCGGCACCGGGTCCGCGCTGCGGCCTGTTCGGCTTTTCCATGATGAAGTCTGTTCCCTCAGGGTCGATGTGACCGCGGATAGCCAGCCTCGTTTTGCCGTAATTATAGCCGCTGACTTTTACTGCGCTGTTTGTGCAAAGGGCTGTAAAAGGCAGGTTTGCTACCCTTCAGAGATGGCAAGCCCACCCGGTTGTTTTCATGGGAATTGAAAAGATTTTGATCCCCGGCAGCAATTGCTGGCGGGTCGATCGGGCGCACCGTGCCGCCTATCTGGTCGAAGGCGCGGAATACTTTGCGGCTTTTCGCGAGGCGGTTCAGCACGCCCGGCATCGCATCCTGATTCTCGGCTGGGATATCGATTCCAACCTTCGGCTGATTCGGGGCGAACATGGCGATGGGGGTCCGCTTGGTGAGTTTCTGAACGATGTTGTATCAAGCCGTCCCGAACTCGAGGCGCATATCCTGATCTGGGACTTCGCCATGATCTATGCCATTGAGCGCGAGTGGCTTCCCGTCTACCGGCTTGGCTGGAAAACCCATCGGCGGCTGCATTTCCACCTCGATGATGAACATCCGCTGGGAGGGTCCCACCACCAGAAGATTGTGGTGATCGATGACGCGGTCGCATTCGCGGGCGGAATGGACCTGGGCAAGTGGCGCTGGGACACCTCCGAGCATCGTCCGGACGATCCCCGCCGCGTCGATGCGGTGGGTAATCGCTATTTGCCCTACCACGATCTGCAAATGGTCGTTGATGGTCCCGCGGCCGCTGCCTTGGGGCAGCTGGCGCGCCGGCGCTGGGAGCGTGCCACCGGGCAGTCGCTGCCGGGACCGGAGCCGAAAGGCGACCCATGGCCCGAATCGGTGATCCCCGATTGGTTGGAAGTGGATGTCGGCATCGCCCGCACCGAACCACGCTACCGGGATCGGTCGCAGGTTCGTGAAGTCGAACGGCTCTATCTCGACGTCATTGCCGCGGCCAAGCGGTACCTGTACATCGAGAACCAGTATCTCACCGCAAAGGTGATCCGCGATGCCCTGGCTGCTCGGCTACAGGAGCCGGATGGCCCCGAAATGGTTATCGTGGTGCCGTTAAAAACCGGGGGATGGTTGGAACAGAATACGATGGACGTTCGTCGTCGCGCATTGATTGCGCATTTGCGCCAGGCGGACCGTTATGGACGTTTGCGCATCGTCTATCCCGATGTGCCCGGGCTGGCCCCGGACCACATCAGCGTCCACTCCAAACTGATGATTGTCGACGACGTCTTCCTGCGCATCGGCTCCTCCAATCTCAATAATCGATCCATGGGCCTCGACTCCGAGTGTGATCTGGCGATCGCCGCCGATGGCGAACCGCACCATTCGAAGGGCATTGTGGAATTGCGTAACCGTTTGCTCGCGGAGCACCTCGGCGTGGGCCCGGACGAAGTACAGGCCCGGTTCACCACGACCGGTTCACTGCTGGCGACGGTCGACACACTCTCCGGGAAAAAGCGAACGCTAAAAGAACTCAATGACCAATCTCATCTCGACCCGGAGTTGGAGGCGCTCGTCAACAGCATCGATCTGGTCGACCCCGAAGCGCCGGTGGAGCCACAAGAGCTGGCGGAGCGGGTGCTTCCGGAAGAGCAGGGGCGTCCCGCGAGCCGGGGGTTGTGGTCTGTCATTGTCAGCCTGGTGGTGCTATTTGGGCTCGCCGCGGCCTGGCGCTGGACGCCACTGGGTGAGTGGCTCGATCTGGAGAGGATGATCGGGACGTTGGGCGCCATTCAAGAGCATCCGTGGGCTCCTGCTCTGGTCTTGGCTGCTTACGTGATCGGTGGGATTCTGGTGATTCCCATCACCTTTATGGTGGCCGTTACGGCGATCGGGTTTGGTCCGCTCTGGGGATTCATCTACGGCCTTTTGGGCTCGCTGTTGAGTGCCACGGTTACGTTCGGTATCGGCCACTTCATGGGCCGCAACACCATTCGTAGGGTGGCAGGGAGCCGCCTGAATCGCCTGAGCCAACGTCTTGCCGAACGAGGGCTGTTGGCCGTGATCACCGTGCGTGTTCTGCCGGTGGCGCCATTTACGGTGGTCAATCTCGTTGCCGGTGTCTCCCACATCCGCTTCAAGACCTACCTATTGGGAACCTTGTTGGGTATGGCTCCCGGCATCGCCGGCATGGTGATCTTTATAGATCGTCTGATCGCGGCCATTCGGGAACCCGGTTTCTCCAATTTCGCCATCGCCATCGTGGTCATCGTTGCCCTGGTTGGCGTTGCCATGCTGTTGCGTCGCTGGGTGCTGCAGCGCCGGGCGGCGCGACAGGAAACGGAAGCCAGGACTGACCGGGTTTAAAATGCAACTGACCTTCGCTTCCTATAATATCCACCGCTGCATCGGCCGTGATGGTCGTCGGGATCCCGACCGCATCATCCAGGTCCTCAATGAATTCGACGCGGATGTGATCGCCCTGCAGGAAGTGGAGACCTACCCGGGCGGTGACCGCGATTTTCTGGCCCGGCTCGGCACCAAAACCGGCATGCGGGTGATACCCGGGCCGACACTTCGCCACAAATACTACCGTTACGGCAATGCCATACTGACCCGCGCGCGAGTCAACGCAGTTCGCCGCATCGACCTGAGTTTGCTGGAGCGTGAGCCGCGGGGGGCCCTTCAGGTGGTTCTGGAGTGGGATGAGACCCCGGTGGAGATATTGGCCACCCATCTGGGCCTCTGGCCTCTTGAGCGACGTTTCCAGATTCAGCAGATTCTGGAGCTTTTGGCCCTGGAAGATCGGAGTCCGGCAGCCCTGTTGGGGGACATCAACGAATGGTTTTCCTGGGGTCGGCCCCTGCGCTGGCTGCACGGCCACTTCGGTCGACCCCCATCGCCGGCGACGTTTCCCTCCGGGTTCCCTATTCTGGCGCTGGACCGCATCTGGTTTCGGCCCCGCGAATGTCTTGATGCGATTACGCCGCATCAATCCCCCCTGTCGCGAGTGGCATCCGATCACCTGCCGCTGCTCGCCACGGTTACGCTTCCCGCAGAAGCGTCTCCATCCGTTGCTGAAGGGCCCGGGTGATGCGCTCCGGTCGCTGGTCGCCCGAACCTTCCCGGTCGAGCTGTTCTGTCTCGATCGGGGAACCGAAGCGCAGCTGCACGGGATGGTGTCGGGGCAGTTTGCGACCCGGAGGCATGGCCTCGTAGGTGCCTCGCAATACCACCGGTAAAACGGTGACAGGGGAATGATCGAGCAAATGCCCCACCCCCTTGCGGAAAGGCTGGATCCGGCCATTCCGGGAACGTGCCCCTTCCGGGAACCAGACCAGATTGTAGCCACGCTTGAGGGCCGCTTCGGCGAGGGCCAGACTGGCCCGTGGACTGTGCTGATCGACGGGAATCGCCTGACCCAGCCGGGCGAACGCTCGTAGAAACGGGTTCCTGAACGCCGCACCGGTCCAGCCGGCCCAGAAGGTGCGGCGCATCTGCTCCGGCTTGAGTGCCGCCGCGAGGATGAAGGGATCCAGAAGGCTGATGTGGTTGGGCGCAAACAGGACCTGGACATCGGGCGGGGGCGGCGTGCCCTCGACCGAGAGGTCGAACCAGCGGTCGGCCACCATGCGATCGATACGGTGCAGGAATGTGGCCAGTATTGCCCCGGGAGGGGATAGCGGTCGCAGCCAGCGCTGGTCACGACGGGTCAGGACCCGTTGCGTGGTCGATGGCCGTTCGCGTCCCTGTGTGGAGGGCTCGGATTCTGCCATAAGCTCCATCAGATCGCGGACGCTTTCCAGTGCCGACGTCTGTGATTCATCAAGTTCAATGCCGGTGCGCCGGCTGAGCTCAAGACCAAAATCCAGCCACTCCATGGAGTCGATGCCCAGCTCGAGCTGGAGATTGGAATCCGGCGTGAGCCGGCGATCGGGATAGCGCTCGGCCAGAAGCTCCCAGACCTGCCGTGCCTCATCATTCTCCAGCAGCGCCAGATCGGGTTCCGGCATTTCTTCAGGCGTCATCGGCCGGGCTACGGGTTCCGCCAGGCCCTCACGCGCCTGCCGGTAAAGCTCCTGCAGCAAGTGCCGACGCAGTTTGCCCAGGCGGGTACGGGGCAGGGGCTCACGGGTGATGGCGAAGTCTGCAATACGCTGGTAGGAGGGAAGCTGACCTGAAATGCGGTTGATTGCTCCACGCAGCACCTCTTCGCTGTCGCCGCCATCATAAAGCGCAGCGGTCTCGGGAACCACGACTGCAACGAGCCGATTCTCCTCCTGGAGAACGGCAATCTCCCGAATGGCCGGGTGGCTTTCGTAGGCAGCCTCCACCTCGTCCGGCTGGACATTCTTCCCGCCCTCGGTGACCAGTACTGTAGAGGCCCGGCCGGTGATGTAGACGTATCCCTCCTCATCCATATAGGCCAGGTCACCGGTCCGGAACCACCCTCCTGCGGCGAAGGCTTCCCGGGTTTTGTCGGGGAGGTGGCGGTAGCCTGCAAACACGCCCGGCCCCCGAACCTGCAGTTCGTCCTCGATGACCCGCAGCTCGGTCTCGGGCAGGGCGAACCCGACACTCTCGGGGTGAGGCGAACGCCCGGGATTGATGGTGACCAGAGGGGAGGTCTCCGTGAGCCCATACCCGATCGCGACTTCCCACCCCAGGCCCTCCAGGCGCAGAGCGGTTTCAGGGCTCAAGGGAGCCCCACCGCTGGCGAATAGTCTGAGTTGAGGACCCACACGGCGATGCACCGGCGCCAATAACAGGCGACCGGCAGAAATGCCGGTGGTCGAACGAATGCGGTAGCAGATTTCGCCAGCCACCCTGAACAACACACCTCCACGTCGCTCCAGGCCCTCAAGAAGGGCCCGGTAGAGCCGCGGGACGCCAATCATCACCGTAGCTTCGCCCTCTGCTGCGGCGTGTAGCACCTCGCGCCCGGTGAGGGAGCGCGGAAGGATCACACTCAGACCCAGCGCCAGAGGTGCCAGAACACCGATCACCAAAGGATAGACATGGTGCAGGGGTAGCGGCAGCAGGAGGCGGTCACCGGGGCCGACCAGGCCGGAATTCCTTAAGACCTCGAACTGGTAAGCAAGGTTACGCTCCGACAGGGGAACCCCTTTGGGGGCGCCTGTCGTGCCCGAGGTATAGAAAAGCGCAGCGGGATTTTCCGGTGTGCGGGCAGGGAAGTCACCACCAGCCTCGGATCCGAGCGCCTCCACCGGCAATCGGCTCATGGCCGGCCGTAATGCCTCCAGGCGTGAACAGCGACGGGCGTCGCACCAGGCGCCAGTCAAATCGGCATCGTCCAGAACAGACGTCAGTGTTGCATCGGTGAACTGTGTGTCGACCGGTACCAGAGTGGCACCACTGCGCAGAACGGCCAGGCTGGCGATCACCGAACGTGCCGATGGCGCCGCGAAAACCCCAAAACGCCGGTCGGGGCCGGCACCGTGATTACTGATGAGGCGGGTCGCTTCGGATTCGATTGCGCGCGTGAATTCGTGGCCCGACAGAACCTCCTTTTTACCGCTGTCGAAAGTCACAAGTGCGGGTTGATCGCCGATCGCTTCTATGGACTTGAACAGGGGTGCAAGGGTACCCATTTGCCGCTGCCTCAGCGCTCCTCGCCGTTTTCCGGGACGAGCACATCGGCGCCCGACTCCAGAAGCCGGTAACCGGGATAGCTCAGCTCCGGATCCTGGTAAAGGCTTTCCACAGCAATGACGTTTCGGGTCCCGTGCAGCAACATGAAAGGTCTCCTACCGTTAGGAAGAATATTTCAAAAACTAAGCATAGAGAAGAAACCCACGCAGGCACGGAAGGAAAAACTCCAATGAATCGGTCATGCACGGTCCTGCCGGGCTTCGGTAGCCTCTTCAGGCATCCATTTGCCCGTTCTGTGCGCATGCGCATGCAGCGTACCCGATCTGTTTGGGGGCTGGTAGAGTATTCCCTCCACGCATTCTGCCGAATCCCGCTGTCGGCAGGAGGAATAGAGTCATGCGCAAGGCGCTCCTGATCGCACTAATCGGGATCACGGTTGTGATCGCGGTGATGGTTGTGTGGCACGGATCCGACCAGGGGGAGGGTCCGGGTGAACGTCTGACCCTCTACGGCAATATCGATATCCGCGAGGTGACGGTGGCTTTCAAAAGCAGCGAGCGTATCGCCGCCCTGCATGTGGAAGAAGGCGATCGCGTTGAGGTGGGTCAATTGTTAGGGTCCCTGGAGATGGTTCGCCTTGAGCGCTTGCTCAAGCGTGCCGATGCGCGGATGACGTCCCAGCAGGCGCAGCTTGCCGCGCTGGAGGCGGGGACGCGACCGGAAGAGATTCGGCGGGCACGCGCAGAGGTCGAGGCGGCGCAGGCTCGGGCGGATAACGCACGACGTACCTATTCTCGCCTGCAAAACCTGCTTGAGCGCAACCTGACCTCAGAGGAGCAGGTGGATGAGGCGAAAACCGCCCGGGACGCGGCCGAGGCACAACTGCGTGCCGCTCGGGAATCGTTGCAGCTGGCCGAGAAGGGTCCGCGAGAGGAGGACATCGAGGCGGCTCGGGCCACGCTAGGGGCATTGGAGGCGGAAGTCGCGCTGGCCGAACTCGACCTGGCGGAGGCCACCTTGGAGTCACCGGTTGCAGGCGTGGTCCGGGACCGTATTCTGGAGGCGGGGGAGATGGCCTTCCCCCAACGACCCGTCTATACGGTGGCGATAGATAGCCCGTTGTGGGTCCGTGCCTATCTGCCGGAGCCGCACCTGGGGCTTGTGCAGACCGGGATGGGCGCCTGGGTCGTCACCGATACTTTCCCCGGCAAGCGTTACCGCGGCTGGGTCGGCTACATCTCGCCCACTGCCCAGTTCACTCCCAAATCGGTACAGACCGAAGAGGTGCGCACCCGTCTGGTTTACCAGGTGCGCATTATCGTTTGCACTCCCGAGGGGGAGTTGCGGCTGGGGATGCCGGCGGAGGTGCATATTCCGCTCTCGGGGAATTCGCCCCAGGGCCCCCATGAGTGCGGTGAAAGCCGGTGACCTCCGCCAGAGCCGTTCCGGCAGTGCGGTTTTCCGAGGTACACAAGAGCTTCGCCGCGCGCGGTAAAGAGACCAAGGCCCTGAACGGCGTCAGCTTTGCCGCCGAGAGCGGGAGCGTTACCGGTCTGGTAGGACCGGATGGAGCGGGCAAGACGACGCTGATGCGTCTCGCCGCCGGCTTGCTGGCACCCGATCGGGGCGAGATTCACGTGCTGGAGATGAACGCCACAGGGGATGCTCTGGCCGTACAGGCGGCACTGGGTTACATGCCGCAGCGATTTGGTCTCTATGAAGACCTCACGGTCCAGGAAAACCTCGACCTCTATGCGGACCTCCAGGGCGTTCCGGCGGACCAGCGGGAGGGGAGTTACCGGGAACTGATGCGCATGACCGGCCTTGGTGAATTCACCGCGCGCCTGGCCGGTCGGCTTTCCGGCGGTATGAAGCAGAAGCTGGGGCTGGCGTGCACGCTGGTGCGTTCGCCTCGCGCGCTGATCCTGGATGAGCCCACCGTTGGCGTCGACCCGGTCTCACGGCGTGAACTGTGGGCCATTATTGACCGGCTGGTGCGGGATGAGGGGCTCACCGTGTTGCTTAGCACCGCCTATCTGGATGAGGCGGAACGCTGCAGCCGGGTGGTGTTGCTACACGAAGGTGAAGTGTTGGGAGAGGGCAGCCCGGATTCCTTCAGTAGTCAGCTGCGGGGGCGGACCTACCGGCTGCAGAGCGGGGAGCCGGGCAGGCAGGTCCAGTCACGCCTGCAGGGGCGGGCGGAGGTCACCGACGTGGTGGTCGCCGGTGGTCAGGTACGGCTGGTGCTCGAATCCGGCAGTGACCCCCGGGGGTTGAGGGAGGAGGGCGTTTTTCAGCCAGTGCCACCGCGGTTTGAGGACAGTTTTGTTGCCCTGCTGCGGGAGCGCCGTGGCGCACCCTCGCTTCCCGACATGCAGCAGCACACGATAGAGGTGCGCGGTGACGATGCAGTGATTACGGTGCGGGATTTGACCCGGCGCTTCGGCGATTTCTATGCCGTCAAGGGACTCTCGTTCTCTGTGCACCGTGGTGAGGTGTTTGGTCTGTTAGGCGCCAACGGGGCCGGCAAGTCGACCACGTTCCGGATGCTGTGCGGCCTGCTGCCCCCCAGTGGGGGAACACTGCGGGTGGCCGGTGTCGACCTGCGCCATGCCGCAGCCGAGGCGCGGGCCCGAATCGGTTACATGTCCCAGAAATTTTCACTCTACGGCATCCTGAGCGTCGAACAGAATCTGGATTTTTTCGCCCGCAGTTACGGCCTGCGCCGTAAACGTCGTGATGAGCGGATCCGCTGGGCACTGGAGCAGTTCGAGTTGGAGGCGCTGCGTGGCTCATCGAGTGACGACCTGTCGCTGGGTCACAAGCAGCGGCTGGCAATGGCCTGCGCCCTGATGCACGAACCGGATATTCTGTTTCTGGACGAGCCCACTTCGGGTGTGGATCCGCTGGCGCGTCGTGAATTCTGGCTTCGTATCAATGCGCTGGCGGAGGCCAATGTCACGGTGATGGTCACTACGCACTTTATGGAAGAGGCGGAGTACTGCGACCGGCTCGCCATTATGGCGGCGGGCGAGATTCTCGAGTTGGGTACGCCGGACGAGATCAAGGGCAGTGTGGCTCCGCAGGGTCGTGAACCGTCGCTGGAGGAGGCCTTTATCGCGCTCATCGAACATCAGGATACGGAGAGGTGAGGGGCGGAGGCGTCATGCGGCTGCGTGGACTGATGCGCAAGGAGTTCCTGCAAATCGTCCGCGACCCCAGCAGCATCTCTATCGCCTTCGTGATGCCGGTGTTTTTGCTGCTGCTGTTTGGCTATGGGGTTTCGCTCGACGCCGAGGAGGTCCCGATCGCCGTGGTGATGGAGGCATTCGGCGGTGAGGCGGTCAGCTTTGCGGCAGAATTCCGTCACTCGCGCTATTTCGATGCCCGGGAATACGTCGATATGCGAGAGGCCGTGACAGCGCTTCGGGCCCGTGAGGTGGATGGCATCATCCGCATGCAGGCCGATTTTGCCGAGAGGATCGGCAGTCCGGGGCCGGCACCCATCCAGCTCATCCTCAACGGGGTCGATGCCAATACGGCAGAGCTGGTCTCCGGGTATGTGCAGGGCAGCTGGCTGAACTGGCTTCAGCACAGGGCCGAACAGGCGGGGCAGCAACTGGACATACCCGTCGAAGTGGAGCAGCGGATCTGGTTCAATCCCGAGGTGAGGAGTCGCAACTTTTTGGTGCCCGGGCTGGTAGCGATCATCATGACCCTTATCGGTGCACTGCTCACCGCGCTGGTGATGGCGCGCGAATGGGAGAGGGGCACCATGGAGGCACTCCTTGTCACGCCTGTCTCCATGACCGAGATCCTGCTGGGAAAGTTGATTCCCTACTTCATCCTCGGGACCGGCGGTATGTTGTTGTCGGTGGCCATGGCGGTCTGGCTCTTCGAAGTGCCTCTGCGTGGCTCTTTCGGCGTCCTTTTCGCCGCCGCTTCGCTCTTCCTGTTGGTAGCGTTGGGAATGGGACTGCTGATTTCGATTACCGCGAGGACCCAGTTCGTCGCCGGGCAGGTGGCGATCCTTACCACGTTTCTGCCGGCATTCATTCTCTCGGGGTTTATCTTCGACATCAACAGCATGCCCTGGTTTATCGAAGGGCTCACCTATGCCATTGCCGCCCGTTATTTCGTGGCGATCCTGCAGAGCGTTTTCCTGGCTGGCGATATCTGGTCGGTCATCGTTCCCAACGCGCTGGCGCTGATGGGCATGGCCGTATTGTTTCTGGGTTTGAGCCGGAGTCGCTCCCGAAAGAGGTTGGAGTGATGCTCTCCTGGCTGCGGATTCTGGCGTTGGTCCGAAAGGAATTCCTGGCGATTCTCAAGGACCCCAAGAGCCGTTTCGTCGTCATCGGTCCGCCTTTGATTCAGCTGGTGGTATTCGGCTATGCCGCCACTTTCGATCTCAACGATGTCTCGTTTGCCGTCTATAACCAGGATCGCGGCAGCTACTCCCGCGATCTGGTGTCGGCTTTTGATGGTTCGCCGACTTTCAACAAAGTGGCGGTACTGAATGCCGATCGGGAGATCGCACCGCGGGTCGAGTCGCGAGAGGTATTACTGGTGCTGCGTATCGGTCCCCGCTTCACTGATGAGCTGTTGAAGGGGGAACCGGCCAAGGTGCAGGTGATTATCGATGGCCGCAACTCGAATACGGCGATGATTGCCCTCAATTATGCCCGCACCATCATCCGCGACTTCAATGACCGGGTATTGGCGGAGCGGGGGGCCGCGGGTGCGCCGGCGGAGCTGATCGTTCGCGCATGGTACAACCCTAATCTGGAGAGCCGCTGGTTCATCGTTCCGGGGATCGTGGGCCTGCTGACGCTGGTGGTCACCCTGCTGGTGACGGCCCTTTCGGTTGCCCGTGAGCGGGAACAGGGGACGTTTGATCAGTTGCTGGTGACACCCCTGCGTCCGGTGGAGATCCTCATCGGGAAGGCGACGCCGGGCTTTCTCATCGGGCTGAGTGAGGCCGCGGTGGTGATCAGCGTGGCGCTTCTGTGGTTCGAGGTACCGTTTCGAAGTACCGTTCTTACGCTGTACACCGGTCTTGTGCTATTCCTTCTCTCGGCGGTAGGCGTCGGACTGATGATCTCTTCGCTCTCGGTCACGCAGCAGCAGGGGCTGCTGGGTGCTTTTCTGTTCATGGTGCCCGCCATCATCCTCTCCGGGTTCGCAACCCCCATCGCTAACATGCCCCAGGCGGTGCAGGCGGTCACCCTGGTCAATCCGCTGCGTTACTTCATGGTAATACTACGCAGCACCTTTCTGGAAGGTGCTTCCTTCGAGGCGCTGATTCCCCAGTTCTGGCCCATGGCCGTAATCGGGCTGACCAGCATGGCGCTGGCCGGCTGGCTGTTCCGGCACCGCATGTATTAACCCGGATAGTTCAGGGGTCCGGGTCTGTTAAGAGGCCAGCGCCCGGCTCTTCTCGTCAATGAGCTCCATCAGGGCATCGAATGGATCGACGAACTTGCGAATGCCTTCGTCCAGCAGCTGGTGGGTAACGGCGTCGAAGTCGATGCCCAGTTTTTCGAGCTCCTTCAGGACCTGTTCAGCCTCTTCCCTATCGCTTTCGATCCTGTTTTCAACACGTCCGTGGTCGGCGAAGGCTGCAATCGTCTCGTTGGGCATGGTGTTGATGGTGTATGGCCCGATCAGCGGCTCTACGTACATGACATCGCTATAGTGCGGGTTCTTGGTGCTGGTGCTGGCCCAGAGCATTTTCTGGGGATGAGCACCTTTTTGGGCCAGCGCCTGCCAGCGCCCGGTTTCCAGTAGTGACTGAAACCGGCGGTAAGCCAGCTTGGCGTTGGCGATGGCGGTCCTGCCCAGCAGGTCGACAGGACGTGGATCGGCGGTTTGGCCAGGCACCTCCGGATCGATGAGGGATTCGAGCTGCTTGTCGACCAGGGTATCGATCCGGCTCAGGAAGAAACTGGCCACTGAATTGACATCATGAACAGAGCGGCCCGCTTCCATACGTCGCTCGAGGGCCCGCAAGTACGTCTCGGCTACCTTTTCATAGGTGCTAATCGAAAACAGCAGGGTGACATTGATGTCGATGCCCTCGAACAGGAGTTCCTCTATGGCGCCGAGCCCCGCTTGCGTACCCGGGATCTTGATCATCAGGTTGGGTCGATCCACGGTAGCATGGAGTCGGCGTGCGTCTTCGATGGAAGCCCGGGTTTCATTAGCCAGATGCGGTGAAACCTCGAGGCTCACAAACCCTTCGCGTTCACTGCTGCGATCGTAAACCGGACGCAAAATGTCGCAGGCGTCGCGAATGTCCCGTGTGACCACACGCTCATAGATCTCGCTGGTCGAAAACCCGGAGCGGGCCAGATCCCGGATTTGGTCGTCGTAGCCTCCTTCATGCCCACTGATCGCCTTATGGAATATCGCCGGATTTGACGTGACCCCCCGCAGTCCATCCTCACGCACCCGCCGTTCCAGTTGGCCAGTATTGATCATGGCGCGGGTCAGGTTATCGAGCCAATAGCTCTGCCCGTAGTCGTGCAGTTGCCGTAGCGGATTCATAAGGGCGTTCTCCTTAGGTACCTGAACAGATGAAATTCAACCCCGATCGTTCGGGTCGGCCGGACCCGGGTGCCGGGAAAACCACCCACAGCAGAGGCGCGGAGTACGCAGAGGAAGGATCCATCAGTTGATTCTCTTCCTCTGCGCTCATGTAGTGAAAGTCAATGTGCTCATTTCCACTCTCTCCACGCCATTGCAGCAGGGTAAACGCATACTCCTTTTTGATGCCGGCGAGCGAACTAAGTCCGTGATAGCAGGTACGCTGTGAATACGACCTACAGGGATGTAGGAAGTGAAATGCAGGAGCAATCATCTTTCATCCGTGTACGCTCGAGGGCAGCATCCCTCGACAAGTGTGCTCCTGCATTGTCTAACACCGCCATCCCTGGCGGCGTGCTGCCGACGACCTGCTATCAAGGGCTTACACCGCTCGCTTCAAAGTATGCGGTTGCCCTGGCCATTGCAGTGAATCGTCCGCGGGTCAGGCATCCATGGCTGGATCGTATTCGCCGCGTGAGGCATCCGCGGCCAGTCGGGCCCGGTCATAGAATGCCTGTTGCGCATCTGCGACGGTATCCGGCCGACCGCCCCAGGATGCCATGGCCGGTTCTTGAAGCGCGCGGGCGAATGAAAAGCTCAATGCCCACGGCTGACCGGTGAAATCCCGGTTCATGGCATTGAGATTGGCTGTCGCCTGAGCCGGGGTCTGGCCACCGGAAAGAAAGTTGATACTTTGTACTGCCGCCGGGACTGTTCGCCGCAGAACCTTTATGGTCCATTCAGCCACCTCGTGCGGCTCGGCCTGCCGGGTGCTTGATTTGCCCGGCAAGACCATGCTCGGCTTGAGGAGCATCAATTCCAGACCAACCCGGTGTCGCTGCAGCGCATGGAATACCTCGTGCAGGACCGCTTCGCTGACCTCGGCACAGCGTTCGATGTCGTGGTCGCCATCAAGCAATACCTCGGGCTCGACGATGGGCACAATGCCTTCGGCCTGACATACCGCAGCGTAGCGGGCCAGCACTTCGGCATTGGCTTCGATGCCAAGTGCGGTCGGATTCTGCGGCGTGATGCCGTACACCTCGCGCCACTTGGCAAATCGTGCGCCTTGCTGCTTGTAACCGACCAGCCGCTCTCTCAGCCCATCCAGGCCCTGGGTGATTTTGTCGCCCTCTGCACCGGGCAACCCGGTGGTGCCTTTGTCCACCTTGATACCCGGAACAATCCCCTGTTTGATGGCCACTTCGGGAAGTGGACGCCCGGAGCCGTCCGTCTGTCCGAGTGTCTCTTCAAAAAGAATAACGCCGGAAATGTAGTCACCCACGCCGGCGGTGGTCAGGAGCAGGGAGCGGTAGGCCCGCCGTGTCTCCTCTGTGGACTCAATCCCCGCAGCCTTGAAACGCTTGGTGATCGTGGGGGTGCTCTCATCGGCCGCAAGGATACCCTTTCCGGGACGTACCAAAGCGGCCATGGTCTGGTGAAGTTCTTCTGCGGAGGTCATGACGGATATCTCCCTGAACAGGCGTTTATGGAAAAAGCTAGCTGCCGGCCGAGACTACCTCAATGAATCTTTAGAAGCTGCGCAAGCGCACCCGGCCGGCAGAACTGCCGGTCGGGGCATCCGGGCCGGGTACTCGGGTTATTCAGGCTGTTCCGGAGGGGACTCGTCACCGGTTATTCCGGTGTCCTCGCCCATACCTGAATCCATGCCGGTATCCGATTCCTGTCGAGTTTCCGGATTGGCTGCTTCCCATCCGGCTTCGAAGGCACTGAATTCGGCTTCGTTGATTTGGTCATCCGAGTCAACGTCCACGTTCTGCCAGGCGTTGACAAGATCGGCCTGTTCCTGGGCCTCCTCACGGCTGATGTAGCCGTCACCATCCTGGTCGATCTCTTCAAATGATGCAATTTCGGCACCCGGGGAGGGCCCTTCACCGCTCACCTCGGCGAGTCGCTGGTTGTCATTGACGGATTCATAGTCATCCGCGTTATAGGCGGTACGCTGATCAAGGTCCTCCTCGGTCATTTGGGTCGCGGTAACGATTTCACCGTCGCGCAGCTGGAGGTCTTCCACCGGATAGGTGACCCTGTTTTGGCCGACTCCGAGCATTCCGCCAACCGCGACCACTGCGTGCAGGCTTTGGTCCTCAGTACTTTGGACGATATCGCTGATTTCACCGAGGTTGGTTCCATCGGGGCTAGCCAGCGGTTTGCCTTTGAGTTCGCTGACCTGCATTTGCATCAGGGCATCGGCTTGCCCGCCTGCCGCCTGCTGATCGCTTTCCATCGGGGCAGCCGGTTGCATGCCGGTTTCGGAGGGGCTTTCGGTATCCGTTTCCGCGGCAAGAACCGAACCGGATGCGGCCACGGAAATTCCCATAATCGTCCCGATGATTAGTGAAAGGTGTTTCTTTTCCATACAGAGCCTCCTGTCCATGTGTTGTTCGCTCTTTATGAGTAATAGTGAATGGAACGCGCTGTGACTACGGGCATTTCCGTTACGTTTACCGGGTTGCGGCCAGTGCCTCCACCTCTCGGGCGATTACCAGGGCCTCGTCGACCGGCAGAACCCACACGCCAATCGGACTCCGTGTTGTGGAGATTTGAACCGGGGAGTCCGAGTGGGTGTCGTTTCGATTGGTGTCGAGATGGATCCCGAACGGCTCCAGTCCCTCCAGTATGCGGCTTCGAACCCATGCTGCGTTTTCACCCACTCCACCACCAAACACTATTCCGTCCGCGCCGCCCAATGCAGCGAGGTAGGCCCCGACGTACTTTTTGGCCCGATAGCAGTAAGCGGAAACCGCCTCTCGGGCGAGGACGGAAGGGTGGCTCAGCAGTTCCTTCATGTCAGCAGTGCGGCCTCCCGAAAGGCCCAAAAGCCCCGACTCCCGGTTCAGTATTTTTTCAACCGTATCGATATCCGCGGCGCCATCACCCAGCTTACGTACCAAAAACAGGATAATCCCCGGATCGAGATCGCCGCTTCGCGTCGCCATGATTAATCCTTCTAGCGGTGAGAAACCCATCGAAGTGTCAATCGGGCGTCCCTGATCGATGGCGGCCGCAGAAGCCCCGCCTCCGAGCTGGAGCGATATCAGACGACCGCCACGCTCGAGCTCGGGATGAATTTCGCACCACGACTGCCACATCGCCTGGTGAGCAATGCCCTGAAACCCGTAACGCCGAATCCCGTAACGCTCGCTGAGATCGCGAGGGAGGGCATAGTGCGCCGCTACCGGGGGCAGGTCTGCAAAAAATCCGGTATCAAATACTGCTGCCCCCGGAACGGATTTCCAAAGCCTTCGAGAGGCGGCGATCCAGCGGCTGGCGAACGGGTTATGCAGAGGCGCAAGTTTGGATAGCCGGTCGATCTGAGCGGCGATGGAGTCGTTGATGAAGACCGTTTCCGACAGGTCGGCTCCGCCATGAACCACTCGATGCGCCACAACTTCCGGGATTTGGCTGTCGCAAAAGGCGCGCAGAGTTCTATCAGCGGGAGCATCGGCGGGGAACTTCTCTTCAAGCACTCGCTGGTGATTTGTGAAGCGAGTCAGCTTTACCGAAGTGCTTCCGGCATTGATCACGAGAATGTCCATAAGCTCGACTCCGAGAATTGTGAGGGTTACTTCCAGTGTAAGCTTCGACAGATCGGCTGAAGGGGCGTTGACACCCGAAGCCCCAAGTCTATCTTGCTCGGTAGAGGAGTTGCCTATGTGGGATGATCGGGAAAGCCGCCGAATGGGAGCTGATGCTGAGCTGCTCCTCTACCGGCAAGGTGTGCCGGCCGGAAGTGGCAAGGTCAGGAACGTCAGCCTCGACGGTCTGTTTTTACAGACCAACACCCCCAATCTTGACCGGGATGACCATGTCGAACTGGAGTACCGGAGCCTTGGCGGAAAACGGACCTATCGTTTTGAGGCTCTGGTCGTACACCGAAGCGACGATGGCATAGGTTTGTTTGTGGAACGCGATGATAAACGGGTGGCCGACGGCATTCGGGTCCTGATGGGAATTCATAAGCGTATCCATCATTGAAACGACGAAAGGCGTGAGTCACAGGAGGTGGCATGAGCACGACGGCCAAGGTTCTGGCCATCGTTCTCGCCGGCGGGGAGGGTACACGCCTAAGTCCGCTGACGCAGGAACGATCGAAGCCATCGGTCCCCTTTGGCGGACGCTACCGAATCGTTGATTTTGTTCTCAGTAATTTCATCAATTCACACATCTACTCCATCTACCTCCTGGTGCAGTACAAGTCCCAGTCGCTGATAGAACATGTGCGTAAGGGTTGGGGGTTATCACCGCAGATTACCGGTCACTTCGTGACCATCGTCCCGCCGCAGATGCGTGGTGGTGCCGATTGGTTCCAGGGCACCTCGGATGCGGTGTACCAGAACCTCAATCTGATCCACAAGCACCGTCCCGATCTGGTTGCGGTGTTTGGTGCCGATCACATCTACCGAATGGATCTGCGGCCGATGGTTCATTTTCACCAGGAAATGTGCGCCGATGTGAGCGTCGCCGCATTGCCGGTACCCCTCACCGAGGTGAGTGCCTTTGGAATCATCGAAACGGACGAGAAGAGCCGGATTAGCAGGTTTCAGGAAAAGCCCAAGACCGCCAGGCCCATGCCCGGCGATAAAAACCGTGCATTCGCGTCCATGGGTAACTATCTCTTCAGTCGTGATGCCCTCGTGCAGGCCCTCGAGGAGGCACACAGGAGGGGGGAAAAAGACTTTGGAAGAGATGTTATTCCGCGTCTGCTCGGCGATAAAAAGGTCTATGCATATGACTTTTCCAGCAATCGGGTTCCCGGCGTCAAGGAGTACGAAGAGCGCGCTTATTGGCGAGACGTGGGGAGCATACGCGCCTACTGGCACGCCCATCAGGATCTGTTGGGTTCGCAACCGCGATTCGATCTCTTCAATCCGTTCTGGCCCATCCGCTCCAGCCATTACGACGGGCCTACCGCCAGGATCATCAAGGGCCGAGTGGAAGACAGTAGCATTGGTGCAGGAGCCATTGTTTATGGTGGAAGTATCAAAAACAGCATTGTGCGTCGGGAAGTGGTCATCGAGGATGATGTCGAACTGGAGGGTTGCATCATTATGGATTATGTGATGATTAAAAGGGGTAGCCGTCTTAGAAACGTGATCGTCGATCGCTACAACATCATTGATGAAAACACTCGAATCGGGTTTGATAGGAAGGCCGATGAGGCCAATTATTACATCGATCAAGCCTCCGATCTGGTCGTCGTCTCGAAAGGGCGGAGGCACCTGGATCCCGTCTACTAAGCCTGTCGGAGAATAGACTGACCTGCTCGGATCGAGCTCCTCAGAATACGTTCCAGACATTCTCTACTGGCGGTGCTTTGCTCTAACTCCTCCATCCATGGAGTCGTGCGGCCAAGCCCTGAATTGGCCGGATTTCTCGCTCATTTTCGTTAAATTAGGACACTAGTCCCACACTCCGGTCGATACACAATGCGCAACCCTCTATATAGGTTGGGCTTTAGCCCGAGACGGCGTCGGCCGGAAGGTCGAACTACAGACGGTGATCGGGTAGTTGGAAGGTATGGTCGAGCTTCAGCCGATCATGCCGTCGGGTTGAAACCGACCTACAGGACCACTCGGTGATTCACATAGGCTTCCGGTCAAGCTTTGCTGACTTACCGGTAGACCATGATCTCTTGCCGGTATTCCGGTTTTTTTCCGCCCCGAAGCTGAAAATGGCACAATAGGGTGCAATGGCCATACAGCCTGGCCCTTAACCCGGTCTTCAGTTCCTATCCCCTATCCTAATATGAATGCAAAAGCTCTGAGAGAAACCGGAAAGAAAGCCAAACTCTGTTGGTTTGGCATTGCTTTACTCTGTGCCGTCTTCGGCACTGCCCGAGCGGGCGAGGTCTCGGTAGCGGTAGCTGCCAACTTTACCGGTGCCTCCCGGATCATCGCCGCAGAGTTTGAGGCTGCCACCGGGCATCGGGTGAAAGCCAGTTTCGGCTCCACCGGCAAGCTTTATGCACAAATTGTCAACGGTGCCCCTTTTGAAGTCTTTCTCGCCGCCGATAGTGTCCGCCCGGCGCGCCTGGAAAAGGAGGGGGTGGCCGTCAAAGGGAGTCGTTTCACCTACGCGGGGGGGAGACTGGTCCTGTGGAGTCCTGATGAAGACAGGGTGGACCCTCGGGGAAATGTTCTCGGATCCAGCGATTTCCGTAAACTGGCGCTAGCCAACCCGGCAACGGCACCCTATGGGCTGGCTGCCCGGCAGGTGCTTGAAAATCTGGACCTCTGGGAAGGACTTCGAAGTAAGGTTGTTCGCGGCGACAGCATCGCCCAGACGTTCCAGTTTGTGGCCACGCGAAATGCCCAGTTGGGCTTTGTCGCCCGATCTCAGGTGTTGGCACTGCCCGAGGCGGAGAGGGGTTCCTGGTGGGATATCGGCCCGGAACTCTACCAGCCCATCCGACAGCAGGCGGTTCTTCTCGAACGCGGTAAAAGTGACCCGGCGGTTCAAGCCTTTATTGCTTACATCAAGAGCGACGAAGTCCGCAAAATCATTGAGGGCCTGGGCTACGATAGTGCGCGGCCCTTGCGCAGTTTTTCAGATTAGGTAAAAGGTGGATTTCGACTGGACCCCTGTTTGGCTGACGTTGCAGTTGGCTTCGGCGACGACGCTGATTCTATTAGTCGTGGGAACGCCTATTGCCTGGTGGTTGGCGCGGACCGGCTCCTGGTTGAAACAGCCGATTGGGGCCGTGGTAGCACTGCCGCTGGTGCTGCCGCCGACGGTATTGGGCTTCTATTTATTGTTATTGCTGGGGCCTGATGGACCGGTGGGGGAGTTGACCCGGGCCCTGGGCCTGGGAACGCTGCCGTTTACCTTTGCGGGGCTGGTAGTGGCCTCGGTGTTCTATTCACTGCCGTTTGTGGTACAGCCGCTGCAAAATGCCTTCGAAGCGCTGGGTGAGCGACCGCTGGAAGTCGCTGCCACCCTGCGAGCCTCGCCGTGGGATCGTTTCATGACGGTGGCCGTGCCGTTGGCCCGCCCCGGTTTTCTGACCGCGGCGGTGCTGGGGTTTGCCCATACGGTCGGGGAGTTCGGGGTGGTGTTGATGATTGGCGGCAATATACCGGGTGAGACCAGAGTCCTGTCGGTTGCCATTTACGACCACGTGGAGATGCTCGAATACGGCAAGGCGCACGCTCTGTCGGCCGGCATGGTCGGTTTTGCTTTCGTGGTCCTCTACCTGCTGTATCTTGCCAACCAGCGGCTTGGGAGACGGCGCTCGTGAGTGGACTGAAAGCGAGTTTCGCAACCCGCCTGGGTGGCTTCAACCTTGAGGCAGCCTTCGAGGGGCCGGGTGTCGGAATCACGGCCCTGTTTGGCCACTCCGGATCGGGTAAAACGACGCTGCTGCGCTGTATCGCAGGCTTGGAAAGGGCGGAAGGGCGCCTGGAGGTCAATGGTGAGGTGTGGCAGGACCGTAAGGTTTTCCTTCCCGTACATCGCCGGGCTCTCGGTTATGTCTTTCAGGAATCGAGTCTTTTTCCCCATCTGTCGGTCCGACGCAATCTGGAATTCGGCTGGAGGCGCATCGCCCGAAGGGAACGGCGGGTGGCCTTTGATCAGGCGGTCGAACTGCTTGGTATTGAACCGCTGCTGCCGCGAGATCCCGTCAGTCTATCCGGTGGTGAACGCCAGCGGGTCGCCATCGCCCGCGCACTGCTGACCAGCCCCAGGCTGTTGCTGATGGACGAGCCTCTCTCGGCTCTGGATGAGCGTAGCAAGCAGGAGATCCTGCCCTATCTGGAGCGGCTCCATGGTGAATTGTCGCTTCCCGTGGTCTACGTCAGCCATTCCCTGACGGAGGTCGCCCGGCTCGCCGATTACATGGTCTGGATGGAGCAGGGCCGCATCAGCGCGCAGGGGCCGCTGGCCGAGGTGTTGTCCCGATTCGATTTGGAAGCATCGGAGGCGGAGGAGGCCGGTGTCGTTATTGATACCGTGGTGGCGGAGCATGATTATCCGTATCACCTGACCGGTCTCGATAGCCCATGGGGCCGGCTTTGGGTTAAACAGATAAATGCTGCCATGGGGCGCCGGGTGCGGGTGCGTCTGCCAGCCAGGGATATCAGTATCGGCCTGGTGCCGGATCGGGCCAGCAGTATTCTCAATGTCTGGAGCGCGCGGGTGGGTTCCGTTGGAGATGCCGCTCCCGGTCAGGTGCTGGTTCGCCTGCTGCAGCCTGATGATGAACAGGCGCCGCCGATTATCGCACGAATTACCCGCCGTTCTGCCGATGTGCTTGGACTGAGCGAAGGCAGGCGAGTATATGCGCGAATCAAGAGTGTCGCGTTGATGTAGGGGGACATCGTTCCACGGCGTACCTTTTGTTAGTTACGAGCGATCGGGAGATGGCACGGCATGGCTGAAGAATCCGCTGTAATCCTGGTCGGGGTCGTTGTGACGGGGGTGCTTTGCCAATGGGCGGCGTGGCACCTGAAACTGCCCGCCATTCTCCTTCTCCTTTTGGCAGGGATTCTACTCGGGCCGGTCACCGGAATTGTCGACCCCGATGCCCTGCTCGGCGACCTGCTGTTCCCCCTGGCCTCTCTTTCGGTGGCAATCATCCTTTTCGAGGGCGCGCTCCGTCTCAAGCTTCACGAGGTTACCGGTGGCCTCGGCTCGGTGGTGCGTAATCTGGTCAGCGTCGGTGCGTTGTTCAATTGGCTCATCATGTCGGCAGCTGCCTACACATTTATGGGTTTCGACTGGCCACTTTCGCTTCTCTTCGGCGCTGTTGTGACCGTTACCGGGCCGACGGTAATCATTCCGCTGTTGAGAACCATGCGTCCCAACGCCAATATTTCCCGGGTGCTGCGCTGGGAAGGAATCATCATCGATCCGTTCGGGGCAATCCTTGCGATTCTGGTCTTCAAGTACATCATTTCGGGGCGTAGCGCCGATCCCCTGACCACCTTCGCCCTCAGCGCAGGGGCTGGTCTGGGGGCCGGGCTTCTGGGTGCCGCACTGCTGGGATTTGTCCTGCGGCGCCACCTGTTTCCCGGTTATTTGATCAACGTCGGTACGCTGGCTTTCGTTCTGGCCGTCTTTACCGGGGCCAATTCGTTGCAGGCAGAGACCGGGCTGCTGGCGGTAACGGTAATGGGAGCCTTCATCGCCAACATGCGGGATGTGCCTGCCGAGGAGATTCTCGACTTCAAGGAGAGTCTCAGTGTCGTACTGATATCGGTGCTCTTCATCCTTTTGGCTGCCCGTCTCGATCTGACTCCGCTGCTGGACTTTGTCTATCCCGCCCTTGCGCTTCTTGCCGCTGTGCTCTTCGTTGCCCGTCCGGTGGCCGTGGCGGTGTCCACTTGGCGATCGAAGCTGAACTGGCGGGAGAGGGCCGTATTGGCCTGGGTGGCTCCCAGAGGGATCGTTGCGGCAGCCGTTTCTGCTGCGTTCGCGCTCCGTCTGGAGAGTGACGGCTATCCCGGTGCCGAACTCCTGGCCCCGCTCGCTTTTATGGTGATCATCGGTACCGTAGTGCTGCAGGGGCTTACCGCCCGTCCCGTGGCCAATCTGTTGGGTGTTTCAGAACCGGAGCCCAAAGGGGTCCTCATCGTGGGGGCGCACCGGGTCGCCCGCGCCATGGGCAGCTCCCTGCAAGAGAACGGGTTTCCGGTCATCCTGGCCGATGCCAACTGGGAGGATATTGGCAAGGCTCGCATGGAAGGTCTGCCGACTTATTTCGGTAATCCGATATCGGCACATGCCGACCGGCATCTTGATCTGGTGGGGGTCGGGCGTCTGATGGTCATGAGCCACCGTCCGGACTTCAATGCATTGACGTGTCTGCGCTTCAAGAGTGAGTTCGGAGCCAATCGCGTGTATGCCCTGCGCATGCCGGAGGAGGGCGAGGATAAGGACAAGCGCGAGCCTGCCTCCCGTTACGCCTGCCCGACGCTGTTCCGTGAAAAGGTGACGCTCCCGATGCTGAGTAGTCTGTTGGCTCAGGGTGGTGAAATTCACACCACGCCCTTGACGGAAAATTTTTCGATGACGGAGTATCGAAAGTTCTACCGGGGACGGGCCATAGCCCTGTTTGCGATTGATCCGGCCGGTCGGTTACGGGTGTTCACCGAGACCAGGGAGCCCGAGCCGGATGCGGGATGGCGTGTGATTGGACTCTTGCCAGAGGAGTTGGTCCAGTTGATGCGGGAGGAGCGTTCGGAAGTGCAGACTGATGGCGCCGGTTAGCAGAAGCCGCAGTGCGGTCTAGACTTAAGGGTACGCTTGAGTTTTGCCGCGCCATGTTGGCAAGAACGGGATAACAAACCAATAAATGTGACGCAAGGAAGGGGGAGTGTGTTTGGCTAGTGGAAAGCCGTTGTCAGTGCGGGGGGAGACACGGTGAGACCAGGCCTGCGTACCCGGTATGCCGTTTCCACTTCGTGCCTCATTATCGTCGTCGTACTGGTCCTCTCCAGCGGGTTGATGTGGCACTTCCGGCAGGCCTTGGAGAATCTGTCCCGGGCTGGAATGCAGACACTCAGCGAATTGGGGGAGTCCCAGTTACGTAACCACGGCCTGGAGTTTGCGCACCTGGTCGCCGGAAACGTGGCCAGCCCCTATTCACGCCAGAGCATTGAACGCATGCACGAGGTGCTGCAGGACGCCCGTCAACATTACAGCGTCGAGTACCTGGTTCTGTTCGATGAGCGGGGACGGGCCGTCCTGGATGGGTTACGACAGAATGCGCCATCGTTTGGCGAGCCTCTGCCCGAGTCGTTCGCCCTCGGGGTCCTTGAGGATCGCGAGCCGATCGTTCGCCACCGCAACGGAACCATCGATGTAGCCGTACCCGTGGTAACAACCGCTGTGGGGCAGAATGCCGGGGGGAGGGAGCTCCTCGGCGGGCTCTGGATCGGCTTTTCCAAGAAAATGATGACCGCTCGCCTGTCGGAGATGAGGGACCAGCTTACTGCGTTACGTCTGGAGACCTTGCGGGAAGAATTGATTGCCATCGCCCTTATTACTTCGGCACTGCTGGTCGGCGGTGTACTGGTGGCGGTGCAACTGGGCAGGCGCCTGACGGATCCCATTCTCAGACTGGCCGCTACGGCGAAACGCATCGGGCAGGCGCAGCCGGCCACGATCGATGTGGATCGCGGGGACGAAGTCGGTGACCTCGCCAGGGCCCTTGCCGCCATGCAGGCGAGTCTCAGGGCGACGACCGTATCGAAAGACTATCTTGGCGCCATTATCCACAGCCTCCATGAAACCCTGCTGGTCACCGATGCGCAACGGCGCATCCGGCTCACCAACCGGGCCATACGAGACAGCTTCGGTTTCGAGGAAGATGGGCTCATTGGACGATCCATCGATGAGTTGCTCAACGGATCGGCAGAGTGCCGGTCCGTTTTCGAGGCGACTTCCACTTATGCCTATCGGGAGTGTTCTTTAAAGGCCGGGGACGGTGAGTGGGTGCCAGTGGTGGCTTCGGCGGCTTCGCTGAAGGGGGAAGACGGTCAAGCCGGTACCGTATTCGTGATCCAGAATATCGCCGAACGCAAGGAGATGGAGGAGGAGCTTCGTCAGTACCGCGACAACCTTGAGCGGCTCGTCACAGAGCGGACCGCGGAGTTGAGCGCAGTCAATCAGGAGCTGGAGTCGTTCAGCTATTCCATTTCCCATGATTTGCGCGCGCCGCTTCGCGCCCTCAATGGATTCAGTCAGATGCTCATGGAGGATTATCGGGAGCGGCTGGATGAGGACGGTCGAGGTTATCTGGAGCGTATCCGCTGCGCCAGTGAACGCATGTCGCAGATGATCGATGGCATGCTCACTCTCTCCCGAGTAGCGCGCCGGGAGATCAGGCGGGAGTCGGTGGATCTGAGTGCTCTGGCCGAGGAGTTGCTGGACGAGCTGCTTTCGGCGGATCCGAAGCGCAGGGTCGAGCTTCATATCGAACCGGGGCTTCGGGTCACCGGCGATCCGGCGCTCCTGCGTCTGCTCATGCAGAATCTTCTCCATAATGCATGGAAATTCACCGCGAAACGGGAACCTGCACGGATCGAAGTGGGTCGTTCAGTAGAGAATGGGCAGACATTCTTCTTTGTGCGGGATAATGGCAGCGGGTTCGATATGTCCGAGGCGGACGAACTCTTCAAGCCTTTCCGGCGCCTGGAGGGCGCACAGCAATACGAGGGTACCGGCATTGGACTGGCCACGGTATCGCGGGTGGTACTGCGGCACGGTGGAAGAATTTGGGCCACTGGAAGGCAAGGAGAAGGTGCCACTTTCTCCTTTACTATCCCGGATCGCCGCGTGGTTCGCCGAGCCTCGGCGTGAGCCGTGAAAAAGGGCCATCGCGGCTGTCCGCTCTCGACTTTCCTCCGTCTTGACGTTAACTTGCCACCACTGTTCACTCCGAGAGAATCCCTGTGCAGAATTTGAATCGGCCGCCCCTGAGAATGGCTGCCTTTTTCCTGCTGGTAGCCGTGCTCCTGACCGCGTGCTCGCGTACCGAAACCGAGACCCTGGAGTATGAGCTCTACGTCTTCGGCACCCTGGTGAATGTCACCCTTTGGGAGGTACAGCCTGAAGAGGGCGAGGCTGCGATCACCGAGCTCAATGAAGCCTTTCAGCGCATGCACCACGATTGGCATGCCTGGAAACCGGGGCCGCTGGTGGACATTAACCGGGCCATTGCCCGTGGTGAATCGACGGAGGTGATCCCCTCTCTGGTGCCCATTATCGAACAGTCCAAAGTGCTCGAGTCGCGTAGCGAGGGTCTGTTCAACCCGGCGATCGGCGGCCTGCTCTCCCTTTGGGGTTTTCAGAGTGATAAGCCACCAAGTGGTCCGCCGCCGGCTGATGAGGCAATCGCCGAATGGGTGGAGCAGGCGCCGTCCATGGAGGATGTTCACCTGAGCGGCCATGTGCTCACTTCCGACAATCCCGCCGTGCAGCTCGATTTCGGTGCCTTCGCCAAGGGCTACGCCGTCGACCTTGCCATTCGGCACCTGCGCGATAGGGGCATCGAAAACGCCATCGTGAACGCCGGCGGTGATTTGCGTGCCATCGGCAGCAAAGGCGAAAAGCCATGGCGGGTCGGGGTTCGTCACCCGCAAGGGGGTGGCGTGATGGCGGCCATCGAGATCGGTGGTGACGAGAGTGTCTTCACCTCAGGGAACTATGAACGCTATCGGGAGTATCAAGGGGTGAATTATCAGCACATTCTCGACCCGCGTACCGGCATGCCGGTTGAGGATGTCACCTCGGTAACAGTGATTCACGATAACGGGGCAGAAGCCGACGCCGCTGCCACTGCCCTGATCGTCGCCGGGCCGAAGGAGTGGCACCGCATTGCAAAACAGATGGGTATCCGCTATGTCATGCTGGTCGACGATGCGGGTACCATCTACATGAACCCCGCGATGGGCGACCGTGTCGAGTTGCAGGGTGATGCCGCGCAGAACGTCGAACTCAGCGAACCGCTATGAGTGTGCCGGGCCGACTCGGAGATAAGTTGGCGCCGGGTGCTGCCTGAGTGCCGAACCGATTAAAAGCCTTCACCGCAGAGACGCAGAGTTGATCCTTGGTGCTGATGCCTATCGGTCACGATAGTCCTCCGGTGTGAGTCGCAGGATTTTCCCGTTGGTCTGATTGGTCAGGGCATACACGGCCCCCTCCGCTCCCTGAACTACATCCCGGATGCGGGCGCCCAGTTTGATGCGTTCCTCCTCGGTGATCTCCTCACCGTCCTGACTGAGACGAACGATAGCCTGGGCCACCAGGCCGCCGACGAGGATATTGCCCCGCCATTCGGGAAACTGATCGCCGGTGTAGAATGTCATGCCCGAGGGAGCGATCACCGGCGTCCATTGATAGATGGACTGCGCCAGTTTCGGCTGCGTCGGCGGGTTGGGGATATCGCGGTCATCGTAGTGACGGCCCCAACTGACCAGGGGCCAGCCGTAGTTGCGACCGGCCTCGGCAATATTGAGCTCATCGCCGCCCTTCGGTCCATGCTCGATCTCCCAGAGTTGACCGGTTTCGGGATGGATGGCCGCGGCCTGGATGTTGCGATGGCCGTAGGACCAAATCTCGGGCTCTGCTCCTTGCCGATCCACGAAGGGATTGTCTTCCGGCACCGAACCATCGGGGTGGATGCGGGCAATGGTTCCGAGGTGGTTGGAGAGATCCTGGGCCGGATCAAATTTAAACCGCTCGCCCATGGTGATGAACAGCTTGTCGTCGGTCGAAAAGGCGAGGCGCGAACCGAAGTGATTGCCGCCCTCGACCTTCGGTTGCTGGCGAAAGACGACCTCAACGTTTTTCAACGCAACATCCTCGAGCTGCCCGCGTGCTACGGCTGTGGAAGCGCCCCCTTCCCCGGGTTCAGCGAAACTGAGGTAGACCAGTTTATTGGATGTGAATTCCGGATCCAGCGCAACGTCCAGTAGTCCCCCCTGTCCCCGTGCGAACACCTCCGGGATACCGGTAACCGGCTCCGAGATGTCTCCTGCGGGCGACACGATGCGTAGCCGTCCAGGCCGTTCTGTGACCAGCATGCGCTGGTCCGGCAGAAAGGCGAGACCCCAGGGATGTTCAAGGCCCTCGGCAAGCGTTTCGACCCGAATCGGACCCGATTGACTTTCGACGGTCTGTGCCACGACGGCTGGTATCGTCAGAACGACCAGCAGCACTCCGGCGACAATCTGGCTTTTATACGCCATGATCCAATTTCCCGGCAAAGGGTGGAAATCCTGCAATTAAAAGCAAAGGGTAGTCCACTGTCGGGGAGGCGAGGGTGCCTGAAGCGTGCTGCGCAGGCAAGGATGGCTCCCTTGTCAAGCGGCGTAACGCCGGGATCGGCGACTTTGGCCCCGACTCCTCGGGCTTGGGGCCGTTTTGACCGCTGGACTGGGTTGCAGCTCGCTCATGTGAAATAACCACATATCACTCGCTGCACCTTGCCGGCGACAAAACAGCCGCGACCAGCAGGGCAACCGCATACTTTGAAGCGAGCGGTGTAAGTCCTTGATAGCAGGTCGTCGGCAGCAGGGATGCTGCCGTCGAGCGTACACGGATGTATTCACAGCGTACCTGCTATCAAGGACTTATATCGCTCGCCGACATCAAAAATGTGAGTATGCGTTTACCCTGCCGCGACCAGAACCGGGTTGGATTAATCGAAGTGCCCTATATCCTGTACTTACCGGTAGCCGGCTTGATTCGGTTTCAATCGGCTGTTTAACTGTGCGGCCTTTTACGGAAGCAGTGAAGGCATGGCTAAGAGACCCGAGATTTACGTCAGTGTGGATATCGAGGCGGATGGACCGATCCCGGGTCCGCATTCCATGCTCAGCATTGGTGCGGTGGCCTACGACGAGGCGGGTAAGGATGCGGGCGAGTACAGCGCCAACCTGAAGACACTGCCGGGTGCTGTACCGTATCCGCCGACCGAAGAGTGGTGGAAAGGCTTCCCCGAGGCATGGGCCGAGGCGCGGCGGGAGCCGCGCCCGCCGAAAGAGGTGATGGAAGAGTTTGCTGACTGGGTGGAGGGATTGCCGGGTACGCCGATCTTCGTCGCTTGGCCGGCAACGTGGGATTTCATGTGGATCTACTGGTACCTGATTCACTTTACCGGTAAACGCACCTTTTCCGAACACGGCATTGATATGCGCTCCTATGCGATGGGGATGCGCAAAAAAGATTTTCGCCATGCCGGAAAGAATTATCTCCCCAAACGCTGGTTTTCGCCGCAGGCCCATACTCACGTGGCCCTGGATGATGCCCGGGAGCAAGGCGAGCTGTTCATGAATATGATGCGCGAGAACCTGGTCAGCAAGAAAGAGTGAAAATTGCACCGGTCTCTGCGGAAGCGGGGCCTTATGCCGGTAGTTCGATCCAGAATCGGCTGCCACCCCCTTCGCGCTCTTCGACGCCAACCGTACCGCCCATGCGGAATACGCCGCGCTGCACGATAGCCAGCCCGAGGCCGGTGCCGGGATAGGCCTCTTCCGGGTGTAGCCGCTTGAAGACTTGGAAGATCCGCTCACGCTGCTCGGCAGGGATTCCCACACCATTGTCCTCTATCCAGAGCCGAACCCGGTCGCCCCGCCGTTCGCTGAAGATTCGTACCCGCGGAGAAATGCCTTTCTCGACGTAGGTAATGGCGTTATCCAGGAGATTGGAGAGTACCTGAACCAGAGTCGGATAGTGTCCCCTGGCCTCACCCAAAGGAGTGTCCACGGTAACTTTTGCCCCTTTGTTCCGGAGCCGCCGTTTCAACGCCGATAACGTATCGGTTACCGCACGGTCGAGGCTGACCGGTATCAGCTGCATTTCGATGCGATTGATATGGCTGTAAGTCAGTAGGTCCTGGATCAGCACGGTCATGATACGCGCTGCATCGCGGATGCTATGGAGGTAGTCGGTACCCTCCTCATTGAGGCGATCACCATATTTCTCAACGAGAAGGTCGGCGAATCCCTGCACGGTCCAGAGGTGACCTCGCAGGTCATGGGAGACGGAATAGGTGAAGGCCTCGATCTCGTTTTGGGCTTCCCGCAGTTCCCTGGTACGTTCCTGAACGCGATACTCCATCTCCTCCGCGTGCCGCTGGACCTGCTCATTGAGCCGAACCTGCTCTATGGCCAGTGCCAGTACATTGGCGGCTTCGACGGCAACATCCAGCGATTCGCCGTTGCAGACTCCCGCATCAGGAGCCGCAAGGTGCAGTGCGCCAAGCAGTTCTTCGCGATAGGTGATAGGGACGATGGCATAAGCCCGGGCCCCCTCATCCGCAAGGACTTGCTCCATGACCGAAAGCTGTTCCAGGCTCTTCAACTCCGCCACTACGAACGGCTCACCATTCCGGATGGAGTCGGGGATCCTTTTTACATCAATGGGCAGACGATCTCCGATGCGCAGCCGCGTAAGTTCATCCGTGCGTAGGGCCAGGATTTCGGCTTCCGCTTTTTTCAGGTCGAAGAGGGTAATAATGATGCGATTGCATGGCAATAAATCGCCGATGTGGGAAAGGGCACCTTCGGCGATTTCGGGCAGCGATTGGGCGGCAAGAATCGCCTGGTCCACCTCTCGAAGCACCTTCAGCCGTTCAGTCGATAGACGCAACCGGTTTTCCGCCTGCCTCCTCTCTTCTACCTCGTTCTGCAGGTTGCGATTGGTGGCGGTGAGCTCAGCGGTCCTCTCCTGGACCAGTCGCTCGAGCCGATAGCGGTGCATGTGAAGCTCATCCTCATACTGCCGCATGGGGAGCAGAGCCATTCGGCGGACCGTGCTCCAGAGAAAGGTGCCCAGCACCGCAATAAAGATCGTCGACCCGGCGATAAGTTGAAGGCGGACCTTATCGATAATCTCCTCGATACGGGTGAAGTCCCGATTCATGGTCATTTGCAGGGTTTGGCCGGCGGAGACGGTCATTGTGTGTTCCACCTCAAAGGTGTAACGGGCCGGTCGTTTGCGGCTGTAGGCCAGTAGCTCGGTTTCTTCATCGCGAATACTGAAGCTCACAATCGCTGGATTTTGACGTGCCCAATCGTGCAGCGCGGGGCGTATGGTCGAGACATCATCGGCGGTAGCGGTCCACGTCCCCAACAGCCTCAGCTCGTGAACGGCATAGATGCGAGCGGCATTGAGGAACTCCTTCCGTTGCTGCGCGACCAGCAAAGCGTCCCCCATGAGCAGAAACGCCGTAAGCACGCCCACAAAAGTGAGCAGGGTGTGCCGGTAACGCAAGGTGTCGGCCCTGCCTGTCAAAGAAACACTTCCTACAGGTTGGTGAAGGGTCTAATTAACCAGTGTAGTTCTCCAGGTTGGTGCCCTCCGAAGTACCGGTATATGACGGCGCTGGTCGGCCAGTCAAAGCCGGCACCTTGGGTGCTTTGTGGTCTTTACTTATCCATAAGCAGAATCCTGGGGACGGGGAGAGCGATGAGTGAGGCTGTTGGTGAAAAAATACTGGTCGTGGATGATGCGCCACAAAATGTCAAGCTGCTACGGCTGATCCTCAAGGATGCCGGTTATCGAGTGGTCGAGGCGTTCAGCGGCCGCGAGGCGATGGACAAGCTCCGCGCTGAAATCCCGGCGGCGATGATCCTCGACGTGCGCATGCCCGGCATGAGCGGATATGAAGTTTGCCGGGCAGTACGCTCTGACCCGGAATTTGCCACGCTGCCCGTGATTATGGTCACTGCGCTGTCCATGCCCGAGGAACGCATCAAGGGCATCGAATCCGGTGCCACCGACTTCATCACCAAACCCTTCGATAAAAAAGAACTGCTGGCCCGTCTGCGATCGAGCCTGTCGCTGGTGAAAGCGGAAAGTCGGGGGAGCCTGGACTTTCTGGAGGGAATGGTGGTCCTTACGGATCCGGCGTGGCGAATACTGGGTATTTCCTCAGCGGCGGCGGATGCACTAGGACTGGTGGAGGAAGAGAGCGTGGGCAATGATTTGCAACGGCTATTGAAAGAGCGGGGTGCCGCTCTTTCTGCCGAACCACCGAGCGATAGCTTCACCGATTTTCAGATGCGGAGTGTCGATGGTCGTGAACTCATCGGCCGCAGCAACCCGGTCACCGATTCCCGGGACCGCCTTTGGCTTCGCGTTACGATATTTCGCGAAAGTGCGTGAACCATTGCCATTACCCGAGAGTGCCGGCACTGCCATCAAGGACTTACACCGCTCGCTTCAAAGTATGCGGTTGCCCTGGCACCAGAGTCCAGGGAAGGCTCAGGAACGATAGACACGCGTGTGCGATCGAGACTGGCGGATACGTTCCAGTATCGCTTCGAACCTGGAAATTCGTTTGATGACACGGTCGCGGTCCTGGCGATGCCGCGAGTGGTGCGGGGCATTGTCAATATCGGTCAGGCGCGCCTTGCAGTAGGCAAGTTGTTTTCGCAAAGCCTCCTCCGAGAGCATCGGATTAGAGGATGTTTTACGATGTAGCCACGGATTTGCCATTGGCACGACCTCCTTGTTGACCTATTCGATAATAGCAATATCAGGATGGATTTTGTGTGCGTGCCCATCAGGATTTTTACCTGCACCTCGATGGACTCGGCTACGGGCTAAATGTAGTCGATGAGCGGCAAATACAAAAATTGTTTAGGAGGGTTTTTGATATCCGGTGGTGGTTTCCGCCTCCTGCGAAACAGCTGTTTCCCCCCATCGGCGTTCACTGGCAACTCTTCGAGATGTTTTGCAGAGACGGGTTATACTCCAGCCCTGCATTGGAGAGGTTTTACGTGGTTTTTATTGAATTGATCATTCTGGCGATCGTGGTTGGTATCGTCTGGCTGGCACTACGTCCGCCGCGTGGCTGACAACCGCCAGCGGCGGATGATGAGTTTTTCCCACTCGACCAGCAGCAGGACCGTGAACGTGATTGCGACAATCCGAGTCCATGCGTCGGTGCCGACAGGTGCCGTATGAAACAGCGTCTGCATGAACGGCGCGTAGGTAAAGAGCAGTTGAAAACCGATGACCAGTGCCACCGCGATCAGTACATAGCGGCTGCCGAAGAGCCCCCGGACATTCAGTACCGAATTGAACATATAACGGGTACTGAAAAGATAAAATACCTCGAACATAACGAGGGTATTGACGGCAATGGTGCGCGCCTCGATAACAGCGGTGCCGTTGATCTCCGTCTCCCAGAGAAACAGTCCGAAGGTGCCGGAGACCAGGATCAGCGAAACGAAGGCAATGCGCCATAGCAGAAACGGTGTCAGTAGCCGTTCTCCGGAATCTCGTGGCGGGCGCCGCATCACGTCACTTTCCGGTGGTTCGAAGGAGAGTGAGAGTGCCAGGGTGACTGCGGTAATCATGTTGACCCACAGGATCTGCAGCGGTGTGATGGGGAGGACCGCACCCAGCAGGATCGCGCCAAGGATCATCAGAGCCTGGCCGCCGTTGGTCGGCAGTATGAACATTACCGATTTTTTTATGTTGTCGTAGACCGTACGGCCCTCTTCGACCGCTCGGCCGATGGAGGCGAAGTTATCATCAGTAAGCACCATCTCCGCTGCCTCCTTGGCGACTTCGGTGCCGTTGATTCCCATCGCCACTCCCACATCGGCGCGCTTCAGAGCCGGGGCGTCATTCACGCCATCGCCGGTCATCGCAACAACGATCCCCTCGGCCTGAAACGCCTCCACCAGACGTAATTTGTTTTCAGGGCTTGCCCGCGCGAATACATCGGTTTCCAGTACGGCAGAGCGCAGAGTGGCTTCATCCAATTCGTCCAGATCCCGTCCGGTCATCACCCGCTCACCGTCGCCAATCCCCATTTCGGTGCCGATGGCCCCGGCCGTGAGGGCGTGGTCGCCGGTAATCATCTTGACGCGGATGCCGGCGGACTGGCAGGCGGCAACCGCATCGATGGCTTCCTGTCGGGGCGGATCGATCAGCCCGACGATGCCAAGCAAGGTAAGCCCGCCCTCTACGTCATGGAACTCGAGGCTGTATTGCTCGGAGGGTGCGGTCCGAAAGGCGATGGCCAACAGCCGCTGTCCCCGGGACGCAAGCTCTTCGATTCGGGCGTGCCAGCGTTTCGGATCGAGCGGTCTGTCGTCACCGGCAAACCGCTCATAGGCACACATCTCCATAAGGCGCTCCGGAGCGCCCTTGACGATCACAAAACCGTGGCCCGCATGGTCGTGGTGGAGGGTGGCCATGAAGCGGTGTTCCGACTCGAAGGGGATGACGTCGGTGCGTGGATACTCTTCCCTTATCAGAGTCCGGTCGTAACCCGCCTTGAGGGCGAGTGCCAGTAGAGCACCTTCGGTGGGATCACCCTCTATCGTCCAGTGGCCGTCGTGCTGCCGGATATCGCCGTCGTTGCACAGCAGCGCGGCGCGACACACTTCCAGTAGCAGCGGCTGGCATTCGTTTCCGCCTTTGTCACTGCAGGTTTGCAGAATCAACGGCTTTTCGGGCGAATCCAGCTTTGCGCCATCCTGCAGAAAACCGCCGTGTGGGTCATAGCCAATGCCTGTGATGTCGTAATTTGCCTCGGCGGTGGCGACGCTTTGGGCCGTCATTTCGTTTCGGGTCAGGGTCCCGGTCTTGTCGCTGCAGATGACGGAAACCGAGCCCAGGGTTTCCACGGCGGGAAGGCGCCGGATAATCGCGTGGCACGAAGCCATCCGCTGTACGCCGATCGCCAGAGTGATGGTGATGATCGCGGGCAGACCTTCGGGAATCGCTGCCACTGCCAGACTCACGGCTGCAAGGAACATCTCTTCGGCGCTGTAATCGCGCGCCAGATAGCCAAAGCCAAACGTCAAAAGCGCAAGCCCGGCAATCCAGAGAGTGAGCGTGCGGCCAAATTGGTCGATTTGTCGCAGCAGCGGAGTGGTGAGGGCCCGAACGCTGGATAGCATGGCGTTGATGCGCCCAATCTCTGTATTGCTGCCGGTCGCCACCACCAGGCCGCTGCCTTGGCCGAAGGTGACCAGCGTGGAGGAGAAGGCTATTCCTGTGCGGTCGCCGATCGGGGCCTCCCTGGCCACGGGATCGGTGCCCTTTTCCACCGGCAGGGATTCGCCGGTGAGCGCCGCCTCTTCGATGCGTAGGTTACGGGTTCGGAAAAGGCGGAGGTCGGCGGGCACCTTGTCCCCCGATTGCAGGAAAACGACATCACCCGGGACCAGTTCTTCGGCAGCAATGACTTGCCGCCGACCCGCACGCAGCACCGTCGCCTGCTGGGAAAGCAGACCGCGTATGGCATCCAGTGCTTTTTCGGCTTTCCCCTCCTGCACGAAACCGATCAGTGCGTTGATGACTACCACCCCGATAATTACCGCTGTATCGGCAAAGTGGCCGAGGCCGGCGGTGATCCCGGCGGCGGCCAAAAGGACGTAAATCAGAATGTTGTGGAAATGCAATAGGAAGCGCTTGAATGCGCCAAGACGCTGGGGCGGGGGCAGACGGTTGGCACCATACTGCTCCAGTCTGGCATGGACCTCATCGGATTCGAGACCCTCGTATTGGCTTTCCAGCCGGCCAATCACCTCTCCGGTGGCCATTGCATGCCACGTAAGTTGGGGGGCTTCCGCTGCGGCTGGTGAAGAGCGTTGGTTGGCCATGGCGATTGGTTGTTGGTGAATGGTTGTCGCCTTTTCGGTTTTCGGCCGACGCCCAACGTCGAATTGGAGTCCAACTTAAAAGCCAACGGCGTATCTTAAAAGTAACACAGGGCCGGTTTGGGGGCATACGCAAAAACCGGTACACTTTGCATCCTGACGGAAAAGAGTGGGAGCACGCATTGCACGCGATTGGGGCGCGCTTGAAAGAGTACGTTTACCTGACCCGGCTGGACCGGCCCATCGGGATTTATCTGGTGTTGTGGCCGATGCTGTGGGCGCTGTGGCTTGCTTCGAATGGAGAGCCGGATTGGCTCGTTTTTGTGGTGTTCGTAGCGGGTACCATACTGATGCGTTCGGCAGGCTGCGCCATTAACGATTTTGCCGACCGAAAAATCGATGGTCATGTGCGCCGGACCCGGCAGCGGCCGCTGGCGCGGGGTGCGATTGATGCCGGAGAGGCGGTGACGGTATTCGCTGTGCTGAGCCTGGTCGCTTTCGGACTGGTGCTGTTGTTGAATCGGCTGACCATACTGCTGTCCGTGGTGGGGGTCTTTCTGGCTGCCAGTTACCCGTTCATGAAACGCTACACCCATCTCCCCCAGGCCTATTTGGGTGCCGCCTTCGGTTGGGCCATTCCCATGGCCTTCGGTGCGCAAACCGGCACGGTACCGGCTGAAGCGTGGCTCCTTTTTGCCGCCAACATCTTCTGGGCACTTGCCTACGACACCATGTATGCCATCACCGATCGTGAGGACGACCTGAAAATCGGCGTGAAATCGGCAGCAATCCTGATGGGACGTTTCGACCGGTTGGGTATCGGCCTGATGCAGGTGATGACCCTGGGGCTGCTCGCCGTGGCGGGGATTCACTTCGGATTGGGACTGGTTTTTTACACGGGCCTGATTGCGGCTACCGGATTCGGAGTTTATGAACAATATCTGATCCGCGACCGGGACCCGAAGCTGAGTTTTCAGGCATTTCTGAATAATCACTATTTCGGCATGTGCATCTTTTCCGGCATCGCCGTCGATTACCTCGTCCGCTGAGCGGCACAGCCGTTCCTGTGAAATGAAAAGCTCACCGCAAAGACGCCAAGCACGCGAAGAAAACCGATTTTTTAGTCTTTGCGCTCTTGGCGTCTTTGCGGTGAATCAGTGAGGTCTTACCTTTTGAAAAATTCCGACATTATCGATCGAGACCTCTCCGTCGTCTGGCATCCCTGCACCCAGATGAAGGATCACGAAAGCCTGCCCCTGGTGCCGATCCGGCGGGGAGAGGGCGTCTGGCTTGAGGACTTCGACGGCAATCGCTATATCGATGCCATCAGCTCCTGGTGGGTGAACCTGTTCGGACACGCCAATCCGCGCATCAACGCGGCAGTCAAGGAGCAGCTCGATACGCTGGAACACGTGATTCTCGCCGGCTTCTCCCACGAGCCGGTGGTAGAGCTCTCTGAGCGGCTGGTGAAGATCGCGCCGCCCGGTCTGAACCACTGTTTCTACACCGACAACGGCTCGGCCGCCGTGGAAGTGGCGCTGAAGATGAGCTTTCATTACTGGCGCAACAGCGGCAGGACCAACAAGACCAAATTCATCACCCTCTCCAATAGCTACCACGGCGAGACCCTCGCCACCCTCGCCATCGGGGATGTGGCACTCTATAAAAAAACCTACGAGCCTCTGCTCATGGAGGCCATTACCGTCCCCGCTCCTGACTGCTACGACCGCGAACCGGGGGAAAGCTGTGCGGACGTAGCGCGGCGCATGTTCGTGCATATGGAGCGAGCGCTGGAGCGCCACGCTCACGAATCAGCGGCCGTCATCGTAGAGCCGCTGGTGCAGTGTGCCGGCACCATGCGAATGTATGACCCGGAATACCTGCGCCTGTTGCGCGAGGCCTGTGATCGGCATGGTGTGCACCTGATCGCCGATGAAATCGCAGTCGGCTTCGGCCGCACCGGAACCATGTTTGCCTGCGAGCAGGCCGATATCAGCCCCGATTTCATGACTACCTCCAAGGGGCTGACCGCCGGTTATCTGCCCATGGCAGTGGTGCTGACCAACGAGACGGTCTACCGGGCCTTCTACGACGAGTATGAAAACCTTACGGCCTTCCTGCACTCGCACTCCTATACCGGGAATCCACTGGCCTGCCGGACCGCACTGGCCACGCTGGATATTTTCGAGGAGGATGACGTGCTCGCCCGCAACCTCGAACTGGCCGAAGTGATGCGGCAGGCTACCGAACATCTCAACGACCACCCCAATGTCGCCGATATGCGGCAGACGGGAATGATACTCGCGGTGGAGATGGTGAAAGACAAGGCTACCAGGGAGCCGTTTGACTGGAAGGAGCGCCGCGGACTGCGGGTCTATCAACACGCCTTGAGTCGAGGGGCACTGTTGCGGCCGCTGGGGAACGTCAGCTATATGATGCCGCCCTATGTCATTACCCCCGAACAGATCCATTTTTTGGCGAAGGTCATGACCGAGGGCATCGACAAGGCGGTGAAATAGAGCGCGACAAGCATACCGCTGCCCGACCGGGAGAGCCTTATTCGGCTACTCCATCATCCGCCGTACAGTGGGAGCCAGGAGCAGGGCAATAACGACAGCAGCCAGCGTTTCCGGAGTGATACCCAGGATATCGGTCGTTGGCAGCTTCCCTTTGGCTGCCGAATAGAAGATTAGGGCAATGGCCAAAAGGCGCAGCATAAGCAGCATAAAGGGTTTTCCCGGCCCGTTCTATCGCAAGATAGCGCACTCTAGCGCTCAGGGCGTATCGGCATGCAGTCGGTGTTTGCAAAACCGGCGTGAGACCTGTCACAAATTGACAGGCTTCTAGCCCAGCTGAGATGCCAGTCGGTCAAATAGCTCCTGTTCCGGCACCTTGGTGTAGTCCTTCTCGAGATTTCCTTTGACGCAACGGGTCAACTCGTTCGTCATGTGCTGATTGAATCGGCCATGAAAACGGGGCGGAGCCACCACAATGAGTTCACTGAATGCATTTTTTGCACGGTGGGTATCCAGCGTATGGGCCAGCTCCCGCGCAAAGCGATCGACTTCGAAGTCATGCGGATCGGTCGGTTCCGGGAAACTGCCGTAGGCTTTTTGGCTGGCGGTGCCATCGGTACGGGTTTCCCTGTGGCTGGAGTGATCGGAGGTGATTTCCCGGTCCTTGCGGCGGCTGTCAGGGTGAGCAAACTCTTCGATCAGGGTGAGGTGTTTGCCTTCATGACGAAACAGTCGTGCCTCGCTGCCATTGGCGACCAAAACCCATGCCTCGGTCATGGAGAACTCCTTTATCATTCGAATTTACGTAAGAGTATAGCTTTGCCGTGAGCCAATATCCCGTCGATGCGGTTCTTTCAGACCTGGATGCCGCCCTGGCACTCCACCGCCGCGTCGTATTGGAGGCCCCGCCCGGGGCCGGCAAGACCACCCGCATTCCTCCCTCCCTGCTGGACACTCCCTGGTTGGCGGGGCAGACCATTGTCATGCTGGAGCCGCGGCGACTGGCAGCGCGGGCGGCTGCGAGCCGTATCTCGGAACTCCTTGGAGAGCCGCTAGGGCGTCGGGTCGGATACCGGGTGCGCCTGGACAGTCGGGTATCCGCTCAAACCCGAATCGAGGTGGTCACCGAGGGGATCCTTACCCGCCGGCTGCAGTCGGACCCGGAACTGAAGGGCGTGGGTTTGGTGATCTTTGATGAATTCCACGAGCGCCAGCTGCAGGGCGATCTGGGCCTGGCACTCTGTCGGGATATCCAGAGCGGCGTGAGAGAGGAGCTGAGGATTCTGGTGATGTCCGCCACGCTCGACGGTGTCGCGCTCGCCGAAACCCTGGATGCCGTACGTCTGGTCAGTCGTGGCCACAGCTATCCGGTGGACCTTCACCATACGGCCCGGGATCCGGAAGGTCCGCTGTGGGTGACCGCGGCCAATGCCATCCGTCGGGTCCTCACTGAGCAGCAGAGCGGGGATGTACTGGTGTTCCTGCCGGGAGCGGGAGAGATCCGCCGCTGCGCCGAGGGGCTTGGAGGGGAGCCGGAGGTGGAGATCCATCCACTGTTTGGCGATCTCCCTCCGGAGATACAGGAGCGGGCCATCCGGCCAAGCCCGGAGGGCCGACGCAAGGTGGTGATCGCAACCAATATAGCGGAAACCAGCCTGACCATCGAAGGGGTTACCACCGTCATTGATAGCGGCTGGGCGCGGACATCGCGGTTCGATCCGCGTAGTGGGCTGACGCGGCTGGAGACGGTTCGCATCTCCGCCGCCTCGGCGACCCAACGCGCCGGCCGGGCCGGGCGCCTGGGGCCGGGAACCTGCTACCGCCTTTACAGTGAGCGGACCCTGCAGGGGATGCCGGCTTTTCACCCGCCCGAGATCGTCGTGGCCGATTTGGCTCCGCTTGCCCTGGAACTGGCCGCGTGGGGTGTGCGGCAAACGACGGACCTGCCCTGGGTCGACAGCCCGCCAGCGGCTGCGCTCCAACAGGCCCGCGATCTGCTCGGCGAACTGGGTGCCCTCGACCGGGAAGGGCGGATAACGCCCCTGGGCCGCGAAATGGTGGGACTGCCGGTGCATCCCCGTCTGTCGCGCATGATGCTCATCGCCAAAGTGGAGGGTCGGGCGGCCCTCGCCTGTGATCTGGCCGCCCTGCTATCGGAACGGGACCTTTTGCGGGGGGCCGCAGGGCGAGGATCCAGTGACCTCACTGCGCGGCTGGAGGCCCTCGTGGCGTATCGTCATGATGGTGGTGCCGCTGCCCGGCTTCGGGATGCCGACCCTGGGGCGTGCCGGGTGGTGGACCGGATAGCGGGGCAGTGGCGACGAACATTGGGTGCCGGGAAAACCGTCGATGGTGATACTCGGGAGGTGGGCCGCTTGCTGCTGCTCGCCTATCCCGAGCGGCTGGCGCAGCGGCGTAGCGGCCGTGAAGCCCGTTTTGTCCTGTCCGGCGGTCGGGGTGGATGGCTGGATGTCTCGGATCCTCTTGCCGAGGCCGATTATCTGGCGGTGGCCTCTATAGACGGAAAGGGACGCGAAGGCCGCATCCGTCTGGCGGCACCCGTAACCGGAAGCATCATTGAGGAGTGCCTCGGGGACCGGATTGATGGGGAGGAGGCCGTGCAGTGGGAAGTACAGGAGGAGCGTGTCGTGGCCCGGCGGGTAACCCGGTTCGGGGCCATCGAACTGAAGAGTTCATGCCTGGATGAGCCGGACCCTGAACGCGTATTGCAGGCCCTGATTGCCGGGATCCGGCAGATGGGTATCGAGGTCCTGCCCTGGTCGCACTCCTTGCGGCGTTTCCAGGCCCGGGTAGAGTTCCTTCGCTGCGTCGACCGGGGCGGCGCCTGGCCCGACCTGTCGGATTCCATACTGATGGATAGCCTGGAGGAGTGGCTCGGGCCCTTTCTGATCGGACACTCCAGCCGTGCCGGATTGCGGAAAGTCGATTTGTCGGCCGCACTACGGACGACGCTGGATTGGAGTGCGCTGCGAAGGCTGGAGGAGGGCGCACCGGAGCGAATAGATGTACCGAGTGGCCACCGGCGGCCTGTCGATTACCGCGGTAGCGACGCGGTGCTGGCGATCAAACTGCAGGAGCTGTTTGGACTCGCCCGAACGCCCTCGGTAGCCTGGGGCCGGGTGCCTCTGACCCTTCATCTGCTTTCGCCGGCGGGCCGGCCGATTCAGGTCACCCGGGATCTGTCCGGCTTCTGGCAACGTACCTATCCCGAGGTCAAAAAGGAGCTGAAAGGCCGCTACCCGAAGCACCCCTGGCCAAATGATCCCTGTGCCGCCAAGCCAACCGCCGGTGTGAAAAAGCGTGGGTCTCGTTAGGTGTCTGCCTGTCGATCTGTCATGCCCAGCCCGCTTTTAACCTGCTCGATGATTCGGCTCGTGACCAGTGGTTGAGAGGTATCGATGGTGATCACGGGTTCCTCGGGGGCCGGTTTCCGTGCGTGGGCCAGTTGCTGTACGAGCACCGTGAGATCCGCTTCCGATGCGTCGGAGTCTTCGGCATGGCGCCTTGCGACTCGCTCGCGCAGCACCGACTCCGGGGCCTGGCACTGCAGGATCAGGAACGGAACAGCGTGACGCTGCGCCAGCAGAGCGAACCGGTCCCGTTCCTCCCGCTTTAAAAAGGTGGCATCCACCAGCGCAGGTGTACCGCCGGTCAGGAGTTGATCGGCGATCGACTCCAATCGGTCGTAGGTACGTCGGGTCGCTTCGGGAGTATAGATGCCGCTATCGAGGGTGGATGCGGAATTGGCGTCCGGGGCCAAATCGAACAGGCGTTTGCGTTCGACATCGGAGCGTACGCGGACCGCCCCGAGCCGTTCGATGAGCGGTTGGCTCAAGGTCGTTTTACCAGAGCCGGAGAGGCCGCAAGTCAGCAGCAGGAATGGCCGGGACTTTTCGGTGAAGCGGCAAGCCAGGGCCAGATAGGAATCCAGTTCCGAACGGCTTTGCCGGTCGTGGGCAATCTGGGAGAGGCGGATGGCTGCGACCTTCGCCCGTACGATGGCCCGGTAGACCTGATAAAAGCGCAGCAGCCTCAGGCCGACAAAATCACCGGTCCACTCCAGGTAGCGGTTGAGAAAACGCCAGGCCAGCGACCCGGCATTCCGGTCGAAAAGGTCCATGGTCAGAAAGGCGATTTCGCTAACAGTGTCGATGAAGCGAAGTTGCGGGTTGAATTCGATACCGTCAAATGCCTGGGGTCGGCCGTTATGGAAGACGATATTGTTGAGGTGCAGATCGCCATGGCATTCGCGGATAAAGCCGCCCTGGTGGCGTTCGCCCAATAGTGCCCTGTGTTGCCGGTAATGTGCGTCCGTCCATTGCTCAAGTTTGTTGAGTTCGGTCGGCGGCTCGGCCGAAAACTGGCGGATCTGCCAAAAGTTCTCCTCCATCGGGGCCAACACCGATTCCGCATCGCCGTAGGCGGTGGTGCCGGTCAGGCTGAGATGGAAAGCGGCGATTGAGCGTGCCAGGGCATCGATATGCTCCGGTTGCAGTCGCCCGTGGGTATGCATGCGGCTCATGAGTTCATCTTCGGAGAAACGCAGCATCTTTACGGCGAACTCCACAGCCGGCGTAGCCCCAAAGGCGAGTCCCTCCGTCGTCTCGGCGACGCTCACCCTCTCCAGATAGAGGTCGGGAGCCGTTCGCCGATTAAGGCGCAGCTCTTCGTCGCAGAAATACTGCCGCCGTTCGAGGGTCGAGTAGTCGACAAACCCGAGGTTCAGCGGACGCTTGAATTTGTAGGCGTAGCGCCCGGCGAGCAGAACACGGGAAATGTGGGTTTCGATGATACGTACGGCTCCGTCCGGCCAAGTGGCCCGGCAGGAATCCGCCAGGGCTCGAACCCGCCCGGCCTGTTGCTTGTCTTCCGCTTCCAAGTCCATGCAAAATACACGCTTGTCCCAAACCCCACTGATTGTACGATACACTGGATCAGGCCCGGATGGGGCCCCGTTAAACGGGCAGGGAGTTCGGCACCCGTAAAACCTGAAACCTAGAACCTACATTGCAGACACCCAGTGACATCCTGGGGCCGGACGGGCCCTTGGCCCGGCTACTGTCCGGTTTTGCGCCGCGCCTGCAGCAGCAGGAGATGGCCGACGCCGTTGCCGAGGCTATCGCAGGCCGAGAGGTACTGGTCGCAGAGGCCGGAACCGGCACCGGTAAGACCTTTGCCTATCTTGTGCCGGCCCTGCTGTCCGGCGAAAAGGTGATCATCTCCACGGGAACCCGCAATCTCCAAGACCAGCTCTTCACCAAGGACCTGCCGCTGGTCCGGGATGCCCTGGCGTTGCCCATCGAGGTCGCACTGCTCAAGGGTAGGGCCAATTACCTCTGCCTTCCCCGCCTGGACTCGGCCATCGAGGAGGGGCGATTTGCCAGCCGGCGAATCGCTGCGGAGGTCCAGACCGTCAAGCGCTGGGCAGCCATTACTGCCGCCGGTGATGTTGCCGAATTGACGGCACTGCCCGAGGATTCCCCGGTTTGGCCGATGGTCACCTCGACCGCCGACAACTGCCTCGGTGGGGAGTGCGATCACTTCAATGACTGCTTCCTGATGAAGGCGCGTCGGGCGGCGCAGGAGGCGGATATCCTGGTAGTCAATCACCACCTGCTGTTCGCCGATATGGCGCTCAAGGAGAGCGGGTTCGGTGAATTGTTGCCCGGGGCCAGTGCCTTCATCCTGGACGAGGCGCATCAACTTCCGGAGACGGCTTCCCACTTTTTCGGTACCAGCATTACCGGCAACCAGTTGCTGGAGCTGGCCCGTGACAGCATTACCGAGGAGTTGCGTGAGGCGGGGGACAGTCGGAGTGTCCGCGAAAGTGCCGAGCCACTCGAAAAGTCTGTTCGCGACCTGCGCCTGGCATTCGGAGAGCCGTTACGGCGTGGCCCCTGGGGTGAAGTGCTGGAGCAGGTGATGCCGGTCGCGAAACGTACTGCAGCCCACCTGGGGGAGCTGAGCGATGCCCTGGAGCAGCTGTCAGAGCGAGGCAAGGGACTGGAGGCGTGCGCCCGTCGCGTGACGGAGCTCTCGGAACGTTTCGATCAGTTGGTTTCTGATACGCCGGTCGAAGGCTACATCCACTGGTATGAGACCCATAAGCGCTCGTTTGGGGTCAACCTGACGCCGATGGAGGTGGATCAGGTCTTCCGCGAACAGCTCGAACGGTTCCCCCAGGCCTGGATCATGACCTCCGCCACGCTGGCGGTGCGAGAGGATTTCAGCCATTTTACCCAGCGGCTCGGGATTGGTAATGCCGTGACCCGCCGCTGGGAGAGCCCCTATGACTTTGCCCGGCAGGCGGTTCTTTACGTGCCGCCGGGCATCCCGGAGCCACCGGCTGCAGAGTACACGGCGGCGGTGGTGGAGAACGCACTGCCGGTCATCGAAGCGGCCGGGGGACGGACGTTCATGCTGTTCACCAGCCACCGCGCACTGCGCGAGGCAGCGGAGCTGCTCGAAGGGCGTTTTGATTACCCGATTTTGATCCAGGGCGATGCGCCACGAGGCAAATTGCTGGAGCGCTTTCGGGAACTCGGTAATGCGGTGCTGCTGGGCACCGGAAGCTTCTGGGAGGGGGTGGATGTGCGTGGGGAGGCACTCTCCTGCGTGATCATTGATAAACTTCCCTTCTCCTCGCCGGGTGATCCGGTGCTGCAGGCGCGGATCGACATCATGCGCGATCAGGGCGGTAATCCGTTTCGTGACCATCAGCTGCCGCAAGCGGTGATTAGCCTCAAGCAGGGGGTGGGACGCCTGATTCGCGACGCTACCGATTACGGCGTTCTGGTACTTTGCGACCCCAGACTGGGCAGCCGCAGTTATGGCCGTGTGTTTCTCGATGCACTGCCGCCCATGACCCGAACCAGGAAACTGGAAGTGGTGGAGCGCTTTTTCAGCATTCAACATCAGCCGAGTCCCGCTTGATACACCCGCGGCCGCACCCCGACAAAAGATTACAGGAGAATTTCATGCGCAAGCTGATTTCAGTCGTCGCGGGGGCCGGGTTGCTGGTAGCCGCTCCCACCATGGCGGAAACCGTGAACGGCTGGGGCGCAGGTACCAGGCTGAGTAGCCTCGGTTACGGCTTCGAGGTGACCAAATTCCTCACCCCGCAGCTGACTGCACGCGCGGGCGTCAATACGTTCAGCCATAGCGATACCCGTACCGAGGGTGATATCACCTATGATGCCGATTTAAGTCTCCGCAGTGCCAACCTCCTGCTGGATTGGCATCCGTTCGAGAACGGCTTCCGGATGAGTGTGGGCTACCTGTTCGGCAATAATGAGCTTGACCTGAAATCGCAATCAACCGGTACCGTTACCGTCGGCAACAATGAATATCCATTGGACGGCGGCTATGTCAATGGGACCGCCGAGATGGGAGGCGGCGCCTTCGTCGGTGTGGGCTACAGTCGTGCGGGGCGATCCGGGTGGAGCTTTACGGCCGACCTGGGTGTCGTCATGCAGGGCAGCCCGGATGTCTCGCTTACGAGTAATGTCGCGGGCGATGAAGACTTGCGAGCGGAGGAGAGGGAACTGGAAAGTGACCTTGATGAGTTCGATCGCTATCCGGTGGTGGGAATTGGTATCTCCTACGGTTTCTGAATGTACTGCGCGTCGCAGCCCGGGTTGACCGTTTATGAAATTGATTGCTTTGGAAACTGCTACTGAGGCCTGCTCGGCAGCCCTCTACAGCGATGGTGAAACGCTTGAGCGCTACTCCGTCCAGCCGCGTGGCCATGCCGACCTGATCCTGGGGATGGTCGACGAACTCCTCTCCGAGGCGGGCCTGAGGCTCCGGGAGCTGGATGCCCTGGCCTTTGGCCGGGGGCCGGGCGCCTTTACCGGTGTGCGAATCGCTGTCGGTGTAATTCAGGGACTTGCTTTTGGTGCCGATCTGCCGGTGGTGCCGGTTTCCACCCTGCAAGCATTGGCGCAGGGGGCATTCCGTGAACAGGGACACGGCCGGGTGCTGGCCGCCATCGACGCCCGTATGGGGGAGGTCTACTGGGGTGCCTTCACGGAGGGCCCTTCCGGCCTCCTGGAACCTGCGGGCGAAGAGGGTGTGTTCAGGCCCGAGGCGGTGCCGCTTCCGACCGGGAGCGACTGGTTCGGAGCCGGCTCCGGCTGGAACACCTACCCTAAGGTCCTTGCCCGGCATCCGGGCAGGGATATTCTCCACGATGGCGAGCGGCTTCCCAGGGCACGAGACATTGCGGCGCTGGCGATACCGATGATCGAGCGGGGCGAAGGCCTCCCGGCCGAAAAGGCGCTTCCCGTCTACCTTCGGGACCAGGTCGTTCGCAAACCCGCCTGAAGATTACTACAGGGTTGATGAGAGTGGGCAGCGAGAGCCCGCAGCTGATGAAACTCCGTGGCGACCGTGGTTATCTCGTAATTGCCCCCGCTTCATGCAACAGCTCGGCCACCGCTTCGGCCACAAGACGGTAGCCCGCGGCATTCGGGTGGATACGATCGGATTTCAGCTCCTCATCCGATTCCACAGCAGGGATGATATCCGGCTCCAACGGCACCTGCATGGTCGTGGCGATGTCGCTGTACAGCGGTTCACTCTTCATCAGGAACAGCTTCGGCCCGGGGACGCCCAGGAGTACGACTTCAATACCCCTGGCCCGGGCGATTTCAATCATCTCACGCAGGTTGTCGGCGAGCCGATCACCATCCTGTTTTCGCAGCAGGTCGTTGCCACCGTGGCAAAGCAGTAGCAGGACGGGTTGATGCTGTTCGAGGAGGTTGGGCAGGCGCTTCAAGCCTTCGTGACTCAATTCGCCGGGGGCGCCGGCATTGACGACGCGTCGGCCGATGAGCCGACCCAGAACCGCGGGGTAGCTCTCCTCGGGAGCGGCACCGGTGCCGTACGTGAGACTGTCCCCGAAGGCCAGAATGGTAGCGTCCTGGTGAAGCGGCAACAGTTGCGGCTGCTCCCCACAGGCGAAGAGCAGGAGGACGGCAGCAAAAACGACGGCGCCGCTCCTGAACCCCCGGATCACATTGTTGCACGGTTCCCGCATTGCCATTTCCCTGTTATGGAATTTGTGGGTGTTATCCCCTCCGTTCCCGGCGGGGGCCGCCCCGGCGCGATGCCGTCGGTGACGGATAATCGCCGCGGGGGCGCGCCTCCTCCCAAGGGGCTGTCGCCTTCCTTCCCGGTGGGCGGGCCGCCCCGGCTCGGCCTGCCTGGTGATTTATTTTATTCCTCCGTTCCAAGCAGCCGCTCGATGTTCCTCTCCTCGATGGCGAGAATCCTCCCCAGGCTCCCGCCGCGCCCCCCCTCGTTTTCTT
>NZ_JAENYR010000093.1 GCF_016841685.1 Thiohalomonas denitrificans
GCAGGGAAGCACTCGGTAGAGCGAAGCAGGATGCCCGAGCCGAGTAGGTCAGCCTGTCCTCGGACAGGCTCCTAGTGCTCCTCTCGCCCATCGGACCTGTTTTTTGCCGGGACGGCCCGGTTCAGCCCAGGGTATGGACAAAATTCCCTTTTCCAAGAGACGGCCGATGGGCCGCCTCTCTGTTTTTTTTGGCTACCGCAGTTCCAGCAGCAGTTCGTTCAGTCGTCCGACGAAGGCGGCGGGGTCTTCCAATTGTCCACCTTCGGCGAGCCAAGCCTGATCGAAGAGGATGTTGGTCCAGTCGCCGAAGCGCTTCTCGTCCTGTTCCTCCTTGAGCCGCGCAACCAGCGGGTGCTCGGGGTTGAGCTCCAGGGTGGGCTTGATGTCAGGGGCGTTCTGGCCGACGGATTTGAGGATACGCTCCAGGTTGGCGCTCATCTCGTCTTCGCCGGTCACCACGCAGGCCGGGGAGTCGGTCAGGCGGTGGGTGACTCGCACTTCCTTCACCTTGTCGCCCAGGGTCTCCTTGACGCGCCTGAGAAGGTCTTCGAAGTCCTTGGCGACCTTTTCCTTCTCCTTTTTCTCCTCTTCGTCTTCGAGTTCGCCCAAGTCGAGTTCACCCTTGGTGACGGACTTGAGGGGCTTGCCGTCAAACTCGCTGAGGGAGGAGCTAAGCCATTCATCGACGCGCTCGTGCAGCAGCAGCACCTCGATGCCCTTCTTGCGGAAGATCTCCAGGTGCGGGCTGTGTTTGGCGGCGGCGAAGGAGTCGGCGGTGATGTAGTAGATCGCTTCCTGGCCCTCTTTCATGCGCCCGATGTAGTCGTCCAGTGAGACGCTCTGCTCCTCGGTGTCCTTGTGGGTGGAGGCGAAGCGCAGCAGTTTGGCGATCTGTTCGCGATTGGCGAAATCCTCGCCGGGGCCCTCCTTCATAACGGCGCCGAACTGCTCCCAGAAGGTGGTGTACTTCTCCGATTCGTTCCTGGCCATGGATTCGAGCAGGCCCAGCACCTTTTTCACGGAGCCGCCGCGCATGGAGTCGATGACTTTGTTGTGCTGCAGGATCTCGCGCGAAACGTTGAGCGGCAGGTCGTTGGAGTCAATCACGCCGCGCACGAAGCGCAGATAGGAAGGCATCAGCTGTTCGGCATCATCCATGATGAACACACGCTTGACGTACAGCTTGACGCCACGGCGGCGCTCCCGATCCCATAGGTCGAACGGCGCCCGTTTGGGGATGTAGAGCAGCGAGGTGTACTCGAGCCGCCCCTCGACCTTGTTATGGATCCAGGCGAGGGGATCTTCAAAGTCGTGGGCAACGTGTTTGTAGAACTCGCTGTACTCCTCGTCCGTGATCTCGCTCTTGGGACGTGCCCATAGGGCCGAGGCCTGGTTGACCATCTCCTCTTCGGGTTCAGCCTTTTCCTCCTCTTCACCGTACTGCTCCTTGGGCATCAGAATGGGCAGCGTTATATGGTCGGAGTACTTGCGAATGATATTTCGCAGGCGCCAGCCGTCCAGGAATTCATCCTCACCCTCGGTCAGGTGCAGGGTAACGCTGGAGCCCCGATCAGGTTTGTCGATCGTCTCCAGGGTGTATTCCCCCTGGCCGTCAGACTCCCAGCGCACCCCGTGCTCTTCGGTAAGCCCGGCACGGCGGGTGGTCACGGTGACCCGGTCGGCGACGATGAAAGAGGAGTAGAAGCCAACACCGAACTGGCCGATGAGCTGGGCGTCTTTGGCGTTGTCACCGGTGAGCGACTCCAGGAAGGAGCGGGTACCCGATTTGGCAATGGTACCGAGGTTCTCGATGACCTCCTCCCGGTTCATGCCGATGCCGTTGTCCGAAACCGTCACGGTGCGGGCGTCCTTGTCGTAGACGACACGGATCTTCAGGTCATTGTCGCCCTCATAGAGGGCGTCGTCCCCCAGGGCCTCGAATCGCAGCTTGTCGCAGGCGTCGGAGGAGTTGGAAATAAGCTCCCTCAGGAAGATTTCTTTATTGGAATAGAGGGAGTGGATCATCAGGTGCAGGAGCTGCCTGGTTTCGGTCTCGAAACCGAGGGTCTCCTTATGTGCTTCAACCGTCATGTTCGCTTTGTCTCCTCAAATTGGTTTTATCGGCCTGGAGCACCGTGTAGGTCGGTCTTTAACCCGTCAAGTGTCAGCCCGAGGCCGACTCCGGACCCTTCACCGGTCCCCGAAAACATCGCAAAAGATGGGGGCATGAGGGTCGGGTTTCAAGCAGTCTGCTATCTATTGGCTTGGACCTGCTTCAGGGCCTATGCTTCATAAGCCGGAAATAACATCGACTAAGAGGACATTGGATGAGCGTTAGCACGGTCAGCACACAGCCGTTCGAAGGACAGCGGCCCGGTACCTCGGGCCTGAGAAAGAAGGTGGATGTATTCCGCAAAGGGAATTACCTGCCGAATTTCGTGCAGTCCGTATTCGATACGCGCCCCGATCTGAAGGGTGGCACGCTGGTGCTGGGCGGCGATGGCCGCTTCTATAACCGACACGCGGTACAGACCATCCTCAAGATGGCAGCGGCAAACGGCATCCACCGGGTGCTGGTAGGCCAGGGGGGCCTGCTTTCCACGCCCGCCGTGTCGGCGATCATCCGCAAGCACCGGGCCGAAGGGGGGCTGGTCCTTTCGGCGAGCCACAATCCGGGCGGCCCCAGTGGCGATTTCGGCATCAAATTCAATGTTCCCAACGGCGGTCCGGCCCCGGAAAGCGTCACTGAAGCCATTTACCGGCGAACGCAGGGTATCGATCGCTTTTTCATTGATGATGCCGCCGATCTGCCCATCAACGAAACCGGCGACTACACGCTCGGCGCGATGCAGATCACGGTCATCGATCCGGTGGCCGACTATGCCGAGTTGATGGAACAGCTTTTCGACTTCGATGCCATTCGCGACCTGTTCACCTCCGGCTTTCGCATGCGTTTCGATGCCATGCACGCCATCACCGGCCCTTACGCCCGCGAGATCCTGGAGCATCGGCTGGGCGCCACTGCCGGCACCGTCATCAATGGCCAACCCCTGGAGGATTTCGGCGGCGGCCACCCCGACCCCAACCTGACCTATGCCGAGGCGCTGGTCGAGGAGATGTACTCCGACCAGGCACCCGATCTGGGTGCCGCCTCCGACGGTGATGGCGACCGTAATATGATTCTCGGCCCACGGTTTTTCGTGACGCCTTCCGACTCCCTTGCGGTGATGGCCGCCAACGCCGAGCTTGCCCCAGGCTATGCCGGCCGCATGACCGGTGTGGCCCGTTCGATGCCCACCAGCCAGGCGGTGGACCGGGTGGCCGAGAAGCTGGGGATCGCCTGCTACGAGACCCCCACCGGCTGGAAGTTCTTTGGCAATCTGCTCGACGCCGGCAGGATCACTCTCTGTGGGGAAGAGAGCTTCGGGACCGGCTCGGATCACGTGCGGGAGAAGGACGGATTGTGGGCGGTGCTCTTCTGGCTCACTATCGTAGCGGAACGGCGTAAGTCGGTTACCGACATTGTTCGGGAACACTGGCGCGCCTATGGGCGCAATTTCTATACCCGCCACGACTACGAGGCGCTGGACGCCAACCAAGCGAAATCCCTGTATACAGAACTTGCCGAAAAGGTTCCGTCCCTGCGTGGGGAGACCCTTGCGGGCCGTAAAGTGGTAGTAGCCGATGACTTCCGCTATACCGACCCCATCGACGGCAGCCAGACCAGCGGCCAGGGGCTGCGCCTGATCCTTGAGGACGGCTCCCGAATCGTATTCCGGCTCTCCGGCACCGGTACCGAGGGCGCCACCCTGCGCATTTATGTCGAGCGCTTTGAAGCCGATGCCGGTAAACATGAGCAGGAGACGCAGAAGGCCCTCGCTGATCTGATCGACGTCGCCACAGCCATTTGCCAGCTAAAGGCGCGCACTGGACGCGACATGCCCACCGTGATCACCTGACTGCGGCGGCCACTAGACCCGCTCTAAACCTTACATTTTGTTACAGTTCGTAGCTATAACCCTCCGTACTCTAGGAGCCTGTCCGAGAATAGGCTGACCTACTGCGGTCTCCGCTCTGTACGAAGGGTGAAAAATGGAAACTCCGGCTGGAAGCCTCATTTACTTCATTTATGGATTAGCCTTCATCCTCATGGGGCTTTCCATCGCAGTGCAGCCCCGGCTGGAGTCGGATTTTGCCCTCGCTCGCCCTCTGCCCTTCCTGGCCGCATTCGGAATGTTGCATGGTGTTCACGAGTGGTTGGAGGTGTGGCATGTGGATGAGGGCTCACCGCTGGCGAGGCAGGCCGCCGCCGCGCTTCTTGCGATCTCGTTTCTGCCGCTGCAGGAATTCGGTCGGCGTCTGGTTCGTCTCAGCAGTTCGGCAGCAGGACGATGGCAGAGGGTCGCCGAATACTGCACACACCCCATCTGGTATCTGCCCGTAGCCCTCTTGCTAGCGCGGCTGGCCTGGATTTTCGGACCCCATGACTTCTCCGTTGCCATTCGCTACCTACTGGCGTTTCCGGGCGCCCTTACTACTGCCATCGGGCTCTTGCTGTATTACCGGAGTGAAGCGGACCGGCTGCGCCCCATGGGCCTCAAGCCCTACTTCTATTCGGCCGCCGCTGCCTTCGCCGGCTATGCCGTGGCGGCCGGCCTGCTGGTCCCGCCGGCCGACTTCTTCCCTGCCAACCGCTACAGCAGCGAATACTTTTTCGAAGCAGCCGAGGCCGCCGCGGTGGGGCTTCGGACGCTCTTCGCCATCGTCGCCGCGATTTCACTGGTCCTGATACTTCACATGTTTCGGGCAGAGGTACGCCTGGGAGTTCAAAGGGCCCTCAAATATGCCAATCACTATCTCACGGAACTGACCCGGGTGACGCAGCGGCACGAGCAGATTCTGCGTATCGCCGGCTCGGGCCTGGTCGGCATCGATCGGAAAGGGCGGTGTGTTTTCGCCAACCCCACCACCCTCGAAGTGCTCGGTTTTCTCGAGGCCGAACTAATCGGTCATCCCTGCAAGGAGGTGATCCGCTGCTATGACGCCAACGGCCGATTGGAAAACTGTCCCTTCTGCGAGGCATTGAGCACCCGAAAACCGACCCACCGGAGCGAGATCCTGTTCCTACGCCGGGACGGCACCCCGGTTCCGGTGGAGTATGTGGCCGAACCGGTCGATGAACCGGGCCAACTCGACGGCGGCCTGGTGCTGTCCTTCATAGACATCAGCCAGCGCTGGAATGCGGAACAGCGCCTCCGGCACACCACCTGCTCACTGCGGGAGAAAACCCGCAAGCTCGAGCGTGCGAATGCCGAGTTGGAACAGTACGCCTATATCGCGGCCCATGACCTCAAGGCACCCATCCGGGCCGTCTCCATGTTGGCCACCATCATCGAAGAGGATTTTCAGCAAAGCGATCCTCAATCACTGTCAAGGCACGCCGATCTGCTTCGTGAACGCGTAACCCGGATGGATCGTCTCATCGACGATCTGCTTCGCTATGCACGCGCTGGCTGCGTGAACGACCCCCCGGAGCCGGTTGACACCCGTGCCCTGGTGAATGACGTCATCCACTTCCTCGCCCTGCCCGCCTCTTTCCATATCGAAATGGATGCGGCAATGCCATCACTGATGACCTGGCGCACACCCCTCAGCCAGATTTTTGCCAACCTCATCGGCAATGCCGTCGCCCACCACGACCGGAAAAGCGGCCATATCCGGATAGCTGCACGACGCTGCGGCGAGTTCTACGAATTCGAGGTCAGCGATGACGGACCGGGCATCTTGGAAGAGCACCGGGAAACCGTTCTTCAGGTCTTTCAGGTCCTCGATCCGAGGGAAGGGGGGCAACACAGTGGGCTCGGACTGGCCCTGGTGAAAAAGCTGGTGGAGAGCAACGATGGAGAGTTGTTCATCGAGTCGGGAATGGGCCGTGGAACGACGTTCCGGTTCACCTGGCCTGCAACCACAACAAGCCAGCCGGAACCGGAGCCACTGGCATGCGACGAATCATGAACCCCCGGGGCCATCGCAGGGCCGTCTCCTACCACCCGAACCCACCGCATGGCCCTTTTTATCCTCAAAGGCTGGAATTGCTCTAGATTTTTACGTTTTTTTGCAAGTAACACGATAAGATGCCATAAAGTACGGCACTCGATCTCACCTACTCAATCCACCGGCAGGGCAACCGCATACTTTGAAGCGAACGGTGTCAGTCCTTGATAGCAGGTCGTCGGCAGCACGCCGCCAGGGATGGCGGTGTTAGACAATGCAGGAGCACACTTGTCGAGGGATGCTGCCGTCGAGCGTACACGGATGAAAGATGATTGCTCCTGCATCATCTTCACTTCCTACATCCCTGTAGGTCGTATTTACAGCGTACCTGCTATCAAGGACTTATATCGCTCGCCGGCATCAAAAATGTGAGTGTGAGAATGCGTTTACCCTGAATCCACCGGGAATCGACCAATGGACACTCCGCCCGGGAGTTTCGTTTACTTTATCTATGGCTTGGCCTTCATTCTCATGGGGCTTTCGATTGCCGTACAGCCCCGGCTGAAGTCGGATTTCACGTTGGCCCGCCCTCTCCCCCTCCTGGCGGCGTTCGGATTACTGCATGGTGTTCACGAGTGGCTGGAGATGTGGCACCTGGAACGGGAGTTCCCTCTGGCGATGCAGGGCATCGCCACACTGCTGACGGTTTCATTTTTTTTGTTGCTGGAATTCGGCCGGCGTCTGGTTCGCCTCAGCAGCCCGGCGGCGAGTCGATGGGGGCGGGCCGCCGAATGGTGCACGCACCCCGGCTGGTATGTGCCTTTGGGGCTCTTGCTGGCACAGCTGGCCTGGAATCTCGGACCACACGGCTTCGCCGTCGCCGTCCGCTACCTGGTAGCATTGCCGGGCGCCCTCACCACCGCCATCGGGCTCTTACTGTATTACCGTAGCGAGGCCGACAGACTCTTCCCTATGGGCCTCAAGCCTTACTTTTTTTCGGCAGCGGGCGCCTTCGCCGGCTATGCCGTGGCGGCCGGCCTGCTGGTCCCACCAGCCGACTTCTTCCCCGCCAACAGTTATAACAGCCAATACTTTTTCGTAACGGCCGAGGTCTCAGTGCCGGGAATTCGGGCCCTTTTTGCGATCGTGGCCACGATTTCGCTGGGCCTGATCCTCCGCATATTTCATACAGAGATTCATCTGCGGATTGAGACCGCTTTAGCAGACGCCAACCACTATTTGGAAAGATTGACACAGGTGACTCTTCAGCATGATCAGATTCTGCGTATCGCCGGCTCGGGTCTGGTCGGCATCGATCGGGAAGGTCAATGCGTTTTCGCCAACCCCACCGCCCTGGAGGTACTCGGTTTTCCGGAATCCGAGCTGGTGGGTTATTCCTTCACTAGCGTCGTCCGCTGCTGTGGCGTGGATGGTCCGCTCAAGCGGTGCCCTCTGTGCAGCGTATTGGATACCCGGGAGCCGACCCATCGTAGCGAGATCCTGTTCGTTCGCCGTGACGGCACCCCGGTTCCGGTGGAGTATGTGGCGGAACCGGTTGACGAACCGGGAGAACTCGACGGCGGGCTGGTGCTGTCCTTCATCGACATCAGCCAGCGGTGGGAGGCGGAGAAACGCCTCATGGAAACCACCCGTTCGCTACGGGAAAAAACCCGCAAGCTCGAACGTGCGAATGCCGAATTGGAACAGTACGCCCATGTGGCGGCCCATGACCTCAAGGCCCCCATTCGCGCCGTCTCCATGTTGGCCTCGGTCATTGAACAGGATTTTCGGCAAGGCAATTCCCGATCCCTTTCAAAGCATGCCAGTCTGCTTCGTGATCGGGTGTCCCGGATGGATCGCTTCATTGACGACTTACTGCGCTACGCGCGCGCCGGCTACGAAGGCGATGCCCCGGAACTCGTTGATACCCGCGGACTCGTGAATGATGTCATCCGCTTCCTCTCCCCGCCTCCCTCGTTCAGAATCGAGGCCGATGCGGCAATGCCCTCGCTGGTCACCTGGCGCACACCCCTCAGTCAGATTTTTTCCAATCTTATCGCCAATGCCGTCTCCCACCACGATCGGGGAAGTGGCCATATCCGGGTAGCTACACGATCTTGCGGCGAGTTCTACGAGTTCGAGGTGAGCGATGATGGACCGGGCATACCCGTAGAACACCAGAAAACCGTCCTCCAGGTCTTTCAAGTCCTTGAGCCGAGGGACAGGACCAAGCACAGCGGACTGGGGCTGGCCCTGGTGAAAAAATTGGTGGAGAGCCACGAGGGAGAATTATTCATCGAGTCGGGAAATGGCCGCGGGACCACGTTTCGATTCACCTGGCCGGTGGTTGCTAAATGCCTCCCGGCCACGGGGACATCCCGCCTGCGATGAGCCCACTGAACGCCGCTGGCCACTACCCCTTTGGGGTTAGTGCTTCCCGGCAAAGGTGAACGCTCCGTTGGCATGGTAGTCTTAAATTCATTCTTTAACGCCGAAAACCGAAAACGGGGTGAAACCATGGGGAAAGGCGTAGCATTTGCGTTTGAGATCGGGGGCCGGGAAATCGACCCGGCCCAGGTGGAGGACCAGGAAGAAGCGGCTCTGCTTCAGGATATTGTCGAAAGCGTGGTCGACAAGACCGAACTGCTCCAATGTTCCGAACACGGAGAGCCGCCGCGGTTTCTGTGCTCCGGCGAAAATATCAACGAACTCTCGCTCGAAGTCTTCGGTTGCTGTGAATCGCTAATCCGTGAAGTCGAAGAACTCCTGAACGAGGCGGCGAAATAGGTCGGGGAATTCGGTAAAGGCACCCTTTTCGCCGTCATGCAGGTTTGATGCGATGGGCGGGATACGCCCAATAGCTCCGACTTTAGCCCCGGCTGGATTGTCGGGCTGAAGTCCGACCTACAGGGTAAGCCCATTGTGCATCGCTGCCAGACTTTGCCGATTTCGGTGCTCCAGCAGCCGGACAGGCAGCTAATCCCTCATCAGTTCCCTTACCGGCTCGCGGTACTTGTCGTGACAGGCGATGCATGCCTCCACGAGCCCGAAGTAGCGCCTCAGAGCCTGTTTCCGATCCCCCGCATGGGCTGCCTCACCCAACTCAACCGCCTTGTCATGGACCAGCGCGTCCGCCTGGCGGAAACCCTCCAGTTCATCTCCCATTCCCTGGAGAATCCGCCAACGCTGCCCAATAGAGGGACGCGGATGGTCGGCTACCGCTTGCGCGCCCTGAGCCACCTGCTCAAGGTCACCAAGCAAGATGCCATCGCTGACCTGGCGCATATCCCTGCCGAGCTGCGCCATGATGCTTTTCAGGTCAGCCGCCATAGCCGGGCCGGCACCGGTAGCAAGCGCACCGACAACCAGAATAGTAAAGAGCCTGCTTCTCATAGTTCCCCTCTCGTAAGTAATCAATCGCTCACAATCAGAACGCGGGACGACCGACTCGTGGCGTGGGTAGACCGACCTGCTCTCCGTATCCGGTGCATCGGCACGCGAGACCGATATCCTGTGGCAGCATCCTATTCGGGCCCTGACGCGGGTGCATCACGGCTTGAAAAAGGGATTTAGCGGTACTTTCGCCGCTGCTTCAGTTGCCAGTACGTCGCGATGGCAATCACTGTCAGAACCGCACTACGCAGCGACATCGCGACGATCGTACGCTCCTCGTAGGCACCACCACCAGCAATGTGGAGTGCTAAAAGACCGAACACCACCAGGGATGCCACCCAAACGCTGAAAGCCAACGCAAAGCCCGACGCCATGTCGCGCCACAAGGCAATCCCGATGAAGATGTAGAAAAAACCCGTGAGAAAGTTAAACCAGAGGACAAACGGCACATAATCGCCTGCTGCACGTTGTGTTTCGCCATCGAACAGCACGCCACCACCCTCCTTGAGGGTTAGTAGCCCGAACACCACAGCGGCGATGGCAATGGCCCTCACCAGATACTTGGACATGCTTATTCTCCCCCTGACAGCTTCTTCACAGAGCGGGCGGTGCCCGCCGTTCGCTGGATGACACTGGGCCGCCGCCGTTAACTGGCGGAGTGTATGCGCACCCTACCGGGAGCGGCCCTCCGATAGCAATCGATTACTCACTTACTTTCATGAAAAAACTCACCGGTTTTCCCGCAGGGCCGGTTCAAGAAAAGCCCAAAGCTCGTCAGCGTGCTCTTCAAGGGGGAATTCAAAATCATAAATCGACCAGCGCATGACCAGGCCCTGGATAAGGGCGGCTATCCAGGAGGCTACCGCACCTGGCGCCAGGTCCGACCGAAAGAGACCGCTTTCGACCCCCTCCTGCAACAGCGCCTCTATGCGTGCGATGTAGCGCTCCATCACGGTTCGCACCGTGCGTTTGAGCTGCGGCGATTCCAGATGGAGCCGATCGGAAAATAGCAAACGGGGAAGGCCCCTGGCACTGCCGACGAAGACCAGCTGGCGGCGAATCAGCTGCTGCAGTCGCTGGTCGGCGGGGGCCCTACCGGCAAAGTCGCCTTCCAGGACCTGAAAGAGCCGCTCGGCGATGAAGCCAATCGCTGCACTGAAGATCGCATCACGGCTTTTGAAGTGACGGAACACGGTGGGCTGCGCGATCTTCACCTTGTCGGCGATCGCCTGCGTAGTCACCTTTTTGACGCCCCGCTCTCCCGCCAGCTCGAGCGTTGCCTCGATGATTTCCTGGCGCCTCTGTTCGGTTGGTTTGCCCATAGCTCAATTGTGAGTAATCAATTGCCGTAGTCTGCGTGCAAAAAAAAGGAGCGTCAAGCAGAGCCGGTCCCGTCCTGGACGAAACCGGCTCGGTCGGTCGCTGGCGACGGCAAGATCGGGCGCTTATCGCTCCGCGAATTCCGCTTCGGGGCGCACGAAAACCTCGACCCGCCGATTCAGCTGCCGTCCGGCGGCCGTGTTATTGCTTGCGCGTGGCTCCGATTCACCACTTCCTTCGGTACGCAGACGATAGCGGCTGATTCCCTGATCAATCAGGTAGTCTCCCACTGCGCTTGCGCGACGCTCTGAAAGTCGCTGGTTGTAGGCCTCCGAACCAACAGAATCGGTATGGCCGACCACTGTGACATCCGTTCGATCGTACTTTGCGAGTACGTTCATCAACTTGTTGAGGCTGGGTTTGAAGCTGGATTTGATAGCCGCACTGTCGAAGTCGAAGCTGACTTCACTATCCAGGGTAAGTTTCAACAGATCGTCACGAACGCGCTGTACTTCGATTTGGTTTTGACGCTGCTCTTCGGCCAGCGCGTCCTCGAAGGCCTGCTCCTGCTTGTCCATGTAGTTGCCGACCGCAGCACCTGTCGCGCCACCAACGATTGCCCCGGCCACGGCACCGCGTTTGCTGTCCATCTGGTGACCGAGCACGGCACCACCAATGGCACCGATCACCGCGCCGGCCGCGGTACGGTTCGTCTGTGACTGGCTATCGTCGCGCGGCCCCGGCGCGGCGCACCCCGCCAGTCCAGCTACGATGACCGACACAAGCAGCACTCTTTTCATTATTCCAATCCTCTTGATAAAAAAGCGGCCGAACGGGCCGCACGAACTTTTCAGATTAACCGGTAAGCAACCAGCGAAGACTACCGAATAGGCTGCTGAAGCGCACCCCCGTCAGGGGCTGCACTTTGAAAAAAGCCACCCTACCATGCGCGAAGAACAGGGACTTATCCTAGCCTGAAAGTGCAACGGGATCGTGAGCCAGTTCACGATTTTTCCGTTTCTATAGAACGTTAGGCATCCACTGCCGTTTGTAAACACCCGACCATTGAAAATGATCCGCGGCCACACTATCTAGAGGGAAACCGAAGACGGAGCGAAAATGTCGGAGAAGCTGCCCCTCCTGATGGAACCCGAGCAGTTGCAGGACCACCTCGACGACCCGACCTTTCTTGTCGTGGACCTCAGCCAGTCATCGGTGCATGCTGAACTGCATATTCCGGGAGCCGTACACATTGACTACCGTTCAATCGTCGCGGGACACGGAAACACGGGCGGATTGCTGCCCGACGAGGAAGTGCTCAGCCAAGTCCTGTCGAACATCGGTCTGAAGCCCGAGTACCACGTGGTGGCCTACGATGACGAGGGGGAGGCAAGGCCGCACGCCTTTTGTGGACCCTGGAGATTCTTGGTTTTGACCGCTATTCCCTGTTGAACGGCGGTTTGCATGCCTGGGCGGGTGAAGGGTTTCCCCTGGCGCGGACTCCCACCTCCACCAAACCGAGTGGATACCGTGGCTCGCTGAATCTGGAGTCCGACGCCATTGCAGACGCCGATTACATCCAGGCCCATCTGCATGACCCGGCATTGGCACTGCTCGATGCCCGGAGCCCCGCCGAATATGATGGCTCGAAGAAGTTCGCCGCCCGCGGCGGTCATATTCCCGGTGCGGTCAATATGGAGTGGACCGAGGCGATCGACCAGAGCCGAAACCTGCGACTGAAAGACCCTGCCGTGTTAAGGGCCTGCCTGGAAAATCTGGGAATTCGGGACGATCAGACGGTGGTGGCCTACTGCCAGACCCATCACCGTTCCGCCCACACCTGGTTCTGGCTCAAGTGGCTGGGCTATCGCGCCAAGGGCTATCATGGCTCCTGGTCCGACTGGGGTAACCGGCCCGAGTTGCCGGTAGAAAGCTAGGAGCCTGTCCGAGAATAGCGACCGTCTCCTGGGAGCCTGTCGGACTTAACACTGATCGACTCGGCTCGGGCATCCTGCTTCGCTCTAACTCCCCCATCCATGGAGTCGTGCGGAAAAGCCGGATTTGGCCAGATTTTCCGATCTTCTCGGTAACTGCTCGCCCGGTTGATCATGCGCGGCATAGGAGATTCGTCATCCCCGCGC
>NZ_JAENYR010000094.1 GCF_016841685.1 Thiohalomonas denitrificans
CTTCGTTCCTCAGCACCAACCTACATTTTGGAGCCCATTGCTATTCTCGGACAGGGTCTCGCCCTCGCCCTCGCGCTCGCCCTCGCCCCTCGCCACTCGCAACTCCCCATTCCCCATTCCCCATTCCCCATTCCCCATTCCCCATTCTGATCCGGTACAATCAAAGCCCCTGACGTCGAAACCACTCCCATGAAGACCCTGCATGTCGATCTGGGGGAGCGCAGCTACCCCATCCATATCGGTACCGATCTCCTTGGCCGCCCCGAGCTGGTGGCGCCTCATGTGCGCGGCAGCCAGGTGATGGTGGTGACCAACGAGACCGTCGGGCCGCTCTACCTGGAAAAGACGCTGCAGGCCTTCGCCGCATTCGAAACCGGGCATGTGGTGCTGCCCGATGGCGAGCAGTACAAAACCCTGGAGACGTGGAACCGGATCTTTGACGCCCTGCTGGAGCGCCGCTTTGATCGTCGCTGTACCCTGGTGGCGCTCGGCGGGGGTGTGGTGGGCGACATCACCGGCTTTGCCGCGGCCTGTTACCAGCGCGGGGTCGATTTCATCCAGATCCCGACCACCCTGCTCTCCCAGGTGGACTCCTCCGTGGGGGGCAAGACCGGTGTCAACCACCCGCTCGGCAAGAACATGATCGGTGCCTTCCATCAGCCCCGCTGTGTGCTGGCCGATACCGCCACGCTAAAGACGCTGGATAGCCGGCAGTTGGCCGCCGGTATCGCCGAGGTGATCAAGTACGGGCTGATCAATGATCCGGAATTCCTCGCCTGGCTCGAAGAGCACATGGAAGCCCTGACCGGGCGGGAGCCGCAGGTCCTGGCCTTTGCCATCGAGCGCTCCTGTGCCGACAAGGCAGTGGTCGTGGCACAGGATGAACGGGAGGCCGGCAGTCGCGCCCTTCTGAATCTGGGGCATACCTTCGGTCATGCCATCGAGACCGGCATGGGCTACGGGCGGTGGCTGCACGGTGAAGCAGTCGCAACGGGAATGGTGCTCGCTGCCGAACTCTCGGAGCAACTGGGCTGGATCGACTCTACGCAGGTGGAAAGGGTCCGTGCGCTGATCGCACGCGCCGGATTACCCGTACAGGCCCCCGCCGAACTGAGCGCCGATCGATTCCTGGAGCTGATGGCCGTGGATAAAAAGGTGATCGGGGGCAAACTGCGGCTGGTCCTGATGAAGGGACTTGGTCAATCCGTGGTCACCGACCGTTTCGATCCCGCCGATATCCGTGCCGTCATCGAGGCGCACCACGCGCGGGCCGCATGACCGACAGGCTCGCTCCCTACGCCGCCAGCGACGAGCGCTCCCGCGGGCGCCGCATCCCGGAGTCGCTGCCCCAGTACCGGACAGAATTCCAGCGCGATCGGGATCGCATCATTCACTCCTCGGCCTTTCGCCGCCTGGAGTACAAGACCCAGGTCTTTATCAACCACGAAGGCGACATGTTCCGGACCCGCCTGACCCACTCTATCGAGGTGGCGCAGATCGGCCGTACCGTCGCCCGCGCTCTGGGCCTCAATGAGGCACTGGTCGAGTCGGTGAGCCTTGCTCACGATGTCGGCCATACGCCGTTCGGCCATGCCGGACAGGACACCCTCAATGAGTGCATGACCGGGTACGGCGGCTTTGAGCACAACCTGCAGTCGCTGCGGGTGGTGGACGAACTGGAAGAGCGTTACGCCGAATTCAACGGACTCAATCTCACCTTCGAAACCCGCGAGGGGATCCTCAAGCACTGTCCGAAGAGCCGGGCCAAGGCGCTGGGTGAGGTGGGTGAACGCTTCCTGAAGGGCGGCCAGCCGAGCCTTGAGGCGCAAATCGCCAATGTGGCCGACGGTATCGCCTACAACAACCACGACGTCGATGACGGACTGCGGGCGGGTCTGATCGGCGTCGAACAGCTGTGTGAGACCACCTTCTTCCGCGAAGAGTACGAGGCGGTGATCGCCGCCTACCCGGATCTGCCCGGCAGGCGTCTGGTGTATGAAATCGTGCGGCGGATGATCGGTCGCCAGGTAGTGGACCTGGTGGAGAGCAGCAAGCTCCGACTGACCCGGGCCAACCCGGCGGATATCGAGGCCGTTCGCGGCGAGAGCCAGCCGCTCATCCGTTTCAGTGACGGCATGCACCAGCGGCATCAGGAGCTGAAGCGCTTTCTGTATCACAATCTATACCGCCACTACCGCGTGCACCGCATGATGGTCAAGGCGCAGCGGGTGATGCGCGAGCTGTTTGCCGCATTCCTGGAGGATGTGCGCCTGCTGCCGCCCCCCTATCAGGCTGTCGTGAGCCGCCTCGAGGTCGAACAGGGCCTCCCCGGCCGCGCCCGGGTGGTCGCCGATTACATCGCCGGCATGACCGACCGCTTCGCCCTCGCCGAACACCGTAAACTGTTCAGTCCCCCGGAATTGACCTGAATACGTGTTCCAAATCGGTGTCCCTGCATGTAGGAGCGACGGAAGTCGCGAAATGCCGAATCGCGGCTTCCGCCGCTCCTACAGGTATCTCGGTATCACCAAAGGAGCGTGTTGGACGCTATTTCCCGCATGGACCACCAGGCCCCCGGCTCCTGGACAGCGGGCGGGCCCGGGCGGCATACTGCGCTATTCTCCCGCCGATAAACGGGGCTACCGGATAAGGCTGTGGCCTTTGGCGCGTCTGCTATCCCGAGGTGCTCGGGTGCAGCGGGCGCGAAATACAGGTTGAAAGCGGCCAGGAGCCTGTCCGGGAATAGCGACCGTCACGAGGGTAAGATTGATTGAGTCAGATTTTTCGGTCATTTGAGGCGAATACGACTGCATGGACGCAGTCGTTAGAGCGACGTATGCCGACAGGGATGACGGCAGGGATGACGGCAGTAGAGAATGTCAGGAACCTATTCTCGAGGAGCCAAAGCCGAGTGGTTCTATTTAACGAAAATGAGCGGGAAATCTGGCCAATCAGGCTTGGCCGCACGACTCCATGGATGGAGGAGTTAGAGCGAAGCAGGATGCCCGAGCCGAGTAGGTCAGTCTATTCTCGGACAGGCTCCTAGTCCCCGGTACTTCCATGCGTATTTACCTGCAGACACCGGTTTCCGACGAGCGCCCGCCGCGCTTTTATCACCTGTTTCTCCAGGAAGATTTGCTGGAGGGCTGGACGCTGGTGAGAGAGTGGGGATTCCAGGGTTCGCCCGGGCGCATCAAACGCGACCACTTCAACTCCTATGATGGTGCCGAGGATGCGCTGTTGAAGCATCGCGACAACCAGCTCGGTCGTGGCTACCGGGTCATGTTCCAGCAGGGGGCGCAGCCCGGGTGACGGGTATCGCCGAGTGCCGGCCCCTCCCCTTGGCCGGCACTGGCCCTGCAGGGCGCTTCTGGCACCAGCGTGCCGGGACCGTTGCCGATAAAAACGCTACCTCCTGGATTTAGCGCCACCGCCTTGGGCAGTTACCCCATTTGAAGAGTTTCATGGCCGGCAGTATACTGCTTGGCCATTTTGCCTACGCTATACGGCATCCTCGGAGCCATGCAAAGAAAAACGCCGGATACGATCGTGAACCAGGCAGCCAATAACTCGAAGGGGCTCTATCGCCCCTCCTTCGAAAGAGACAATTGCGGCTTCGGCCTGATTGCCCACATGGACGGCGACGCCAGCCATTGGCTGGTGAACACCGCCATCGACGCCCTCTCGCGCATGACGCATCGCGGTGCGGTTGCGGCGGATGGCAAATCGGGTGATGGATGCGGCCTTCTTCTGAAAAAGCCTGATGGCTTTCTGCGCGCCGTTGCGGCCGATTCCGGTTTCCAGCTGGCGGAAAACTATGCAGTCGGCATGGTATTCCTGAGCCGCGATGCGGTGCAGCGTGATGCCGCCAGGGCAAGAATCGGCGAGGCCCTGCAGACGCAGGAGCTCACCGTCGCCGGTTGGCGGGAGGTGCCGGTCGATCCGCAGGCCTGCGGGCCCGAGGCGCTGGAGTCGCTGCCCGACATCGAGCAGGTGTTCGTCAATGCCCCCGAAGGTATGGACGGGGAAACCTTCGAACGGAGCCTGTTCATCGCCCGTCGTCTGGCAGAAAAGGCCGTAGGCGCGGAGGATGAGGCCTTTTACATCCCCAGCCTCTCCTCACAGGTGCTCTCCTACAAGGGTCTGGTGATGCCGGCCTACCTGCCGGTGTTCTACAGGGACCTGAACGATGAGCGCATGGCCTCGACCATCTGCGTCTTCCACCAGCGCTTCTCGACCAACACCCTGCCCGAGTGGCGCCTGGCTCAGCCGTTCCGCCATCTGGCCCACAACGGCGAGATCAATACCGTGCAGGGCAACCGCAACTGGTCGGTGGCCCGTGCAGCCAAATTCGAGACACCGTTGATCCCGGATATGGAGGCGGTGCGTCCGCTGGTCTCCATGGATGGGTCCGACTCCAACAGCCTCGACAATATGCTCGAGGCGCTGCTCGCCGGCGGGATGGACATCTTCCGCGCCATGCGCCTGCTGGTGCCGCCCGCCTGGCAGAATATCGAGCACATGGACGCCGACCTGCGCGCCTTCTACGAGTACAACTCCATGCACATGGAGGCGTGGGATGGCCCGGCCGGTATCGTCCTCACCGACGGCCGCTACGCCGCCTGCACCCTGGACCGCAACGGCCTGCGCCCGGCACGCTGGGTAATCACCAGGACGGACAAGGCGGGCGATCCCGCTTCCGGCGATTACACCGGCTGTGTGATTACACTGGCCTCCGAGATCGGCGTGTTCGATTACGAGCCGGCCGATGTGCTGGCCAAGGGGCGCCTGAAGCCGGGTCAGATGCTTGCCGCCGACACCGACACGGGCAGGCTGCTGCTGCCGGCCGACGTGGACGGCATGCTCAAGTCGCGCCAGCCCTACAAGCAGTGGATGCGCGAGCACGTCCGCCGTCTGGAGTCCAAACTGGACAAGCGGGCCGACGGTGAGGCCGACCTGGATGATGGTCAGGTCAAGACCTATCAGAAGATGTTCCAGGTGACCTTCGAAGAGCGTGAAGCGGTACTGCGCCCGCTGGCCGAGGCCGGCCAGGAGCCGATCGGTTCCATGGGTGACGATACCCCCATGCCGGTGCTCTCCACCCGGGTGCGCTCGCTGTACGACTACTTCCGTCAGCAGTTCGCCCAGGTCACCAATCCGCCCATCGATCCGCTCCGCGAGCAGATTGTGATGTCGCTGGAGACCTGCCTGGGTCGTGAGAAGAACATGTTCGAGGAGACCCCGGAGCATGCCGCGCGTCTGTTGGTGGATTCGCCGATCCTCTCCCGCGCCAAGTTCCGGAAACTGCTGGCCGCCGATGGTGGTGAATACCGGCACGAGATCATTGACCTGAACCATAGCGAGGGCATCGACCTCAAGTCGGCCATCGAGGCGGTCACCGACAAGGCCCTCCAGGCCGTCGAGGATGGCAAAACCGTTCTCGTGCTCACCGATCGGTTCATCGAGAAAGGCAAGTCGACCATCCACGCCCTGCTGGCCACCGGCGCCGTCCACCATCGGCTGACGGCGGAGGGACGCCGCTGTGACGCCAATATCGTGGTCGAAACCGGTACCGCACGTGACTCGCACCACAGCGCGGTATTGATCGGCTATGGCGCCACCTGCGTCTATCCCTATCTCGCCTTCGAGACTTTGCACGACATGGTCCGCACCGAAGAGCTGAAAGGAAAAGACCCGGTCAAGCTCTCCGAGGCCTACCGCAAGGGCATCAACAAGGGCCTCTACAAGATCATTTCGAAGATGGGTATCTCCACCATCGCCAGCTATCGCGGTGCGCAGCTGTTCGAATCGGTGGGCCTCTCGGACGAGGTGGTGGACCTCTGCTTCAAGGGCACCACCAACCGGATCCAGGGGACCAACTTCGCCGATCTGGAGTCGGATCAGCAACTGCTGGCCAAGCAAGCGTGGAACCCCCGCAAGGGTATCCAGCATGGCGGCCTGCTCAAGTATTGGCATGATGGCGAGTATCACGCTTACAACCCCGACGTAATCCACACGCTGCACAAGGCCGTGCGCTCCGGAGACCAGGCCGACTATCAGATTTACGCCGACTTGGTGAACAAACGCCCGATCGCCTGTATGCGGGATATGTTCCGGCTGCGCGACGACATCGAGCCGATTGCGCTGGACGAGGTGGAGCCCGTCTCCGAGATCGTGCGCCGCTTCGACTCTGCGGCCATGTCGCTGGGGGCGCTGTCGCCCGAAGCCCACGAGACCCTGGCCCAGGCCATGAACCGTCTCGGCGGCCGCTCCAACTCCGGCGAAGGTGGTGAGGACCCGGTCCGTTTCGGCACCGACAAGGTCTCCAAGATCAAGCAGATCGCCTCCGGCCGCTTCGGCGTTACCCCCCACTATCTGGTCAATGCCGAGGTGCTGCAGATCAAGGTCGCCCAGGGCGCCAAGCCCGGTGAAGGCGGTCAGCTCCCAGGCCACAAGGTCAATGAGCTGATAGCGCGCCTGCGCTACTCGAATCCCGGTGTCGCGCTGATTTCACCGCCGCCGCACCATGACATCTACTCCATCGAGGACCTGGCGCAGCTGATCTTCGACCTCAAGCAGGTCAATCCGGACGCCATGGTCTCGGTGAAGTTGGTGGCGGAGGCTGGCGTCGGCACCATCGCCGCCGGTGTCGCCAAGGCCTATGCCGATCTCATCACCATCTCCGGTTACGATGGCGGTACCGGCGCCAGTCCGCTCACCTCGGTCAAGTACGCCGGTTCCCCCTGGGAGCTGGGCCTTTCGGAGACTCACCAGATCCTGCGTGCCAACAACCTGCGCGACAAGGTCCGGGTGCAGACCGACGGCGGCCTGAAGACCGGCCTGGATGTGATCAAGGCGGCCATCCTCGGTGCCGAGTCGTTCGGCTTCGGTACCGGTCCCATGGTGGCCATCGGCTGCAAATACCTGCGCATCTGTCACCTCAACAACTGCGCCACCGGTATTGCCACCCAGGACAAGACCCTGCGTGAGGAGCATTACGTCGGTGAAGTGGAGATGGTCACCAACTACTTCGGCTTCATCGCCGAAGAGGTGCGCCAGCTGCTGGCCCGGCTGGGCTGTCGTACGCTTACCGATCTCATCGGCCGTACGGACCTGCTGGAGATCCTGGAGGGTGTGACGCCCAAGCAAAAACGGCTGGACCTCAGGCCTGTGCTGTCCGATGGCGGCGTTTCCGCCGACAAGCCGCGGTACTGCGTGGCGCCTAAAAACGAGCCGTTCGATCGTGCCGAGCTGGCCGAGCAGATGGTCAAAGACGCGCTGCCTGCCATCGAAGGCAAGACGGGCGGTGAGTTCCGTTACGGCGTCAGGAACGTCAATCGCTCGATCGGTGCGCGCCTCTCGGGTGAGATTGCCCGGCGCCATGGCAACCAGGGCATGGCGGATAGCCCCCTGGTCCTGCGCCTGACCGGCACCGCCGGACAATCTTTCGGCGTGTGGAACGCCGGTGGCCTGCACATGCATCTGGAGGGTGATGCCAACGATTACGTGGGCAAGGGCATGACCGGCGGCAAGCTGGTGATCCATCCGCCCAAGGACAGCCGCTTCCGATCCAACGACACCACCATCATCGGCAATACCTGTCTCTATGGTGCCACCGGCGGCAAGCTGCTTGCGGCCGGTCTGGCCGGTGAGCGGTTCGCCGTTCGCAACTCCGGCGCCCACACCGTCGTCGAAGGGATAGGCGATCACGGCTGCGAATACATGACCGGCGGCGTGGTCACCGTTCTCGGTGACACCGGCGTCAACTTCGGTGCGGGTATGACCGGCGGCTTCGCCTTTGTTCTGGATGGGCACAACAGCTTCGTGGACCGTTACAACCACGAACTGATCGATATCCATCGCATCGGCAGCGAGGAGATGGAAGGCCCGCGGGAATTTCTCCAGTTCCAGATCGAGGAGTTCGTAGCCGAAACCGGCAGTGCCTGGGGCAGAGAGATCCTGGATAACTTCTCCGATTACGTGGAAAAGTTCTGGCTGGTCAAACCCAAGGCCTCCGAAATCGCCACCCTGCTGGATACCCTCGAGCAGGCGGCTTGAAGGGTATTAACCGCAAAGACGCAAAGAACGCAAAGAAGCTTTGATTCAGGCAGCCTTTGCGCCGATTGCGGAAACGGGATGGTCCGGCGGCTCCGGCCGCCTCAGCACGTAGGGTGGATTAGCGGCGCACCGGCACGCGCTGGACGAATGCACCTCGGTTTATGCGCCGCGTAATCCACCACCGCGGGAAGGGCCGAGGCTCGGAGGTCTGAGCCGTAGAGGTATGCATCGGGAAAACCTTTGCGTTCTTTGCGCCTTTGCGGTGAATCAATTAATTCGGAATTGAACCATGGGTAATAACTTTCAGTTCATTCAGGTACCGCGTACCGACCCCGAGAAGAAGCCGGCGGAGGTACGGGTCAAGGAATACCGGGAGATCTACGGGCAGTTCGACCAGGTGTCGGCCGCTCAGCAGTCGGATCGCTGCCTGTCATGCGGTAATCCCTACTGCGCCTGGAAATGCCCGGTACACAACTATATCCCACACTGGCTGCAGCTGGTGGAAGAGGGCAACATCACCCAGGCAGCGGAGCTCTCCCACGCCACCAATACGCTGCCCGAGGTGTGCGGGCGCGTCTGCCCCCAGGATCGCCTATGTGAAGGGGCGTGCACCCTGAATGACGGCTTCGGCGCAGTCACTATCGGCGCCGTGGAGCGTTACATTACCGACACCGCGTTCGCCATGGGCTGGCGTCCGGACCTCTCTGAGGTCAAGGATACCGGCAAAAGGGTGGCCGTGATCGGTGCCGGTCCCGCGGGGCTTGGCTGCGCCGACGTGCTGACGCGTAATGGGGTCAAACCGGTGGTATTCGACCGTAATCCGGAGATCGGCGGTCTGCTCACCTTTGGCATTCCCGAATTCAAGCTGGAAAAAAGCATCATGACCCGCCGTCGCGAGGTGTTCGAGAGAATGGGCGTGGAGTTCCGGTTGAACATGGAAATTGGCAAGGACATCCCGTTCGAGGAGCTGCTGGACGAATACGACGCGGTTTTCCTGGGCATGGGTACCTACACGTTCATGAAAGGCGGCTTTCCCGGGGAAGATCTGCCCGGTGTCCATGAGGCCCTCCCGTTCCTGATTTCGAACGTCAAAAACTGCCTCGACATGCTGGAAGAAGACGAGACGTTCGTCTCCATGAAAGACCAGCGTGTGGTGGTCCTCGGCGGTGGCGATACCGCCATGGATTGTAACCGCACCTCGATTCGACAGGGCGCGAAGAGCGTCACCTGTGCCTATCGTCGTGACGAAGCCAACATGCCGGGTTCCAAGCGCGAGGTGGCCAACGCCAAGGAAGAGGGCGTGAAATTCCAGTACAATCGTCAGCCGGTGGAGATTATCGGCAAAGACAAGGTGGAAGGGGTCAAGGTCGTCACCACGCAGTTGGGCGCGCCGGATGAACGCGGCCGCCGTCGGCCGGAACCGGTGGTCGGCTCCGAAGAGGTGATCCCTGCCGATCGCGTCATCATCGCGTTCGGCTTTCGCCCGAGCCCGGCGCCATGGTTCGAGGGTGCCGGCATCGAAGTGGACGAAAGCGGCCGGGTCAAGGCTGCCGAGCAGCAGGACTACAAGAAACAGACCAGTAATGAAAAGATTTTTGCCGGCGGCGACATGGTCCGTGGCTCCGATCTCGTGGTCACCGCCATCTGGGAAGGCCGCAAGGCCGCCGAAGGGATCCTGGATTATCTGGAAGTCTGAAAAGATTGACCGCTAAGGACGCGAAGAGCGCTAAGGCCGATCCTACGGATGGCGTGTCACACTTGGCGGCAACCATTCGGGAGTGCGGATTCGTAAGTATCTGTTTTCTCCAGGACGAGCGGAGTAAACAATCAAGTCCTTTGCGTATCTTGGCGCTCTTTGCGGCTAATAGCCCTTTCATGTCTGAACTGAAGTTTGAAAAGATTAACCGCTACGGACGCGAAGAGCGCTAAGGCTGATCCTGCGGATGGCGTGTCACACTTGGCGGCAGTCCTTTGCGTATCTTGGCGCTCTTTGCGGTTAATAGTCCTTTATGTCTGAAGAGTGCATGACTCGATAAGCTCTGTTTTCTCCGGACGAGCGGAGCAATTAAATCCTTTGCGCAACTTGGCGCTCTTTGCGGTTAATGGCCCTTTTATGTCTGAACTGAAGAACGATCGTTTTCTGCGTGCGCTGGCCCGTCAGCCGGTGGATGTGACGCCGGTGTGGATGATGCGCCAGGCGGGGCGTTATCTGCCGGAGTATCGGGCGATTCGGGAGAAGGCGGGCAGCTTCCTGGATCTCTGCACGAATCCGGAGTTGGCCTGCGAGGTGACCCTTCAGCCGCTGGAGCGTTTCCCGCTGGACGCGGCGATCCTCTTCTCGGACATCCTCACCATTCCCGACGCAATGGGTCTCGGTCTCTATTTCGAAAGTGGCGAGGGTCCCAAATTCGAACGGCCGATCCGCAGCGAGACGGATGTTAACCAACTGCCCGTGCCGGACCCCGAGGATTCGCTCCGTTATGTGATGGATGCGGTGCGGGTGATTCGTCGCGAGCTGAACGGCCGCGTTCCGCTTATCGGTTTCTCCGGCAGCCCCTGGACCCTGGCCACCTACATGGTCGAGGGCGGCTCCACCAAAGACTATGCCCGCGTCAAGGGCATGATGTACGACCGCCCGGACCTGATGCACCGGCTCCTCGAGAAGACCGCCGATTCGGTGACCTCTTACCTCAACGCCCAGATTGCGGCCGGTGCTCAGGCGTTGCAGATCTTCGATACCTGGGGCGGCGTTCTCACTCCACGCGATTACCAGGAATTCTCCCTGCGTTACATGAAGCGCATTGTCGAAGGCCTCACCCAGGAGTCGGAAGGCCGGAAGGTGCCGGTTATCCTCTTCACCAAAGGGGGTGGCCAGTGGCTCGAGGATATCGCCGCCACCGGCTGTGATGCCGTCGGCGTGGACTGGACTACGGATATGGGCGAGGCCCGTCGCCGCGTGGGTGACCAGGTGGCACTGCAGGGCAACATGGACCCATCCGTTCTCTATGCCTCACCGGAGCGCATCCGCAAGGAAGTGGAGGTGATTCTGGAGAGCTACGGGCCCGGAGAAGGACATATCTTCAATCTCGGCCACGGTATCCATCAGCATGTCGAACCCGACCATGCAGCCGTCTTCGTCGAGGCCGTCCACGAACTGTCGGCCAAATATCATCAGGGTTAGCAGCCGGTCGGGCGTCCGATAATTCCCGCTTTAACGAGCCACAGGGCGGGATCGCCCGCCCTGTGCGGCGCACTGGCCTCGCCGCGTGCACCGGGACGGCCTCTGGCCGGCCCGATGCATCGAGAGCTCAACCCGCGGCAGTAACCGGGAACGCTCCGCTGTCCCTGCGCCGACGGCGCAGCAGGCCCAGTCCGGCGAAGCCGGCTGCGAGCAGGACCAGACTGCCCGGTTCGGAAACGGAGACGCTGTTCCCCTCTCCATCGGCCCACAAGCGGGACTCCAGTGTCGGCGTGGAGGGCATCGTGGACATGGTGCGGGTGCTGTCGCCGAATTGGTAGACGAGATTGCCTCCCGACCATTCGATCCAGAGTGAATCGAACCACCGCTCGCCTTCCCCTACGGTGAAGTCGTACGACAGTTTGTCGAATTCGTTTGCACCGCTGTTCACGGGATTGGGACCGTTATAGTAGTCCCGGATATTCTCGCCCCCGGAAGCAAATCCTTCGGTAATATCGGCGTCGCCGGTAATCGTCACGTCGCTGGCGACATTTCTGGCGTCGAAGCCCCACAGTCCCAGATAGTTGCCGTTGCTGAGCTGGTAGACCTGTTGGCTACCACCGCCTTCGACCTGCAAGTCGATAATCGCCGCATTGGCGCCTGATGCCATTGCTAATGCTGCTACTGTGCCGGTGAGGTGCCAAATTCCCTTTATCTTCATGCGGTTTCTCCCTGGTAGCACGTTATTGAATCAGCCGCGGTACTGCGACTAACGACAGTCTAAAAGATCGATAGGCGGTCCGATATAGGGTCAATCCCTACTCTCGGCTACGGGAAAGCAGTAGATCGAGCCGAGCCCCGGCGACGAAGTAATCTGGTGCCCTAACAGCGAGATTGCCGCGTCGCTGAGGCTCCTCCTGATGAACTTGCCGTCGCTGTATGCGAGGAGCCTAGGCGACGCGGCAATCTGGTACTTGGCACTTCGAGATAGCTTCGTCGCTGAGGCTCCTCCTGATGAACTTCCCCCCGCTGTCATTACGAGGAGCCCCAGGCGACGATGTAATCTCCTGCTCCCAAACCCCAGATTGCCGCGTCGCTGTGGCTCCTCCTGATGAACTTGTCCTCGCTGTCATTGCGAGGAGCCTAAGCGACGACGTAATCTCCTGCTCCCAAACCCCAGATTGCCGCGTCGCCGGGGCTCCTCGCAATGACGGCTAAAGGTTCGTCACCGATTCGGGCCTGCGCAGCAGGAAGTACGGCTCGCAATGACGGCTGAACGTTCGTC
>NZ_JAENYR010000095.1 GCF_016841685.1 Thiohalomonas denitrificans
GAGCAGGTCGTCGGCGACCTGCACCTCGCACAGGCCGTTGGCGAGCAGCCGGGCGTCGTCGATGTCGAGCCCTTCGAAGGCGACCCATTGCGATACGCGCCCGGTGAACTGCGGGTTTTTGCGGATGCGCTTCTCGATGCCGTGCATGCCGATGAGGATCACCGGCGCGGTGGAGAGGTCGTGAATGTCGCGCAGGGCGTTGGTGAGGGTGGCCTTCTCGACGACGTAATCGGCCTCGTCGATGAATATCGGTCGGCCGGTTTCGGCCAACCGCTGCACGATCGCCTCCAGGGTCTCGCCGTTGTTCATCCCCTTGGGATCGAGATCCAGCTCTCGCGCCAGCGCCGCCAGCATGGATTTCGGTGACCAGAGACTGATCGCGCGCACATAGACCCCGTGCACCTGGTTGATGAACCAGGTCGCGGCCGTCGTCTTCCCGTATCCGGTCGGGCCCCAGATGAGGCCCATGCCCGGCATGCCCGGTTCGCGCTGCACCAGGGCATCCCCGGCCGCCTTCAGGCGGCTGACGTTTTTGACGGGTAATATTCGATACCGCATTTGTTATGATCCCCTTTGCTGGTTAGGCCGCTTCGCGGCATCTACCTTCCGGTGGGGTGGCAGCCCCGCCGGAAGGCCTCCTACTGAAAGTCCTCGGCACTCAGTCCAAAATCCTCGAAGAGCTCTTCCATCGAGCGCGCCTGGGCGGACTGCCAATAGATGCGGCAGCCCCGCTCGTCCTCCTCGGTCATGGAGGTGTCTCCCGATTCCATGCGGTCCCTGATGCGCCACCAATAGGCGTGCAGTTTTCGCTCGTCGGTTATGGCGGCCACGCCGCTGTGTTCGTCCTCGATGGCCGCGACGGTCCGGGCATGCAGGTGCGGGTCGACCGGTTGTGGCACAGGCGCCTCAATTTGCGCCGCCCCTTCCTCTCGCACCTGGTCCAGCTTCCGTTCCAATCGCAACACCCGCCCCTGCTCTCGCTGGGCCCGGGCATGCTCCAGCATCGATTCGGGCACGTAGGGCTTGGCGTTGGCATCGCGCTCGGCGATGCAGATGAGGGCGCCGCGCTCGTCGGAGACCCAGGCGCGGCTGCCGTCGGTTGGGTTCACCCCGACACGCACGGTGCGGCTATGCCAGAGGCTGAGTTCGTGGTTGAAGTAGCGCCCCCAGGGCAGGGACACCTCTCCGCGGTTTACCTTGCGTTCAAAGGTGGGCAGCAGGTCATGCAGGTCGTCATCTTCCAGGAGGGTCGGCTGCCAGCCTTCATCAACGGCCTGCTGCCAGGCCTGGTTGGGTGTGCGCTTGCCAAGGCTGCCGTGCGGCCGGTCGTTGTATTCAGCGAGGGCCTCGCGGCATTCGGCGACGAAGTCCGACCAGGCCATCAGATTGGCCCCATCGTCGTCGGCTCGCTGCAAGGCCTTCTTTACCGCTTCCTTGTCCATGTCATGGCCGACGTAGACCGGAAAACGTTTGGCCAGTGGCACCCAGACCGAGCTGTTCAGCCGCTCGATCATTCCGCGCGCCTGGGCCCGGTACGCCTCGGAGAACATGAGGGTGCTGCCGATGCGCGCCAGCGTGGCCCGGTGCTGCTCGCCACGGTAGGCGCCGTTGTCCGAGTAATGGAGGGCCATGACGCCGCACTCCGGGTGCAGGACCATTTCGCGCATGGCCCCCCAGATTGCGAACTGGCTCTCCGCTATCCAGGCGGAAAAACCGACTGCCTTGCGGGTGGCTACATCCAGATAGGTAGTTACCTCCGGCCGGAATCGGCGGCCGGTCAGCGGGTGGCGCACGTAGGCCTTGAACAGGTGGCCGTCGACGGTCACCACATCCATCGGCCACAGGCCGTCCGTGGTCCGGCGCACGAAAGGCTGCACCGCGCGGCGGGCATTGCGGCCCATGCGGCCCCACTCGCGCATCTCTACCGGGATCGCCTCGATGTGCCGCTGCGCGGTACGCACGTGCGGGGCCGGTATATCCGGGTAGTGTTTGGGCCAATCCTTGATGCAGGCCGCCACCGTCGGCTTCTGCGGCTGCTGGTACACGGCCAGCAGCCGCGGCAGCCAGGATGGCGGCGCGCTCCTGGGCCGGCGCTTCTTGGCCATCGCGGCGGTGCCGCCGGCATCCCGTTTCTGAAACCAGCGGTACACGGTGGATGCGGTCGCCAGACGCTTGCCGCCACTCGCAGCGTTGGCAGTGCGCAACGTACTGAGCATCTCTTGCGGTAACTCGTCCGCTTTCGCCTCGGCCAAAAAGGTGAAGATCGCCTCGCGCCGGCTCACTGAATGCCGCGCCGATATCTCTTCGACGATGGCGCAGACAGTCAACCGCGCCTGCATAACCTGACGTTGATCGTCCGTCAGCTCCGCCACCTGCAAGCGCTCCTCGGCGACTGTCGGCAGGGTCCGCTCGGCGCTCATGCGGTTAGCGACTTCGGCCGTGGTTTGGCGTAGCAGGTGATTGCGGGTCTCGGAGGGCAGGGTCCTGACGGAGTACTCCCAGCCTTTTCCCTTAGGCTTGGGGCGGCGCTCCAGCTCCCCGCGTTCTCCCATGATGTTCACGTTCCTTGCGTGTCTGGGCATGCCGGGCATTCCGGCCAGTTCGGCGGCGCTGTACCACTCCTTCATGCGTCACCTTCCTCGAACAAGCCAAGCTCCGGCGCCTCGACCTTCGAGACGTTCTCCCGATGCCAGGCCAGGCCTCCGACCACGTGCTCCAGCGCCGCCAGCGTGTCGTCTACTTGAGCGCCACCCTCATAGAACTTGATCAGCAGCCCGACCGCCTCGGCAAAGGATCCCTGCAGCTCGTTTACCTCCGCCGGCTTTGCCTTCCTTCCGCTGGGTATATCCACCACCAGCTTGTGAGCCGAACCCGCCAGGTACTGGGTCATGAACTCTGCCCCGCAGGCATGTTCGAACGGCCGGATCAGAATCGCCGGCATTCGCCCCGACTCGAGCCACTTGTAGAGCGTCCACTTCGCGGGCAGCCCCATCAGGTCGGCCACGTTGTCGACGGAAAGGTTTTGCTTTTCCCTCGCGTACTCCAGACACAGCTCCATTGCGTGCCGAAGTGAAGTAGGCCGTACCCGTTTCCAATTCCGCTTAGCCATTGGATAAACCCGTGTTCAAAGCCGTCCAAACGAAGGCGCCGCGTGCCCTATCGCAGTTCGTGTGCTCTTGGATAGGCTGTTTACGAACCGCAGCGATGAGAGAACGCACCCGAACCATGACTTACGCCACCCGCCGCCCCAGTGCGGCCTCCACCTTTTTCCGTCCCTCCGAAATGCGTCGTGCCCGCATTTCGGCCGGTGTCGGCTGCGCATATTCGGGCACATCCGGGAAGATCTCGGCTGGCTGTGCGTCTAAAAGTGCGCACACGCCAAGGGCTATCGTGCGGCTCTTGATCTCGCGGTTGCAGACCCGGGACACGGCCGCTCGGCTCTTGCCGATCGCCGCCGCTGCCGTGGTCCAGTTGTGCCCGGCGCGGGCTAGTGCCTTCGTGATCTGTGCGTGGTCCATTACAATTACCTGTTTGGTTACGTGGCCCACGCCCTAGCGTGTGCCGTTTGCCGTTATCTGGGGCGTAACGATAACGAACATATTCGTGCTTAGCAAGCATAAATTCGGGGTTTTGGCGCGATCCGATTCGCGGAATCGCGAATAAATGCGGTATTACGCCGTAAGGTTTTGATATGACAGGAAATTCAACAGAAGCGGATCGTGATGATCAGAATCGGATCGGCGATCCGATTCGGCTAGAAGGAATCGGATCGCGAATTGCTGCAGCAGCTGACGCGCTAGGTTCGCGAAAAAATGCATCAGCTGTAGCGCGAATATCTTCGGATACGTTGCGCCGATGGATTGCAGGGGAAGTAAGCCCTTCGTTCGATGCGATTGCCCGGCTGGCGGTAGCGGCTGGTGTTTCTCTGGATTGGCTTGCAACCGGAATAGGACCAAAGGTGGCAGACGCAGAGCCGACCGAGCATCAGCTCGGCCGTGTAGACCGGCAGCGGCTCTACGACGTAGTGGAGACCATAGAGGAGGTATTGACCGACCGTGGCCTCCATCTGAAACCGGCCAAAAAAGCCGAGTTGATACTCTTGGTCTACGAGGAGATTGCCGAATCCGAAGAAGCGGGTATAAAGTATGACAAGGAGAAAATAGTTAGGCTTGTAAGCTTGGCCTCTTAGATATGCCGGGCATCGGCAAAGGAAGGAGAGCAGATGGAAAGAAAAACAAAAATCCAGGCCATCATAGGCAACGCGCAGGGGGTCAAGGGGACCGCCCTGTTAACAATCGGCGTTCTCATCGGTATCGGCACCACCACCGGTGGTATAGCCCTCTACTACACAGGCTATAAAGAGGGGCTGGTAGCCGCGGCCCCACAGACACCACGCGCACCGATACCGGCCAGTATCCTCGAACTGCCGCCCCCATTCGACGACAACATCCAGGAAACAAAGCTTCACCGCGAAGGCACCGATAAACGCCAACTACAGAGCTTTTAAGCGACACTCAAAGGAACATGTGCGCGTCGCAAATACCATGACGTTTACGGCAAGGACGCCGACGAAACCCCAAGACCAGGCGTGTTCAGCCTCTGCGCCAGATCATTTCTAAATCGTTGATTAGCCGGGCTGTCCCACGAATTCCCGACCAATCCCGCCCAATCCCATTATTCCTAACCTTACTGTCGCCTCACATGTGGGCCACAAGCCAGAGGAGCTTGGCCAGCCCCGACCCTGTTCCGTGGGCCGCGGACTCCTCCGGTGCCGTGTGAGCGACTCGTCTGGCCTCCGCGACGGCGCGATTATCGTTGTACATCAGGGCGTTGCCGCACGGACGGCCGTCGGGGTCGGTGAGCAGCACCGTACCGGAGGTGCCGTCCACAGCGATGGCCCTGACGGCTCGAGAAGAGATGCTTTTCAACAGGGCATATATCACCTCGTCGACGGCTTGCCACCAGCAGGTCGGGTCCTGCTCAACTGCAGCCCCCCGGCGGAGCGGTTCCGGCAGATCGAGCCGCGCCTCGCCGGCAACGGCACCCTGTTGATCGATAGCGACTGCCCGGCAGCCGGAGGTGCCGAGATCGATGCCGATGTAAAGAGGGTCTTTTACCACGGGTGCACGGGGATGACGGGGGATTAGCAATCAGAATAACAGACGACAGGTAGTCTCAACCGGCGGGATTCCAGCCGGACACAGAATCCAGGCAGAGCCGGCACAATACTCCATGCCGATTCTTTCAATGAAAGCCCCGTGATCCCCGTGCACCCCGTGGTTATCCTGCCGGTTTATTGCCGTAACCCGACGGTTGATTCAGGGCAGCGTAACCGGTTGCGGCGATTGCCAGCTTTCCTTGCGGTATTCGGCGGTGACGCTGGTGTAAATGCCGCCGCGGACGTTGAAGCGGCCGGTCACACGCATAAAGCGGGGCTGGCAGGCAGCGATGAAGTCCGCGAGCATATCGTTGGTCACCTTCTCGTGAAAGGCGCCTTCTTCGCGGAAGGACCAGATATACAGCTTCAGCGCCTTCAGCTCGAGACAGCGCTTGTCCGGGACATAATCGATATAGATGGTGGCGAAATCCGGCTGACCGGTCTTTGGACAGAGACAGGTGAATTCCGGGACCTCAATGCGAATGGTATAGTCCCTTTCTGGGGTAGGGTTATCGAAGGTTTCCAGGGTCTTGCTGGGCTGGGTAGGCATGTTCTGTCTTTCATGGTAGCGTTATCGACCCCGAATTCTAGCGGAAAACGGCGGGCACACGAAGGGCACGAGGGAACCGGAGCATCAAAACGGCCCAGCGAAGGTCGGTATCCCGGCTGCCCTGCCCATCAGCACCCGCTCTCCTTTCCTTCTGACCGTTTTTTTGGTGGTTTGCCCGCATATGCGCCTTAGCAAGATCAAACTGGCCGGCTTCAAATCGTTTGTGGACCCGACGAGTATTTCATTGCCGGGGAATCTGACCGGAGTGGTCGGGCCTAACGGCTGCGGCAAATCCAACATCATCGATGCCGTGCGCTGGGTGATGGGGGAGAGCTCGGCCAAGCACCTGCGCGGAGACTCAATGACCGATGTAATCTTCAACGGCTCGAGTTCGCGCAAGCCGGTCGGTCAGGCCTCCATTGAGCTGGTGTTCGACAACTCCGACGGCAGCGTGGCGGGGCAATATGCCAGTTTCAACGAGATTTCCATCAGGCGCGTGGTTACGCGCGAGGCGCAATCCTCCTATTTTCTGAACGGCTCCCGCTGCCGACGGCGCGATATCACCGACATCTTTCTGGGCACCGGCCTGGGGCCCCGCAGTTACGCCATCATCGAGCAGGGCACCATTTCGCGCCTGATTGAGGCCAGGCCCGATGAGATGCGCAACTTTCTGGAAGAGGCGGCCGGCATCTCCAAGTACAAAGAGCGGCGCCGGGAGACGGAAAACCGCATGCGTCACACCCGGGATAATCTCGAGCGCCTGGATGACCTGCGCGATGAACTGGGTAAGCAGTTGGCCCACCTGCAGCGTCAGGCCCGCACCGCCGAACGTTACAAGGAATACAAGGCCGAAGAGCGCCATCTCAAGGGGCAGCTGCAGGCGCTGCGCTGGAAAAAATTGAATCATGAACTGGAGCACCGGGAAGGCGACATCCGTGAGCAGGAGACGGGGCTGGAGGCGCAAGTGGCGCGCCAGCGAAGTGCCGAGGCGGAGATCGAGCGCAAGCGTGATGAGCACGTCGAGGCCACCGAAGGCTTCAACAAGATCCAGAGCGAATTTTACGGTGTGGGCGCCGATATCGCGCGTCTGGAGCAGTCGATCCAGCATGCCCGGGAGCGCCACCAGCAGCTGGAGCGCGACCTGGGACAGGTGGAGCGGGCCTGGAACGAGGCACAGCTCCATCAGGAGATGGACCGCAACAAGATCGAAGAGCTGACCCGGGGGCTCGATGAGCAGGGGCCGGCGCACCAGGAATTGCAGGCCGCCGCTGAACTCTCATCGGCGACCCTTTCCGAGGCCGAAGAGGCGATGCAATGCTGGCAGGCCGAGTGGGAGGAGTTCAATCAAAAGGCCGCCGAACCCTCCCAGACCGCGCAGGTCGAGCGCGCCCGGATCCAGCAGCTGGAGCAGCAGGTTACACAACTGGGGCAACGCCTGGGACGGATCGACGAGGAGCAGGCCAATCTGTCTACGGAGCGCCTGGCGGAAGAGATCGCCACGGTCAGGGAGCAGATTGCGGAACAGGAGATAGGACTGGCGACCATTCAGGAGCGCCGCTCCGCCTGCCTGGACCAGATTGGTCAAGTGCGCGAGCAGAACAGCGAAGATGGCAAGCGCCTGGATGAAATTCGCTCCCGACTTCAGTCCCGGCGGGGCCGGCACGCCTCTCTGGAGGCACTGCAGCAAGCGGCACTCGGCAAGGGCCAGGGGGCCGTTACCGATTGGCTCGATGCCCGTGGGATGCATGATGCGCCTCGTCTGGCTGAGGGCTTGTCGGTGGCAGAAGGTTGGGAGAAAGCGGTCGAGTGCGTGCTTGGTGCCCATCTGGAGGCGGTCTGCGTGGAGGGTCTGGATCCGGTGGTGGGGGCGCTCGGAAGCCTGGAGCACGGCGCTTTGACCCTGTTCGATACCCAAGCTGCGGTAGTGGCCAGCGATGCGGCCAAGGGTATGCCTTTGGCTACCCGGGTAAGTGGTGAGCGTACCCTCGATGGCTTGTTGAATGGCGTCTACGGTGTTGATAACCTCGATGCGGCTCTCGGGTTGCGGGCCCGGCTGGCGGGTCACGAATCGGTGATCACCCGCGACGGTATCTGGATTGGTCCCAATTGGCTGAGGGTGGTGCGCGACTCCGATGAGCACGCCGGCGTCCTCCACCGCGAGCAGGAACTCAAAGAACTCCAACAGAGTATCGAGACGCTGGAGAGTGAGGCGAAGGAGCTGGCCCGGCGGGTTGAAGAGGGTCGGGGTCGCCAACGGGAGCTGGAGGAGGAGCGGGAGCAGCTTCAGTCGGAACTGACCGAAGCCAACCGCATCGTGAGTGAGTTGCAGTCACTACTGTCCGGCAAGCAGGCGTGCCTTGAGCAGATTGAGCAGCGCCGCGATCGGCTCCAGGCCGAAGCCGAAGAGCTGAAACGCCACCAGTCCGAGGCCGAAGAGGGCATACAGAGTGCCCACTATACACTCCATCGCGCCCTGGAAGAGATGGAGGAGTTGGCGCAACTCCGTGAGGAGCTGACCCGGCGTCGCGCCGAATTGCGCGAGATGCTGGAGCAGAGCCGCGAACGCGCCCACACTGATCGCGAGGCCGCTCAGGAAACGGCCATCAGGATTCAGACCATGCGTACCGAGCTGGAGACCACCCGCCATGCCCTGGAGCGTGCCGAACAGCAGCTCACCCAGCTGGCCGAACGGCGCGAAGAGTTGAAAATGTCGCGTGCCGAAGGCGGCAGTCCAGTAGAGGGAATGAACGAGGAGCTGGAACAGCAACTCGCCCACCGCATGGAGGTGGAGGCTCGCCTCAAGGAGGCGCGTCGCAGAGTGGAAGACATCGACCACTTAGTGCGTGAGAGAGAAGGCGAGCGCATTCAGGCGGAGCGGGTGGTGCAGGAGATCCGCTCAAAGCTGGAACAGAAACGCATGGGCTGGCAGGAGCTGAAAGTCCGCCGTCAGACGCTTGAGGAGCAGGTGACCGAGAGCGATCAGGAGCTGAACGAACTGATTGACTCGCTGCCGGATCACGCAGAGATTGCCGCCTGGGAGAAGCTGGTGGACGATATTGTCCAGCGCGTTGCCCGATTGGGCCCCATTAACCTGGCGGCCATTGACGAATTTGAACAGCAGTCGCAGCGACGCGACTATCTCGACGCCCAACACGCCGACCTCATGGAGGCGCTGGAGACGCTCGAGAGTGCAATCAAGAAGATCGATCGCGAGACCCGCACCCGTTTCAAAGAGACCTTCGAACGGGTCAATAAGGGTCTCCAGGAGAAATTCCCTCGCCTGTTCGGCGGCGGGCATGCCTACCTGGAGCTGATTGGCGATGACCTGCTGGATACCGGTGTCGCCGTGATGGCACGCCCGCCCGGCAAGCGGAACAGCAGTATCCACCTGCTCTCAGGGGGGGAAAAGGCCCTTACCGCAGTGGCGCTGGTATTCGCCATTTTCGAGCTGAACCCCTCGCCATTCTGTATGCTTGATGAAGTGGATGCCCCTCTGGATGAGGCTAACGTGGGCCGTTTCTGCAGCCTCGTCAAGGAGATGAGCGAGCGGGTACAGTTTATTTTTATCACACACAACAAGGTCACCATGGAGCTGTCTGGTCATCTGGCCGGCGTCACCATGCATGAGCCGGGCGTCTCCCGGATGGTGGCCGTGGACGTGGATAAGGCCATAGAGCTGGCCGCCGTCTGAACCGAGCTCTCCATGGATACTCTGCGAATTATCCTCATCATTGCCGGACTGGTGCTCATTGCGGGCATCTATTTCAGGGAAACTCGGCTGCAGAGCGGTCGCCGGGAAGAGTCGCAGGGTGTCGATGACCCACTCGAAATGGACGGCTTTTCTGTCGCCGACCAGCTGTATCCGGAGCTTGGGGACGGGACGGGATTCAGCGCCCGCAGCGATGATCCCTCTATCGAGGAGATGTGGGAAACCGGTGGCACCGGTGAGGCCGAGGACGTGGTGATGGTGCTTTCGCTCATGGCGTCGGAAGCGGTCTTCAAGGGGCCGGAGATCATGGCCGCGGCAAAGAACTCGGGACTTCACTTGGGGCAGATGGATATTTTCCACTACTTTCCCGACACGGGAGGGGTGAATGACTTACCCTGGTTCGGCATGGCCAACGCCCTGGAGCCCGGCACCTTCGATCTGGAGCGAATTTCCGAGCTGGAAACGCCAGGGCTCATTTTTTTCCTGCAACTGCCCGCCCCGGTGGATGGCGTCATGGCGTTTCACCGGATGCTGGAAACGGCCCAAACGTTTAACCGCGAGCTCGGCGGGCAGCTCTGTGACGAGCGCCGACAGCCGCTGGGAATGGCGCGACTGACGGAATTACGGGAAAGGGCCCACGGTTTTAAGGCCATGGCCGTCCGGGTGGGGCAGGATGGAGAACAGGGATGAGTGGAACGGAACCGGAAGAGGTGCAGCGGCGCCTTGTTCAGTTGCGCCGCCAGATTGAATACCATAACTATCGCTACTACGTGCTCGACGATCCGGAAATCCCGGATGCCGAGTACGATCGGCTGTTCCGGGAACTTCAACAACTGGAAGCCGAGCATCCGGAACTGTTAACCCCGGATTCGCCCACCCAACGGGTGGGGGCCAAACCCGCCAGGGAACTAGGCGAAGTCCGGCACCTTATCCCCATGCTTTCACTGGCGAACGCTTTCAGTGACGAGGAACTGGCGGATTTCGACCGCCGGGTGCGTGACCGTCTGAACGTCAAGATGGTGGCCTATACTGCCGAACCCAAGCTCGACGGTTTGGCGATCAGCCTGCTCTACGAAGAGGGGCGACTGGTGCGCGCCGCCACCCGTGGCAATGGCACGACGGGCGAGGATGTCACCCAGAACGTACGCACCATTCCAGCCGTTCCCCTGCGACTGCTGGGGCGAGGCTGGCCCCGGCTGCTGGAAGTACGCGGCGAGGCTTACATACCCAAGTCGGGCTTTGCAGCCCTGAATCGTCGCCAGGCGGCACGAGGGGACAAAGCCTTCGCCAATCCGCGTAACGCCGCCGCCGGCAGTCTGCGGCAGCTCGATCCCCGCATCACCGCTGAGCGGGCGCTGAACTTGTTCTGCTATGGAACGGGGTATAGCGATGATGGCGAGTTGCCGGCCACTCACAGCGGCATCATGGAACGACTTAAGGAGTGGGGACTGCGCGTCTGCCCCGAACTGAAGGTCGTTGAGGGGCTGGAGGGCTGTCTCGCCTACTACCGCAGCATCGGAGAGCGTCGTGAGGCGCTGCCTTATGAGATCGACGGTGTGGTCTACAAGGTGGATCGTCTCGATTGGCAGCGCGAACTGGGCTTTGTCGCCCGCGCACCGCGCTGGGCCATCGCCCACAAGTTCCCCGCCCAGGAGGAGATGACGGTTGTCAGGGACGTGGAATGGCAGGTGGGCCGCACTGGTGCCCTGACGCCCGTGGCCCGGCTCAAGCCGGTGCAGGTAGCGGGGGTGACGGTGAGCAACGCCACTCTTCACAACGTGGACGAGATTGAGCGCAAGGATGTGCGTATTGGTGACACGGTGGTGGTTCGCCGTGCCGGCGATGTCATTCCCGAGGTGGTCTCGGTGGTTGAGAGTCGGCGTCCCCAAGGTGCCGAATCCCCGAAACTGCCCAGCCACTGTCCCGTCTGCGGCTCCGACGTGGTACGGCAGCCCGGGGAGGCGGTGGCCCGCTGCAGTGGCGGTCTGGTCTGTGCCGCTCAGCGCAAGGAGCGCATCAAGCACTTCGCCTCCCGGCGGGCCATGGATATCGACGGCCTGGGCGACAAGATCATCGAACAACTGGTGGAGCGGGAGTTGATCCACAACCCGGCCGATCTCTATACCCTGTCCAAAGAGCAGCTTCTGGGGCTGGAGCGGATGGGAGGTAAATCCGCCGAAAACCTGCTTGCAGCACTGGAAACAAGCAAACAAACCACCCTCGACCGTTTTCTCTACGCCCTCGGGATCCGGGAAGTCGGGGAGGCCACCGCACAGGCGCTGGCCGCCTATTTCGGCGATCTGGAACCCATCGAGGAAGCCGATGAGGAGCAGCTCCTCGGGGTACCGGATGTCGGCCCGGTAGTCGCCGGCCATATCCGCAGTTTCTTTCGGCAGACACACAACCGCGAGGTCATCGACAAGCTTCTCCGCTACGGCGTGCGCTGGGAGAAGACTGAGGTGGCGCCGGCCGGTGAGCGGCCGCTGGAGGGTAAGACCTTCGTGCTGACGGGAACGCTGCCTTCGTTGACCCGCGACGAGGCCAAAGCACGTCTGCAGGCGCAGGGCGCCAAGGTCACCAGTAGCGTTTCCAAAAGTACCGACTACGTGGTCGCCGGCGAAAATGCCGGGTCTAAGCTGGAAAAGGCGGAGCAATTCGGGATCGAGGTCCTCAATGAAGAGGCGATGCTCAAGCTGCTCGAAGGCTAGTGTCCTGTCACACGTCTAATGGCGCCAGATGGCCGCTTATCGCCTCGCCCGAAGGGAGCCCCCGAGCGACGCCAGTGCTGCGTTGCAGCGCTTGACAAGGGATGACCATTGCTGCGCGCTGCGCCTTGTCCTGACGCCGCTCGGGGGCTCTGAAGGCGCCATTAGACGTGTGACAAGGACCAAGGAGCCTGTCCGAGAATAGACTCGACCTACTCGGCTCGGGCATCCTGCTTCGCTCTACCGAGTGCTTCCCTGCACTCGTCGGCTCGGGCATCCTGCTTCGCTCTACCGAGTGCTTCCCTGCACTCGTCGGCTC
>NZ_JAENYR010000096.1 GCF_016841685.1 Thiohalomonas denitrificans
TTGGCTTCCTGCGTCTCTCTACCACCTACATCCGTGTAGGCGTCCTCGTAATGACAGCGGGGGCAAGTTCATCAGGAGGGGTCCTGTACCGAGTCGATGAACTCCGACCAGGCTTTCGGCACGGGCCTGCCGAAGGCTGCCACAAAGGCGTCGTCAAACCGCTCGCCGCCGAAGAGACGGCTTAGCAGGCTTTCAAATTTTTCCTCACCGTAGCGTCGCTTCAGAAACTTCACGAACATCGTACTTTGGTAATAGAACATGTGCGGCTGCAAACCGTACGAGCGAGTTTGGGCGAGCGACGCCTGATGTTCGCCGGAAAGATTCAGGTGTTCACCTGCGCTAATGGCGCGAATCGCCTCCTGTTCGCTAACCCGGTCGGCCCCGGCCCCCGACACCACCACCGCAAAGCCTTCAGCGAACCAGCGAGGCAGGATCCGGTAGGCGTTCCGGACCCCGAGGTACTGGGTAAAGTGCTGGTGGGCCAGCTCGTGCGTGAGAATGCCGCGAAGCCTTTCCGGGGCTTTGGCGAGCCGGGGGGAAAGGTAGAGTTCGCCCCCGACCGTGACACCGGCCGTATTGGGCGAGGGGCTTTCTCCGGCGAAAGTTCCCGAGTTGGCAAACACGTGGACTCGGACGGGGCGCAGAAACGGGAGGCCATGGCGGCGCTCAACCGTGCTGACGGCGTCATCGAGCAGCTGCTGCACGCGCGCCGCCAGGGCTTCTCCGCCCGCTTCGTAGAGAATGCGCCCGTCGCTTTCCAGGGCCATAAAATGGTCCATGGGTTTGGTGGCGGCCTTTACGGTCGCTTTCGGCGAGCCACACCCCGACAGAAGCATACCGCTGGCGAGGACCAGGGCGAATAGGGGGATCGCTGCCCGGACGCGCCGTAGCAGCGGCAAAGACCACGCGGGCGATGCGGTACCGGAATGGGGAATATCGCGGTTTTTGCCGCTTCCGAGGCGGTGCAGACCGACCAGAAAAAGTATCATCCAGCTCCGCAATATGGCCTATTTACCGGATTGAATTACCCCGCTCCACCCAGCCAGTGCTGGCGATACTGAAGCGTTTCACCTTCCGCTTCATCGAGCGTAAGGTAGCAGGTATCGGGCGGTGCTTCCTGCAGTTCCACCTCGAAGGTCATCAGTTCGTCGCGGCGGAAGGCATGTACGTCGAGCTCATCGCCCCCCTGATAGCGGCTCAAGAGTTGATCGAGGTTGCCACGGGTGGTCTTGATCCCGTCGATGGCCACGATCACGTCTCCGGCCGAAAGGCCCGCCCGCATGGCCGAACGCCCCTCGAAGGCAAAGAGGATCTTTGCCTCCTCGGTGGAGGGCGCCAGGCGGATGCCCAGATCCGGGTGGCTGGCGTCGGGGGAGGGTGGCTTGCCACCCTTGTCGGTGTCCGACTCGGCCGAGCGCAGGTGATAGCCCACTCCTACCGTGGAGAGCAGCTCGGCCAGCGGCAGATCGTCGGTCCCGCGCAGGGCCTTGTCGAAGAATCCACTGAGTGGGACCCCGGTGACCTCCTCGACGAAAGCTTCGTATTCGCGCTCGTCGATGCCCCGGTCATTGCGCCCGTACTCGCTCCACAGTGCGCGCATGACATTGTCCAGGGAGCGCTTTCCGCGGGTCTCCCGGCGGATGGTCAGGTCGAGGGCCAGTGCCACCAGCGCCCCCTTGCTGTAGTAGCTGACAGTGGCGTTGGGGGCGTTCTCGTCCTGTTTGTAGAGCTTGGTCCAGGCGTCGAAGCTGGATTCGGCTACGGTCTGCTTGTGCCGCCCGGGCACGCGCATGACGCGGGTGATGATCTGCCCGAGCAGTTCCAGATAGCTTTCCGGGCTGATGAGGCCCGCGCGGACCAGTGCCAGTTCATCGTAATAGGAGGTGATCCCCTCGAAGGCCCACAGCAGACGGGTGTGAACCTCGCGGGACAGCTCGTACTCCTGAAACACCTTGGGGCGGATGCGCTTGACGTTCCAGGTGTGGAAGTACTCATGGCTGCAGAGGCCGAGGAAGTCGCGGTACGCATCGTCCGGTTCCACCATGCCGTGGCGGGGCAGGGCGTCGCGTTTGCACATCAGGCTGGAGCAGCTGCGGTGCTCCAGGCCGCCATAGCCGTCCCCCACGGCCATGGTAAGGAACAGGTAGCGCTCCGCGGGAAGCTCCCCGAACAGTCCGATGTGATAGTCGCAGATCTTCTGCAGATCCGTTGCCAGGCGTGCCGTATCTGCCCGATAACGGCCGGTCAGGGCCATGGCGTGGGGCTTGCCCCGTGATTCGAACTCGATGAGGTCGAATTTCCCCATTTCCACCGGATTGTCCACCAGTTCCGCATAGCTGTCGGCCCGGTAGCGGCCGAAGCGGTAAGGGGCGGCGTCGTCGGTGGGCAGCGTCGTGGCGACGCGCCAGCGCCCGTACGCCTCACCCTCGGGAGGGCGGATGTCGACGCTGCAGGGTGCGCGTTCGTGGCCATCGGCCTTGAGAAAGACGCCAGTGCCGTTGAAATAGCCGTGGGTCGGGTCCAGGTGGGCACCGCGTACCGACAGATCCCAGCAGTAGATCTCGTAGTGCACCTCCAGAGGGCCTTCACAGGGTGCACACCACCAGGTTTGCTTGTCGAGTTTCTCCACCGGCACCGGTTCGCCGCCGCTGCTGGCGGAAAGGCGCACCACGTTCTTCGCAAAATCCCGGATCATGTAGCTGCCCGGAATCCAGGCGGCCATGGAGAGCGTTTGTCCTTCGGAAGCGGGTTCGTCAATCCGCAGGGTGGTTTCGAAGAGATGAGCCTCGGGATGGGCTGGTCGGATCGTGTAGTGAATGGCGGAGTGGGCCATTGCAGTTCCCCCTTTGCTGTCCGGTTGGATCCACCCGGAGGACTCGTCGGATGGTGAACTTCTTTTCGTCATCTGGAGTTATCGGCATCCCGCCGGGTACGGCGACGCGCAGGTCAAAGGTGTGGCCCCCGACGCGGTCGGCGATACCGTTATGCGGTGGTTTTCGGCATTACAGGTGTACCCGCCTCAATTCCCGGTCCCCGTGCGAACGCTGCCAGATTTCATCGAACCGCTGGACATATTCGCGGCATTGCAACGGGTCGTGGAAGCGGGCCTGGCCTTCGTAGCGGTCCGGTTGTATGCGATGGAAGTAGCCCCTGCCGTCCGCGACCATGAAGGTCTCCTTGAGGTCGCTGTATTCCGCGACCGGCTTTCGGATCTCCACCCGACTGCTGAGTCGCCGTGCCAGTTCCACCAGGCGATGTCCCCGATTGACCGCCTTGGCCGAATCCTGGACCAGCACGCTGACGCGCGCACGGGAATGGCTACGGGCCATTCGGGCAATCGCTTCGATGAAGTCCACCTGGTTGAATACGGCCGGATCGAGGTCGGTAGTGAAGATGTGGATCGTGCGGCCTGCCTGCTCCGCCATCGAGCGGGCGATTTGGCGGTTCTCATCGGCCGTCCCGAATCCAATCAGCTCCCTGTGCTCGCCAAGGGTGTAATCGGTGTACGCCATGGGATCTCCTGCTGGGTATGTCGCCTTATCCTTGTTATCGCCCGTGCACCTCAAACAAGGTTAGCCAAGTAGCGGCGGAGCGCACGGGGGATTTTCGATTCCGTGCTGGAAGGTGTGCAGGCCCGCTATTGCAACTGCTGGCGCATTCTCCGGTGTGGAATGCCGGCATCGAGAAACTCGTCGCCCTCCGCCACGAAGCCGAGCTTTTCGTACAGCGGGATGGCGCTCACCTGGGCATCGAGCCAGATCTGTTTCAGACCTCGCTCACGGCCGATGGCTATACACCGGTCTACTAGCGCAGAACCGATGCCGCGGCGGCGCCATTCGGGCAGGACGGCAACCCGGCCGAGATGGCCATCGATCAGCATGCGGGCGGTAGCCACCGGTTCGCCTCCCGGAGCATGGGCCAGCAGGTGAGTGGCAGTTGCGTCTTTCCCGTCCCACTCCAGCTCGGCGGGAACGCCCTGCTCAAGGATAAATACCCGCTCGCGGATGGAGCGAATCGCGGGCCGGGATTCGGATGACCACTGCACGACCGTGATATCGACCGGCACCTTCATTCCGGGAAGAACAGGCAGCCTCGGGCGTAGAGTTCGGTCACCAGTCGCCGGAATGCCTCCTCACCGGCAATCGGCACGAAATCGGCTGCGGTAAAGCGTCTCTGACCCGCCAGAAGAACCGCGGCGGAAGTCAGGGCTTCGGGAAGCGGGTACTCCTCACCGGCTACGAACAGGTGCACCGTGCCATCCTCGTCACTGAAATGGGCGAAACGGGCGTATTCGCTGCGCCACAGTGCCTCGCCGGCGTTCATGCGCTGGAAAAGGGCATCGAAATCGACCGCTGCCTCCGATTCGGGTAGCCAGTGCCCGGGGCGCACCGCAGTGGTGAAGCGGCCGAACCAGCGATCGAGGGCACCGTCGTCCATCGCCATCTGGCGAATGATGGCGTGTATCTGCTTCCGCGAAGGCTGATCGATTTCGCCCGGCACCCGTGCGGGCACGCGACCTGCGTCGCGGTAGAAGCGTTCCGGGTCGAGGGTGTCGAGGAACTGCGCGGCAAAGGCGGCGATGAGCTCTGCCTCGGCCGGTGCCCGGAAGCCCACCGAGATGGTGATGCAGTCTTCCAGGGCCACCCCATGGTGGGCGATGCCCGGCGGCAAGTAGAGCATGTCTCCCGGTTCGAGTACCCACTCCTGCTCCGGCTGGAAGTCACGCAGGATCCGTACATCCAGATCCGGGATCAGATCCTCCTCGGCGGGCGTCCGGGAACTGATCTGCCAGCGGCGGCGCCCGGGTCCCTGGATGAGGAAAACGTCATAGTTGTCGGCGTGCGGACCCACCGTTCCGCCGGGCGGGGCGAAACTGACCATGACATCATCGAGGCGCCAGTTGGGAAGGAAGTTGAACCGATCCTGGAGCAGTGCGAACTCCGGCACATGCTTGTTGATCTCCTGGACCAGCAGTGTCCAGTGACTCTCCGGCAGGTTCGGAAAGCGCTCCTCGGAGAAGGGTCCGTGCTCCAGTTGCCACGGCCGCTCTCCACCCTTTTCCAGCAGCAGCCGTGATTCCACCTCCTCGTCACACGCCAGCCCCGCCAGCTCCCCGGGTGCCACCGGGCACGGGAAATCCGCCACGGCCTGGCGAACCAGAAGGGGCTTCTGCTGCCAGTACTCTTTCAGAAATTGTCCGGGCGTAAGCCCGCCGAGTAGTTGAGACATGGCTATTTTTTTACCGCTAAGGGCCGCAAAGGGCGCGAAGAATTCTTCCAGCTGGAACTTTACACCACAGAGAGTGTGAAAATTCGTAACTACTCGTCCGAGTGATCATGCACAGCCTGGGAAATTGGTCATCCCCGCGCAGGTGATTCGTCATCCCCCCACACAGGTGATTCGTCATCCCCGCGCAGGCGACTCGTCATCCCCGCGCAGGCGGGGATCCAGGCCCGCGAACTGTGGCGCCATGAATTAAACCGTCGTCATCCCCGCGCAGGCGGGGATCCATCTTGAGTCATGCCGCTGCTCTCTGATTCCCGCTTCCGCGGGAATGACGGCGCAATGTACGTTACAAAAATCCTTTGTGTTCTTCGCGTCCTTTGCGGTTTTAAATTCCCTAGGAGCCTGTCCGAGAATAGCGACCGTCATGAAGGCAAGACTGATTGAGTCAGATTTTTCGGTCATTTGAGGCGAATAGTGGTTCTATTTAACGAAAATGAGCGGGAAATCTGGCCAATCAGGATTGGCCGCAGTAGGTCAGCCTATTCTCGGACAGGCTCCTAAACCCTCTTCGCCTGCTCCGCCGCATTGCCGATGTAGGTCGCGGGGGTCATGGCCTTGAGGTGCTGTTTGGCTTCCTCGGGCATCTCGAGGGTGTCGATGAACGCCTGCATGCCGGCCTGATCGATGCGTTTGCCGCGGGTCAGCTCCTTGAGCTTCTCATAGGGCTTTTCGATGCCGTAGCGGCGCATGACGGTCTGGATCGGTTCGGCGAGCACTTCCCAGTTGGCGTCCAGGTCGGCCTCCAGGCGCTCAGGATTCGCCTCCAACTTGCTGATGCCCTTGAGGCTCGACTGATAGGCGATCACCGAATGGGCGATACCGACGCCGAGGTTGCGCAGCACCGTGGAGTCGGTGAGGTCACGCTGCAGGCGTGAGATCGGCAGTTTGGCCGCCAGGTGGTCAAAGAGCGCGTTGGCGATGCCCAGGTTACCCTCGGAATTCTCGAAATCGATGGGATTGACCTTGTGCGGCATGGTGGAGGAGCCCACTTCGCCGGCCACGGTCTTCTGTTTGAAGTAACCGACGGAGATGTAGGACCAGACATCGCGGTCGAAATCGAGCAGCACCGTGTTGTAGCGGGCCAGCGCGTCGAAGAACTCGGCAATGTAGTCGTGCGGTTCGATCTGGATGGTGTAGGGATTCCAGTCGAGGCCCAGCGAGGTGACGAACTCTTCCGCAAACTGCTCCCAATCCACTTCGGGGTAGGTCGCGAGATGGGCGTTGTAGTTGCCTGTGGCCCCGTTGATCTTGCCGAGCATCGGCACGGATTTGAGCTGCTCCGCCTGCCGCCGGAGTCGATAGACGACGTTGGCCATCTCCTTGCCCAGCGTGGTGGGGGAGGCGGGCTGGCCGTGGGTGCGGGAAAGCATCGGCAGCTCGGCGAACTGGTGGGCCCGATCGCGAATGGCGTCGATGACCTCATCGAGCATCGGCATGACCACCTGAGTGCGCGCCTCGCGCAGCATCAGGGCATAGGCCAGATTGTTGATATCCTCGGAGGTGCAGGCGAAATGGACGAACTCGCTGATCGCCTCCAGCTCGCCGTTGCCGGCGATCTTCTCCTTGATAAAGTACTCGACCGCCTTCACGTCGTGATTGGTGGTGCGCTCGATATTCTTGACGCGCTGGGCATCCTCGACGTCGAAATGTTCTACGATTCCGTTCAGGACGTTGTCGGCGTGTCCGGAGAGCGTCGGAACTTCGGCGATCGAGGGGGTCGCCGCGAGCTTCTGCAGCCAGCGCACTTCCACCATTACCCGATGGCGGATAAGGCCGTACTCGCTGAAAATGGGGCGCAGGTCGGCCGTTTTGCCGCCATAACGGCCATCAATGGGGGAAATCGCGGTCAGTTGGGTGAGTTCCATGCCAGCTCCACACAGGGTCACGTGAAGCCGGCGATCATACACGAATGGGTCGGAATCTGTCCCCGGCGCTTGATCTGCGAGTAGGCCGACCTATAGCAGGAGGCTTTCGGATCCTTGAGAGCTTGCTGCTCTCCCGAGTCGCCTGTCCACCAGTTCACAGAAAAGTGCCCCCTGGTTCGTGCTTGGGAAGGTCACTTTATGTCGCCGTTGCGGTATCCTAGGCCGATTCGCTGGTCAAACAATCAGGTGGTTCCCGTCCACAAACAGGCACCGGCTGCAGCGCCCGGCGGCAGCCTGCGAACGCGTTCGCGATGGAACCTGCTTGTGAACGGGAATCAGGTAGGTTCGAAAACAAATTTGTAGGGTATTGAAATGCTGGAGAATTATCGAGAACACGTCGCCGAGCGCGAGTCCCAGGATTTGCCTCCGCTGCCGCTGAACGCCGTTCAGACGGCCGAGTTGGTGGAACTCATCAAGAATCCGCCGGAGGGCGAAGAGGCGACGCTGGTCGAACTCCTGACCCACCGCATCCCGCCCGGTGTGGACGAGGCCGCCTACGTCAAGGCCGCCTTTTTGGCGGATGTGGCCAAGGGCAGCGCTGAAACACCGCTCATCGACGGCAAACAGGCCATCGAGCTGCTCGGCACCATGAAGGGCGGCTACAGCATTCAACCCCTGGTGGACTTGCTGGATGACGACGAACTGGCCCCTGTTGCCGCTGACGCGCTCGCCGTGACCCTGCTGGTGTTCGATGCCTACAACGATGTCATGGAGAAGGCCCAGGCCGGCAACGCGCACGCCGAGCGTATCGTGAATGCCTGGGCCGATGCCAAATGGTTCACCGACCGTGCGCCGATGGCCGACGAGATCAAGGTCACCGTCTTCAAGGTCCCCGGCGAAACCAACACCGACGACCTCTCGCCCGCCTCCGAGGCGTGGAGCCGCCCGGACATCCCGCTGCACGCCATGGCAATGCTCCAGGCGAAGATGCCCGACGGCATCGACACCATTAAAAAGCTTAAGGTGGAGAAGGGCTTCCCGGTCGCCTTCGTCGGCGATGTGGTCGGCACCGGCTCCTCGCGCAAGTCCGCCATCAACTCCGTGCTCTGGCACACCGGCGACGACATCCCCTACGTGCCCAACAAGCGCGCCGGCGGCGTGGTCATCGGCAGCAAGATCGCCCCCATCTTCTTCAACACCGCCGAAGACGCGGGTGCGCTGCCCATCGAGTGCGACGTCTCCAAGCTCAATACAGGCGATGTCATCACCATCAAGCCCTACGAAGGGAAGATCGAGAACGAGGCGGGCGAGACCCTCGTCGAGTTCGGCCTCAAGCCCTCGACCATCACCGACGAAGTGCGCGCCGGCGGCCGTATCCCGCTCATCATCGGCCGCTCCTTGACCGACAAGACCCGCGCCCAACTCGGCCTGGAGGCCTCAGACGTCTTCAAACGCCCGGTCGCCCCCGAGGACACCGGCAAGGGCTTCAGCCTGGCGCAGAAGATGGTCGGCCGCGCCTGCGGCGTCGAGGGCGTGCGCCCCGGCACCTACTGCGAGCCGCGCATGACCACCGTCGGCTCCCAGGACACCACCGGCGCCATGACCCGCGACGAGCTCAAGGAGCTGGCCTGTCTCGGCTTCAATGCCGATCTGGTGATGCAGTCCTTCTGCCACACCGCCGCCTACCCCAAGCCGGTGGACGTGAAGCTCCAGCACGACCTGCCGGGCTTCTTTACCAACCGCGGCGGCGTCTCCCTGCGCCCCGGCGACGGCGTCATCCACTCCTGGCTGAACCGCATGCTGCTGCCCGACAGCGTCGGCACCGGCGGCGACTCCCACACCCGTTTCCCCATCGGCATCAGCTTCCCGGCGGGTTCCGGGCTGGTGGCCTTCGCCGCCGCCCTGGGCGTCATGCCGCTGGACATGCCCGAGTCGGTGAAGGTGGTGTTCAAGGGAAAGATGCAGCCCGGCGTCACCCTGCGTGACCTGGTCAATGCCATCCCTTACGCCGCCATCCAGCATGGCCACCTGACCGTGGCCAAGGCGGGCAAGAAGAACGTCTTCTCCGGCCGCATACTTGAGATCGAGGGGCTGGAGCACCTCAAGGTGGAGCAGGCCTTCGAACTCTCCGACGCCTCCGCCGAGCGCTCCGCCGCCGCCTGCACCGTGAAGCTCGACAAAGAACCGATTATCGAATACCTGCAGAGCAACATCACCCTGCTCAAATGGATGATCGCCAGCGGCTACGAAGACAAGCGCACCCTCCAGCGCCGCATCGATGCCATGGAGAAGTGGCTGGAGACCCCGGAGCTGATGGAGGCCGATGCCGACGCCGACTACGCCCAGGTCATCGAGATCGACCTGAACGACATCAAAGAGCCCATCGTCGCCTGCCCCAACGACCCGGACGACGTCAAGCTGCTCTCCGACGTGGCAGGGCAGGGCATCGACGAAGTGTTCATCGGCTCCTGCATGACCAACATCGGCCACTACCGCGCCGCCGGCAAAGTGCTGGAGGCCTCCGGCGCCTCCGTGCCCACCAAACTGTGGATCGCCCCGCCCACCAAAATGGACGAGCACCAGCTCGTGCAGGAAGGCTACTACAGCATCTACGGCAAGGCCGGCGCCCGCACCGAAATGCCCGGCTGCTCCCTCTGCATGGGCAACCAGGCCCGGGTTGCCGACAACGCTACGGTCTTCTCCACCTCCACCCGCAACTTCCCCAATCGCCTGGGCAAAGGTGCCAACGTCTACCTCGGCTCCGCCGAACTGGCCGCCGTCGCCGCCATCCTGGGCAAGATCCCGACGGTCGGGGAGTACATGGAGCAGGTCAAAGACCTCAACACCATGAGCTCGGAGATCTACCGCTACCTCAACTTCCATGAGATTGAGGAGTATAAGAAGGTGGCGGATAAGGTGATTCCGATCGCCGCGGTGTAAGGTAATCCAAGCTCGAAAAGCCCCTCTCCCCTGACGGGAGAGGGGTTGGGGGGAGGGGAATAACTTGTCCCCGGCCTATCGATAACGTAGGTTTCCAATTACCCGGTTGGAGGCCGACCATGCGACTATCCGAAAGCCAACAGCAAGCCATCCGAGAAACCGTTTTGGCGGAAGACCCCACCGCATCTGTCTACCTTTTCGGCTCCCGTACCGACGACAGGCAGGAGGGTGGCGATATCGACCTCTATCTCGAAACCGATATCGAAACCGGGACATTGGAATTGAAGGCGCGGCTCCTCAACCGGCTTTGGGAAAGGCTGGGACCGCAGCGGATCGACCTGCTGCTACACCGTCGGGGTACGCCGTTTAGCCCTTTTGAAAGGGAAATCCACCATTCGGGGATTCGCCTATGAGGCAACCGGAAGCCATTCTTCGCCAAAACCTCGATGCTGCCGAACGGATGGCCCGCAATCTCGAGCGTTCACGGGAGCAGGCCGGACGGGATCTGCCTGTCACGCCTCAGGATGTAAGTCGGCTGACCGATGAGCAAATCGATCGCCTCGACCTGTTTCTCGCCCGCTTCGGGAAACTACACGACTTTATCGTCTCCAAGCTCTCCCGATCGGTCGCCCTCGCAAGCCTGGAAGACACCAGCGGCGATGTCTCTGTGCTGGACATGCTGCGCCGTATGGAGAAATTCGGGATTGTCGAGTCCGCTGACGACTGGCAGCAACTCCGACTGCTGCGAAACTCCTTCGCCCATGAATACCTCACCGATGACACCGCCATAGCGGAAAACATCAATGGAGCCTTCGAGCTGGCGCCGGTGCTGACCGAAACCTTAAAAAGGGCGGAACGCTACTTCGCTGAGCATATCGCGAGGGCCTGAGCCAACCAGGCCCGAATCAGCAACGAACGTTTAACTGTCATTGCGAGCCGTCGGCGGACTCCAGGGTCTCAGGGCGATGCCGGAGACACCGCCGCTAATCGAAGTGTGCGAAGCAATCTCGCCGTTCGAGCCACCAGATGACTTCGCCGCCGGGGCGTCCTCGTAATAACAGCGGAGGGCACGTTCTCATGAAGGTGTCGCAAAACCGGCCACGCCTGCTAAACCGATTTGCCACAGCCCTTGGCCCCACGCCCCACCTCCGGTAGGATTCAGTGATTGTTAGGAATCGGGACCGCCAGGAATGCGGAGTTGCAGGGGAGCAGCCCGCCAGAAATCTCGGCTTTATGCCGAACACCGCCCGCCGGCGGCCGACGAACCGATCGGGGTTCCCGGTCGTTGCCTTTCTCTATCGCAACTATCGCCAACAGGGGACATTCACGGTGGGGAAGCACGAGGCGGGGAATGGCCAAAATATGTTACTACGACCCCATTTATTCCTGCTCGGCACGGACCACATGCCAGCGGTCGAAAGGTGGGTTGATTCCTTGATTATGAAGGTATTGTATATAGCGATTCCAGAAATGCCGCTTCTTGTCGTCCTGGTTTTTGACCATAATCCCTTCTCCTTTGGTACGTGTATATCAATACAGTATGGCTATGCTGCAACGCTGGAAAGGGAAATGCAAGGCGAGGCGAGTGTTATACGGAATCCGTATAACCCGGCAAATTACAGATTCTGTATAAACCACTGTTATGAGTAAATGTCAATGACGGACGACGAACTATTTCCCATACCAATTCCAGCGCTAGTTGCGGTTTTACTGCATAAAGAGCGCGAAAAGGGGGCTCCCCTTTCGAAGAGTGAAGTACTTGAAATCAGGGATAACGCTGAATGCAGAATGGGCACTATCCATGAAGTACAAGCGCTTGAGGAATCGAGGGGGTATACAGACATAGACCCAGAGAATGTATGGGAGCAGTGGCAGGAAGCCAGGGTGCAACTGAATGACAAAAAGTCATAACGAATAAGGATAGATCGCGCGTAGCCGCGATCTTATCCCGGTGTTGGAC
>NZ_JAENYR010000097.1 GCF_016841685.1 Thiohalomonas denitrificans
GTCCAACACCGGGATAAGATCGCGGCTACGCGCGATCTATCCTTATTCGTTATGAATTGCTTGCTTCGCACAAGCCGCTTAGCCCACGCACAGCTTCAATATGGGTTTCTTCCTCAAGTGTGAGTTCGCACTTAACCTCTAACCTTTCTGGAGAAAAGTGGGCATCGAATTGAAGTAGTTTTTTGATTTCCCCTTTGTGCTCAGCGCACAATTCCCATATTTCATATGGATCCCCAAAGAACGTTACCAATAATCTAAATTCCTTAATCGGGCCAATAACGAACTCTCCATCTTCATTGGTGGTAGTTTTTATTGGGTCTTTCTCGCAGCTCGTCTTCGTAATGGCGCTGCCCATATAGATTTTAGTATGTGTAGCTGGGGCGCCATTTATTGTTACAGTGCCTCTAATTGCTGGCGCATAATAATGAGAATGAGGTATTGGAGCGCAGCCGGTCGAGGCAAGCGCTAAAGCTAATGACAGTAAGGTGAATATCCCAATATTCATAACGTTAAAGCTGTGCGGCGCAAACGAAGCGCAGCGTAGTTTGCGTCCGAACGAGCGCCTTGTTGGGCGTTAATTCACTTCTTTGCGAGAGCATTGGCTCGAATTTCCTCCCTCATCTTTTCGTCTTCCGCCAGGGCGGCTTGGTAAGTGCCTAGGAGTTCGTCAATCCACCCCTTAGCGCGGTCGAGTTCGGTGATTTCCTTCTCTAGATCATCAGCCGAAAGGGAATCGAAATCGGCCTGAGTATTCGGAACCATGCCTGCAAGCTCGGTAGCACGCTCAAGGTCTTGCTCGTACTGCTCCTGAAATCGCTGCATTAGGCCAGAATGAAGCATTCCTCGCGCATTCAGGACAGCCTTTCGAGATTGAAGCGCCCTCGGCAATAGATCAACGAGGCTAACTGCCGCGATGTGTGCGGCGTTCCTCAATTTATCCAGTTCCAAGCGGCGGTCTGCTTCCCTGACCTTCCGGGAATGCCGATATGCCACGAACCCCATGATGGAGCCAGCGATGCCGGAAAGTGCCCCGATGATTCCAGTCCACATCCCAACATAGGCGATAGTATTGGAATCCACTTACCACCTCCTGCGTAACTGCGCCCAACGCTCTGCTCACGCGCCGGTTTGGAGCCGCGAAGCGACGAAAAACCGGTCGCTGTGCAGCCGTTTGTTAAATTTCTTTTCCACGTAGGATCTTCATATATGATGTCTGTGAATTCCGGTTTTCCCAAGTCGCTCTAATGTGTTTTACAAGATTAGGAATGTCGTCTTCTAATGTAGATTTCCACAAATTCGGGTTGTAGTCGTATACTCGAAGCAAATTATCAACATCGAATATTTGCCCTGTTCCTTTTGCGCGTATAAGAGCAACAGGCTTGTCATGGGCCATTCTTACACCCAGCTCGAATAGAACATTTGGATTGTGATCCGACAAATCAGCTATAACCAGATCCGCATCTAAAAGATCATTCACAATAGTCGAATGAATGATATCGCTGCCATCTTTTCTGGCAGTTTCAACCTTAAAACCCGCCTCTACACCCGCCGGGGTTATAAGGTTTCTTAAAACTTCACGATAAAACCCGTCCGGATATTTGCCGGTTTTCTCACTAAATGGCATTGCTACAAATGCCACGGTAAGCTCCCCGACTGATTTTTGAGGAGAGCCAGTTACAACTAGGTGATCGCGTTTCGCTGGATCTACGACCTCGATTTGTCTCTCACTGCTCTTCGAGAATTTATTTATGAATTCCAGGTTAGCTTGATAAAGGTTATAAAAGTCTTCATGAAACTCAGGCTCTAAGCCAAATGTACCCTGAAGTGTATTTCCAAGGTACTTCATCTCGGGGAGATCTCCGCCGCTATAATATGAGTACACTTTTTGGAAGAGATCTACTTTAAAAAAGGCCTTTTCTAAAGCGAAGTGTTCTTCGGCAGGATGTGGAGTGAAAAGAAATTCATTTGCAAGATTCGTCAAACCAATTTCACTAGACCTGCTGGTTCCTTCGGTCAGGCCATAATCTCTAGAACTCGCAGATAAATAGTAAAATTTGTTGGCTTTAGCTCCAACACCAAGCACTTTGGCTAAATCAGCAGGCGCCCACGGATTACTTCCGTTATATTCCTTCAAAGCTTGAGGAATCGCTAATGCGTCTTCCAGGGTATTGGCTGGGATGGGTCTGGGCGCACTTCCTCTCGACTTTTTCTTTCCACCGCCGTTGGTCTGGGTGGCTACGTCTTCTTTTTTATTATCACTTTCGTTCGTCAAGTTGACCTCCCAACTCTTTCTTAAAATTTAACGCCAAGCATCAGCCGACCATTGTAGTGATGTGAGGCTTGTGGCATCTGCCACAAACGAAACGCCGCGGAAATGGGTCGGCTGAATGCAATTGTTAGATGATGAATCTACTTCATAAGCCAAGAAATACTCTCCTTATTCAAGCCCGATGTATTCAATTCACATCTATCCCAATTCATAAATGAGTAATTCTTTCGAATCTGCCAATCGGACGAGCTAGGACTACAATAATCAATGATTTTCGCAGGCCCCTTTTTAAGACCCATCATCTCTGAGTCATACTCGTATTCAGTGTAGTTTCGCATAAGATAGTAAAGCGCTTGTCTAGCGTATTCATCATAAGGCGGAAGCGAGTATCCGATGACTCCAAGCCCGAAATTTAACCCTCCTGCTTGTTGCAATCCTCTCCATAGTGATTTAAGTGGGTTTGCATATAATATTTTTGAGCTAGAAGGTGACAATATTAGGGGCGAAGATTGCCAAAACTTTGCATCTATTACTTGAGACAGATCAATTACCCTATATACAAACTGAAAGGGATCGTCTTCTTCAAAAGGCCCTTCAACAATTTGTCGATGATCAACTGATGCTCCTTCTTTAAATACCGGGTGCCTAGACTCCCAGGGATGTTTACTTTTAGTAGCTAGTTCTCGTTCTTTTAGATAAGGAAGCTTGTCATACCAATCAATTGAGCCATGAAGCTTGCTAATTACAATTTCCCCTTTTTCGGCTTCACTATCTATTGTTGAGGACATTAAACCTACTTCTTTTAGCCTATTGGGAAATAACCTATATGGTTTTCCTAAATAATCTAATGTGTCTTCTATCAGGGTGTCATAGTTAAACGTTAGTATTACATCAGAAGGCAATAAATTTTCACAGAATTTAATGCACTCGTCGGTTGGGGTCGATGGAGACATTGAGTATATAACTTCCATTATTCCGTTTCGGATCATTAACTGTGATTCATTGCCTTCATCACTCCATGTATCACTTCCCTTAAGCCCCAAATAGTGCTCTAAATCGAGATGAGACATAAACTTTTCATAGTCGACTGGATAATGTTCCTCTAGTCCATCGCACCTTTTTCTGTATTTCAGATACCAATCCAAATCACCTTCTAACTTATTATCCCTACCGTACTTATTTCTTGTTTTTTTTCGCACCAATTCGAACAATCGAGCACCAAGAGGCAGTCCAGCATGAACTGAAAAACCTGCTCCAAGAATAAATATTCTAAATCTTTGAGAAATGCTCATATTAATCATCTAACAGTGGTTTATACAGAATACGTAATTTGTCATGTTATACAGATTCTGTATAAGACCGTGAAAAACCGAAAACCGTCAGCGAGGAACATAGGTCGTGCGATCGGCGTCTGTTCAGGCTTGGTCGCTTTCGGCTGCATGTCGCAATCCTGCAATCTTGTTTTCACACACTTCCGTTGTGAGTTCCCTCAAATCCTCAACCCGCCTGGCGATGGCGCTCAGCTCATCATCAGTAATGGCGTACCGCTTGCTGTAGCGGGCGTCGACGTAGGCGCGGCGGAGGAGGTCGAAGAGACGTTTGTTTTGGTCGGTGTCTTTGGGGAAGACATCGGTGAAGCGGGGGTCGAAGCCGGCGGCCTGGTTGATCAGGTTCTGGAGGTCGTGCTCCTTGGGGCGGTAGCCGGTCTGGACGAGGAGGAGACAGGTGATGTAGCGCTCGGCCGATTGGTGCAGCTGGAATGCGGCGATCTTGAGGCGCCCACGGGACTGGTAGAACCCTACACCCTCAAAGAATCCATCGGCGCTATCCATCCACTCCTCGAAATACTCCTCCGCATGTCGCAATCGCGTTTTTGGCGGCAACTCCTTTGGCGGCCGTGCCAGCTTGTAGCGGCCGGAGTCATAGAGCAGGTACCCCTCTTTGAGGATGTCCATGAAGAAGTAGCGCCGTTCGGAGAGCATCTGGTTGACGTGGTGGATGGTGTGGACGATGTAGTTGACGCGGGTGCCGTCTGCTCGCGGCTCCAGGGCGTCTTTGAGGTCGTTGTCGTAGGCGACGTTGCGTTCGCTCTTTTTGTCCGCGGTGACGATGAGGATGTCGAAGTCGGAGTGGTATTCGTAGGTGATGTGGTCCTCTTCGTAGCGGTCTTCGACCCAGTCGCCGCGGGCGTGGGAGCCGAAGAGGATGATCATCTCGATATCGTGGCGCTCGCGGATGGCGGCGACGATTGCATTCAGCTCGTCGAGCTTGGAGGCGGGTAGGTGTTTGGGCCGTTTTTTCATTTTGTACCAGGCCGGCGGGCCGGCGGTTTCCATGATTGCGCTCATGCCCGGTCCTCCCTGTCGAAGAACTTCGAGTTGATGTCGCGGACACAGGCTTCGAGGCAATCCAAATCCTGTTCCAGCCGGCTGGCCAGGTCCTGGAGGACATGGGCACAGGCGGCCCGGTCCACATCCTGGAGGTCGGTGGACGGCAACAGCAAGTCGGCGAGCAGGCGCACTTGCGACGCGGCCAGGAGGAGGTCCTCCTTGGCGTTTTTGTATTCTTCCATTGTGTTCTCCTGATAGTCGTCCGTGTGTCCGTTTGGGGCACTTGGCTATCAGGTGCGGCGGGGTTGTTTCCCGGAGGGGGAGGGGGTGTTTCCTCCTGGCCGGGTTTTGTATTACGCCCTCGCCCGGATTCGACTTCACCGGGCGCTTCGGCCGCCTGAGTACGGGGTTATCCTAACGCGTGGTGTTGTGCGGGTCTACTGGATGGTACCGGGCGGTTATCTCTGACCCAGTACTTAACTCGGACACCCACTCGAAGCCATTGCCATCCTGAATAGATGCCATGCCCAAACCAAGGAAAGCCCTCGTCTCGCTCGAGGCAACCCCCTACTACCATTGCGTCGCCCGCTGCGTACGCCGCGCCTTTCTCGGCAATTGCTCCTGCATTGCTCTACCACCTACATCCATGTAGGCGTCTGCGGGAATGAGCTGACCCGCCGCTTCGAACGCGGGGAAACGCTTCTCTTTGCAGAGTTGCGCGTCGTCGATACCCTCCTTTGCGCTTGACTCCTCGCGTTTCGATTTACCAGCACTGAACGGTAACCAGCGTATCTGCACCAGTGTTGAGCACGGCTTTCCAAAACGACCACCATCCACGCACACTCCCGGTGCATAGGACTTTCCCGTTACGACCCGCATAATGCCAACACCCTGTTTTTTAGGGCGTTTATCTGCATGGCACAGCCGTTGCAATCCCCTCCGGCAAAACGAACGAATCGCTTTTGCACGGAAACCTCTAAGGGAGGGGATCACATGAAGACCATTGCGCATCGCATGAAGCGCTCGGCCCTGGCGCTCTCCGCCGGGCTGGCTCTGACCACCTCGATGGCCGTTCAGGCGGCCGACACCATCAAGGTCGGTGTATTGCACTCGCTCTCCGGCACCATGGCCATCAGCGAGACCACGCTGAAGGACACGATGCTCATGCTCATTGAGGAGCAGAACAAAAAGGGCGGTCTGCTCGGCAAGAAGCTGGAGCCGGTGGTGGTGGACCCCGCCTCCAACTGGCCGCTGTTTGCCGAGAAGGCGCGCGAGCTCATCGACCAGCAGGATGTGGACGTCATCTTCGGCTGCTGGACCTCCGTTTCGCGCAAGTCGGTGCTGCCGGTGGTCGAGGAGCTGGACAGCGTGCTTTTCTACCCGGTGCAGTACGAAGGCGAGGAGTCCTCCAAGAACGTCTTCTATACCGGGGCTGCGCCCAACCAGCAGGCGATTCCCGCCGTCGACTACCTGATGAATGAAATCGGTGTCGAGCGCTGGGTGCTGGCCGGCACCGATTACGTCTATCCGCGCACCACCAACAAGATCCTCGCGGCCTACCTCAAGGGCAAGGGCGTGGCCGATTCGGACATCATGATCAACTACACGCCCTTCGGTCACTCCGACTGGCAGTCCATCGTCTCCGACATCAAGACCTTCGGCTCCGCCGGCAAGAAGACCGCCGTGGTCTCCACTATCAACGGCGATGCCAACGTGCCCTTCTACAAGGAACTCGGCAACCAGGGGCTCTCCGCCGAAGACATCCCGGTGGTCGCCTTCTCGGTGGGCGAAGAGGAGCTCTCGGGCATCGACACCGCACCCCTGGTCGGCCATATGGCGGCCTGGAACTACTTCATGAGTGTCGATACCGAGGCCAACACGGACTTCATCGACAGCTGGCACGCCTACATTCAGAACGACGACCGTGTCACCAACGACCCGATGGAGGCCCACTACATCGGCTTCAACATGTGGGTCGAGGCGGTGCGCAAGGCGGGCACCACCGAGCCCTCAGTGGTCCAGGACGCCCTGATCGGTGTCAGCGTCCCCAACCTAACCGGTGGCTACGCGGCGATGATGCCCAACCACCACATCTCCAAGCCGGTACTCCTCGGCGAGATCCAGGATGACGGGCAGTTCGCCGTGGTGTGGGAAACGTCGGGCACCGTGCCGGGCGATGCCTGGTCCGACTTCCTGCCGGGCTCTAAGGACATCATCTCCGACTGGCGTGCGCCACTCTCCTGCGGCAATTACAACGTCAAGGAAAAGACCTGTTCCGGGCAGAACTTCTAACTGTAGTGTGGGAGCGGTGTCCTCGCCGCGATTCGTTCAACGAACTGAATCGCCCCGAGGGCGGGCCTCTCACCGAGAGTTTCGTAGGGTGGGGTGAGGAACGAACCCCACCGCCTCAGCCCCGGAAGTTCGAGTCTTAGACACGAGGCAGGCATGATCAAACGAGTTTTCTATCTGTTCGCGACCCTCCTGCTGCTGGCCGGCGCACCGTTGCCGGTATCGGCGGCGGATGGCTTCGAGCAGGCGATCGTTCAGTTGACTGAACGCAGCTTCCGCACCAAGGAGACGGCCATCGTCTCCATTGCCGAGTCGGGGGATGAACGGGCACTGCCGCTGCTCAAAAGACTGCTCGACGGTGATGTGCGCTACCTGCGCTACGCCCGCACGGTGGTCTACGCCGAAAAGGCCGAGGGCGGCTACCGAATCACCGAGGTGTTGACCGGTGAGGAGCTGGGCATCAAGGACCGGCGCGAGGCGAAGCGGGTCGTCATCAACAACGCCCTGCGGAGTGTGCTGCGCCGGCAGATCGCCTCCCTCAGTCTCAACAGTGACGCCCCGGCCCTCCGTTTGGCGGCAGTGCGGGAGATGAGCGGCGGACTCGACGACGAGACGGCCAGCGCGCTGGAGGCCCGACAGCAGGTCGAGTCGAACGCTACCATTCGCGAGGCCATTGATACGGCCCTCGCCCTGCGTGATCTCGAGAGCGAAGACAAGGCCCTTCGACTCGCCGCCATCGAACGGCTGCACGGCAGCCTCGAGCCGGTTGCTACGTTGCGCCTGCACGACCTGGCTGAAGGGGAGGCCAGCGCCGAGGTAAAACAGGCGGCGCAAAACGCCCTTAAGGCCATCGCCTTCAACCGCGACCTGTCCGGTTTCGGGGAGACCCTCTTCTTCGGCCTGAGCCTCGGCTCGGTGCTGGTACTCGCCGCCATCGGCCTCGCCATCACCTTCGGGGTGATGGGTGTCATCAACATGGCCCATGGCGAACTCATCATGCTGGGCGCCTACACCACCTACGTGGTGCAGCAGTTGATGCCCAACCACATCGGCCTCTCCATCCTGGTCTCCATCCCCGCCGCCTTTCTGATTTCCGCCCTGGCGGGCATCGCCATAGAGCGCGGCGTGATTCGCCATCTCTACGGCCGGCCCCTGGAGACGCTGCTGGCCACCTTCGGCATCAGCCTCATCCTCCAGCAGACGGTGCGCACCATCTTCTCGCCCCTCAACCGCAGCGTGGCGACGCCGGAGTTCATGAGCGGGGCGCTGGAGATTAACTCGGCACTGACCCTCACCTACAACCGGCTCTACGTATTCGCCTTCTGCCTGCTGGTGTTCGCGGCGCTGCTGTTCATTCTCAAGAAGACGCCGCTGGGCCTTCAGGTGCGTGCGGTCTCCCAGAACCGGGCCATGGCGCGGGCCATGGGCGTTCGCTCCGAATGGGTCGATGCACTCACCTTCGGCCTCGGCTCCGGGGTGGCCGGGGTGGCGGGTGTCGCGCTCAGCCAGCTCACCAACGTCGGCCCCAACCTGGGGCAGGCCTATATCATCGACTCCTTCATGGTGGTGGTCTTCGGCGGCGTCGGCAATCTCTGGGGCACCCTGGTGGCGGGGCTCTCGCTGGGCGTGGCCAACAAGGTGCTGGAGCCCTGGTCGGGGGCGGTGCTCGCCAAGATCCTGGTGCTCGCCTTCATCATCCTGTTCATTCAGAAGCGCCCGCGGGGACTCTTCCCGCAGAAGGGCCGTGCGGCGGAGGGCTGAACGATGTTCCTGAAGCAAATCCTCGCCGGGGACCGGGGCGGACAGACGCTGCTGGCGTTGCTCGCGGTGATCACCGTGCTGGTCCCGATCCTCAATCTGGCGGTGCCCGAGGGCAGCCCGCTGCACCTCTCCACCTATACCCTCACGCTGACGGGCAAATACCTCACCTATGCGCTGCTGGCGGTGGCGGTGGATTTGGTGTGGGGCTATCTCGGCATCCTCAGCCTGGGCCACGCCGCCTTTTTCGCCCTGGGCGGCTATGCCATGGGCATGTACCTGATGCGCCAGATCGGCGACCGCGGCGTCTACGGCAATCCGGACCTGCCTGACTTTATGGTGTTCCTCGACTGGCAGGAGCTGCCCTGGTTCTGGTACGGCTTCGACCAGTTCTGGTTCGCCGCGCTGATGGTGATGCTGGTGCCGGGGTTGGTGGCCTTCGCCTTCGGCTGGTTCGCCTTCCGCTCGCGGGTCACCGGCGTCTACCTCTCCATCATCACCCAGGCGCTCACCTACGCCCTGATGCTCGCCTTCTTTCGCAACGAGATGGGCTTCGGCGGCAACAACGGGCTGACCGATTTCAAGGAGATCCTCGGCTTCAATCTCCAGGCAGACACCACCCGCGTGGCGCTGTTCGTCGCCTCCGCGGTGGCCCTCGGCCTGGGCTATGTCGCCTGCCGCGCCATCGTCACCTCGCGCCTGGGACGGGTGAGCCTCGCGATTCGCGACGCCGAGGCCCGCACCCGCTTCATCGGCTATCGGGTGGAACACGTGAAGCTCGCCATCTTTACCTTCTCGGCGGTGCTCGCCGGGATCGCCGGTGCGCTCTACGTGCCGCAGGTGGGCATCATCAACCCGGGTGAGTTCTCCCCGCTCAACTCCATCGAACTGGTGATCTGGGTGGCGGTGGGCGGCCGCGCCACGCTCTACGGGGCAGTGGTGGGCGCCATCCTGGTCAACTACGCCAAGACCACCTTCACCGGCATTATGCCCGAGGCGTGGCTGTTCGCCTTGGGCGGACTGTTCGTGGTGGTCACCCTGTTCCTGCCGCGCGGCGTTACCGGCCTGTTACGGCGCAAGGAGGCGAGCGCATGAATCTGTTTCAGGACACGCTGAGCATGCCGCGGGAGGTGATGCGCCGCGACAGGGTCTTCGACTTCATGATCCCGGCGGACAACCCGCGCCTCGACATCAGCCATAACACCATTCTCTACCTCGAAGATGTCTCGGTGAGCTTCGACGGCTTCAAGGCCATCAACGATCTCAACCTCTACATCGACGCTGGCGAGCTGCGCTGCATCATCGGTCCCAACGGGGCGGGAAAGACCACGATGATGGACATCATCACCGGCAAGACCCGGCCCGACACCGGCACCGTCTACTTCGGCCAGCGCATCGATCTGCTGACCCTCTCCGAACCGGAGATCGCCAACCAGGGGATCGGCCGCAAATTCCAGAAGCCGACGGTATTTGAAAACCAGAGCGTCCTCTGCAACCTGGAGCTGTCCATGGCCGGCGACAAGCGCGTCTGGCCCACCTTCACGGCACGGCTCTCCGGTGAACAGCGCGATCGCATTGGCGAAGTGCTGGAGAGCATCGGCCTCACCACCGAGCGCGACCTTCGCGCCGGGGCACTCTCCCACGGCCAGAAGCAATGGCTGGAGATCGGCATGTTGCTGATGCAAAACCCCAAGCTGCTGCTGGTAGACGAGCCGGTGGCGGGCATGACCCATCAGGAGATGGACCGCACCGCCGAGCTTTTGCGATCCCTGGCCGGCGAACGCTCGGTGGTGGTGGTGGAGCACGACATGGACTTCGTACGCTCCATCGCCAACCGGGTCACCGTTCTGCACCAGGGCAGCGTGCTTGCAGAGGGCAGCATGGAGCAGGTGCAGAACGACCCGCGCGTGGTCGAGGTGTACCTGGGAGGTGACGCATGCTGACGGTAAACGGACTCAACCAGTACTACGGCGAAAGCCACACCCTGCGCGACCTCGACTTCCAGGCCGAGAAGGGCCGCTGCACCTGCCTCATGGGGCGCAACGGCGTCGGCAAGACCACCCTGTTGCAGTGCGTGATGGGCCTGCTGCCGACCCGTGGCGGCACTATGCGCTTTGAAGATCAGGAACTGTCCGGGCAGGCTGCGGAGAAGCGGGCCGGACTCGGCATCGGTTACGTGCCCCAGGGGCGGCAGATCTTCCCGCAGCTGAGCGTGGAGGAGAACCTGCGTATCGGCCTGCCGGCCCGGCGCGACCGGGAAAGGGAGATCCCCGAGTTCATCTTCGAACTCTTTCCCGTACTGGACGCGATGCGCCAGCGCCGCGGCGGCGACCTCTCCGGTGGTCAGCAGCAGCAACTCGCCATAGGCCGGGCCCTGGTGATCGACCCCAAACTGCTCATCCTCGACGAGCCCACCGAAGGCATTCAGCCCAACATCGTTGAGGAGATCGGAGACATCATCCGCCTGCTCAACGAGGAGCGCGGACTGACCGTACTTTTGGTGGAGCAGAAGCTGCCCTTCGCCCGCCGCGTGGCGGACCGCTTCTGCATCATGGACCGCGGACACGCAGTGGCCGACGGCGCGATTGACGAGCTGGGCGACGGCCTGGTCCGCCGCTATCTCACGGTGTGAAACATGGTCGCGGTGATGCCACAACAGAGTAGTGGATGGAAGGCGCGACTGGAACTCGGCTTCGAACCCCGCGCGGGACGAACCGTGCTGGCAAAGCGAATCCAGCGCGGACCGCTGGCCGTACAGCGCCCCTTCCACCCCGGCGACGGCGCCTGCCACGTCTATCTGCTGCATCCGCCGGGCGGCGTGGTCGGCGGAGACGAACTTAGCGTGCGCGCCGCGGCGGCAGCCGAAGCCGGCGCCCTCATCACCACACCGGGCGCCACCAAGTTCTACCGCAGCGCCGGTCCACGCGCCTACATGGAGCAGAGGTTGAACGTCGCCGACGGCGGCGCCCTGGAGTGGCTGCCCCAGGAGAACATTGTCTTCCCGGGGGCACTCGCCGATATCCGGACGCGAATCGACCTGAAAGGCCAGGCGGGCTTCATCGGCTGGGAAACGCTCTGCCTGGGACGGCCCGCCGCCGACGAACGCTTCGACGCCGGC
>NZ_JAENYR010000098.1 GCF_016841685.1 Thiohalomonas denitrificans
ACGACCTGCTATCAAGGACTTACACCGCTCGCTTCAAAGTATGCGGTTGCCCTGGTCCTCGGCCGACAGCGTCGGCGCGCGGGTCAGACTCTGATACCATCCGCCTCCATGGACGTATCCGACCTGATCGACCCCCTCAACGAAGCCCAGCGCCAGGCAGTCTGCGCACCGGCCGGCAACCTCCTGGTGCTGGCCGGCGCCGGCAGCGGTAAGACCCGTGTGCTAACGCACCGGATCGCCTGGTTGATCCGCACCGAAGGCGTCTCTCCCTTTGGTATCCTCGCGGTGACCTTCACCAACAAGGCGGCCCGGGAGATGCGTGGCCGCATCGAGTCCCTGTTGCAAGTGCCGGCCGGCGGTATGTGGGTGGGTACCTTCCACGGTATCGCCCATCGTCTGTTGCGGCAGCACTGGCGTGAGGCGGACCTGCCCCAGAGCTTCCAGATCCTCGACTCGGACGACCAGTACCGCATGGTGCGCCGCGTGCTGCGCGAGCTGCAGCTCGATGAGACCAACTGGCCGCCGAAGCAGGCACAGTGGTTCATCAATGGCCGTAAGGATGAAGGCCTGCGGCCTGAACATGTGGATCCTGAGGGTAATCCGGTGCAGATGCAGTTGGTACGCATCTACCAGGCCTATGAGCAGGCGTGTCGGCGCGGCGGTGTAGTGGATTTCGCCGAACTGCTACTGCGGGCCCATGAGTTGTGGCGCGACCGGCCGGACCTGCTGGCCCACTACCGGGAGCGGTTTCGGCATATCCTGGTGGATGAGTTTCAGGATACCAATGCCATTCAGTACGCCTGGATCCGGCTGCTCGCCGGTGATTCCGGCCAGGTCTTCGTGGTGGGGGATGATGACCAGTCCATCTACGGCTGGCGTGGCGCCCGGGTGGAGAATATCCATCAGTTCCGCCGGGATTTCCCCAATGTGCAACTCATTCGCCTGGAACAGAACTATCGCTCCACCGGCACCATCCTCTCTGCCGCCAACGGCATCATTGCCCACAACGCCGACCGGCTCGGCAAGGAGCTGTGGACCGCGGGTGAAAAGGGTGACCCGGTACGCATCTACGGGGCCTTCAACGAGATTGAAGAGGCCCGCTTCGTGGTGGACCGTATCCGCACCTGGAACCGGGAGGGCGGGGCGCGCTCCGAGGTGGCGATCCTCTACCGTTCCAACGCCCAGTCGCGGGTGCTCGAAGAGGCCCTCATGCAGGCGGCAGTGCCGTACCGGGTCTATGGCGGCCTGCGCTTTTTCGATCGCGCCGAGATCAAGGACGCGCTGGCCTACCTGCGCCTTATCGTAAACCGGGGCGATGACCCCTCCTTCGAACGGGTGGTCAATACCCCCACCCGCGGCATCGGCGATCGCACCGTGCAGGCCATCCGGGAGCATGCCGCCGCCCACCAGCAGCCGCTTTGGCAGGCGGCCATGGAGGTGGCCGAGGGTACGGCGCTGCCCGCCCGGGCGCGCAACGCCGTGCGGGCCTTTCTGGAGCTGGTCGAGTGTCTCGCAGAAGAGACAGAGATGCTTGAACTGCATGACACCTTCGAGCATGCGGTGACGCGAAGCGGCCTGATCGAGCACTGTAAAAAGGAGAAGGGCGAGCGCGGACAGGCGCGTATCGAAAACCTCGAGGAGCTGGTCAACGCTGCGCGCCAGTTCGAATTCGACGAGGAGCAGCACGAAGGGATGAGCGCCCTTTCGGCGTTTCTCGCCCACGCGGCCCTTGAGGCCGGCGAAGGCCAGGCGGACGAGTGGGAGGATTCGGTGCAGCTGATGACCCTGCACTCCGCCAAGGGACTGGAATTCCCCCTGGTGTTCATCTGCGGCATGGAGGAGGGGCTGTTCCCCCATCGCATGTCCGTGGAGGAGCCCGGCCGGCTTGAGGAGGAGCGTCGTCTCTGCTATGTCGGCATGACCCGTGCCATGCGCCAGCTCTACCTCACCTACGCCGAGGTGCGCCGCCTCTATGGTCAGGAAAACTATACCCGGCCCTCCCGCTTTCTGCGCGAGCTGCCGCCGGAATTCGTCGAGGAGATCCGCCTGCGCGGAATGGGCACGGCAATGCCCTCTCCGTCGCGCCGCGCCGAACCGACGGAGACCGCCGACGGGCTCGGTTTGGGCCAGCGGGTCACCCATCGCAAGTTCGGCGAAGGCGTGATCCTCGCCCTGGAGGGCCAGGGCGCCCAGGCCCGCGTCCAGGTCGCCTTCGACGATGTGGGCACCAAATGGCTGGTGCTCAGCTACGCCAACCTCGAAGCGGTGTAATCTCTAACCGCGGGGGACACGGGGAGCACGGGAAATTCTAGAGAAACGGCGATGAACCGAAATCCGTTCGTGATTGGCGTTTTTGCATAGCTGCCCTCTGGGTCGTTTGTGTTGTAAACCGGTTCCCCCGTGTTCCCCGTGCACCCCGTGGTTCAATCCCTTTGCGCTCTTCGCGTCTTTGCGGTTAGATCCGACTCTGCGCGTCCGCGGTGATAGATATAAGGTAACTGGTCGCCCGGGTGATTATGCGCGGCATAGGAGATTCGCCATCCCCGTGCAGGCGGGGATCCAATGTCTATCTCTTGCGGGTCGGGCCGGATTTCCCGTCATCCCCGCGCAGGTGGGGATCCATTTTGAGCCATGCCGCTGCCCTCTGGACTCCCGCCTACGCGGGAATGACGGGGGAGTGAGCAGTATCATAAAAGGAGAAATCAATGAAGCGTCGCGACTTTATCAAGGGGGTCGGTGCCGGCTCCGTGCTGGCCGGTGGGACATTGGCCGCACCGGCGGTGCATGCCGCCAAGCCGCACAAGTGGAAGATGGTCACCACCTGGCCGAAGAATTTTCCGGGTATGGGCACCGGTGCCAACAATCTGGCGAAATTGATTACCGAGATGTCCGGCGGGCGTATCGAGGTGAAGGTGTATGGCGCCAAGGAGTTGGTGCCGGCTTTCGAGATCTTCGATGCGGTTTCCCGCGGCACGGCGCAGATGGGTCACGGCGCCGCCTATTACTGGAAGGGCAAAAGCGAGGCGGCGCAGTTCTTTGCGGCGGTGCCGTTCGGCATGACCGCCCAGGAGATGAATGCCTGGCTCTATCACGGCGGCGGCATGGAGCTGTGGAAAGAGGTCTATGCGCCGTTTGGACTGATCCCCACCGCGGCCATCAATACCGGTGTGCAGATGGGTGGCTGGTTCAACAAGGAGATCAACTCCCTCGATGATCTCGAAGGCCTGAAGATGCGTATTCCCGGATTGGGGGGCGAGGTCCTGAAGCGCCTCGGGGGGACCCCGGTCAGCCTCCCCGGCGGTGAGATCTTCTCATCTCTGAAGTCCGGCGCTATCGACGCGACCGAGTGGGTGGGGCCCTACAACGACCTGGCCTTCGGCCTTCACAAGGCGGCCAAATACTATTACTACCCCGGCTGGCATGAGCCGGGCACCGTACTGGAGTCCTTTATCAACAAGGAGGCATTCGAAGCCCTCTCGGCCGATCTGCAGGCGATTGTCATCAACGCCTGCAAGGCCTCCAATGTCGACGGCCTGTCGGAATTCACCGCCCGCAACAACGAGGCGCTGGATACCCTGGTCAACCGGCACAAGGTGCAGCTGCGCCGCTTCCCCGATAGCGTCCTGAAGGAGCTGAAAGGGATCTCCGACCAGGTGGTGGCGGAAGTGGCCGCCAGGGACCCGATGTCGAAAAAAGTCTACGACTCCTTCCGGACCTTCCGCGACCAGGTAGTGGCCTGGCACGACGTCTCCGAACGCGCCTACCTCAACGCCCGCGCACTTTGAGCCGACGGAAACCGGGACTAACCGCAAAGACGCAAAGAGCGCCAAGGAAAAAAACAGACGTGTTCTTTGTGCCCTGGAAAAAGAATATCTCACCGCTGAGGCGCAGGGTACGCGGAGGGTCGCAGAGAGTAATCAACGCTAAAAGCCCCCGCGAACCCTCTGTGCCCTCTGCGTCTCTGCGGTGCAAAAACCAGACGTGTTCTTTGTGCCCTGGAAAAAGAATATCTCACCGCTGAGGCGCAGGGTACGCGGAGGTTCGCAGAGAGTAATCAATGCCAAAAGCCCCCGCGAACCTCTGTGTTCTCTGCGTCTCTGCGGTGCAAATCAGGCAGTTGTGCGGCGGCATCTTGCCATGGATCCTTCGACATCGCGGCTGCAAGCCGCTCCCACCGTCCCTGCGATTCAGATGCTCCTGTCGTAGCTCACCGCTACTATCCAATAGGTGGCCTCGCCCTCGGGAAGCCGGACCGTCACTTCGTCGTCGAGGGCTTTTCCAAGCAGTGCGCGGGCCACAGGGGCGTCGACGCTGACGTAGCGGGGATCGGCATCGAACTCGTCGGGCCCGACGATGCGGTATTGGTGCTCCTCGCCCGCTTCATCCTCCAGCGTTACCCAGGCACCGAAGAACACCCGCTGCTGATGGGAAGGCACGCTGTCGACAACCTGGAGGTCCGGCAGGCGTTTCTGCAGATAGCGAATGCGCCCGTCGATACCCCGCAACTCCTTTTTGCGGTAGATGTACTCGGCATTCTCAGAGCGGTCTCCTTCGGCCGCTGCTGCGGAGAGCGCGCTGACTACCCCATGACGGCGCGCCCACAATGCCTTCAGCTCCGCTTCCAGCCTGGCGTAGCCCTCCGGGGTGATGTACTTCGAACCGGTTTCTCGCGGTGGTCGCCAGCGTCCCATCGGACCTCCTGTGGGAATTAACCGCTAAGACGCAAAGAGCGCCAACGAAAAGAATATCTCACCGCTGAGGCGCGGAGGTTCGCAGAGAGTAATCAAGGGTAAGCCCCCGCGAACCCTCTGTGCCCTCTGCGTCTCTGCGGTGCAAAACAATAGATGCGTTCCTTGCGCCCTTCCGTCTTTGCGGTTAATACCGAAGTTACTCCCCGTAGACGACCCCCGGAAGCCAGGTCGCCAGTTCGGGCCACCAGGCGAGGGCGGCGAGGGCCGCGACCTGGATGACGATAAAGGGGGCGACGCCGCGGTAGATCTGCACCGTGGTGACCTCCGGGGGTGCCACGCCCCGCAGGTAGAAGAGGGCGAAGCCGAACGGTGGAGTGAGGAAGGAGGTCTGCAGGTTGATGGCGATCATCACTCCCAGCCAGACCGGATCCAGGCCCATGGCCAGCAGGATCGGTGCCACCACCGGTACGACCACGAAGGTGATCTCGATGAAATCGAGAATGAAGCCGAGCAAAAACATCACCAGCATGACCATGAACATGGCGGTAAAGACACCGCCGGGCAGATCGGTCAACACACCCTCGACCAGGTCATCACCCCCGTAGCCCCGGAAAACCAGGGAAAACAGGGAGGCGCCGATGAAGATCAGGAACACCATGCTGGTGACCTGGGTGGTCGCCCGAACCACTTCGGTCACTTTCCCCCACGTCAACTGCCCCTGCATCGCTGCCAGCAGGATGGCCCCCACCGCACCCACCGAGGCCGCCTCGGTCGGTGTGGCGGCGCCAGCCATGATGGAGCCGAGTACCGCCAGTATGAGAGCTAGTGGCGGCAGCAAAACCTTCCCGGCGCGAAGCGCCAGGGCGAGGCCCTTTTCGGTGCGCTCGGCCGCCGGGATCGCCGGGGCCACCGATGGTCGGAAAAGGGCTATACCGAAGAGATAGAGGATATAGAACCCGACGAGCATCAATCCCGGCAGCAGGGCGCCGGCAAACAGGTCTCCCACCGAGATGGTATCGGGTGACCAGATTCCCATCTCCAGCTGCGCCTGTTGATAGGCCGAGGAGAGCACATCACCGAGCAGAACCAGGATGATCGAAGGGGGGATAATCTGCCCCAGGGTCCCCGAGGCGCAGACGGTGCCGGTGGCCAGTTCCGGGCTGTAGCCGCGCTTGAGCATGGTGGGTAGCGACAGCAGTCCCATGGTGACCACGGTGGCCCCCACGATGCCGGTACTGGCGGCCAGCAGCATGCCTACGATGGTCACGGAGATCCCCAGGCCACCCCTGACCGGTCCGAACAGGGCGGCCATGGTATCCAGCAGGTTCTCCGCCACCCTGGAGCGCTCCAGCATCACTCCCATGAACACAAACAGGGGAACCGCAATCAACGTCTGGTTGGTCATGATGCCGTAGAGGCGGTTGGGCAGCGCCCCCAGGAAAGAGGGGTCGAAGAGCCCGGCCATGTCACCGAAGAGGGCGAAGGCCAGTGCGGTTCCGGCCAGGGAAAAAGCGACCGGATATCCGGCCAGCAGGACCATACAGACCGCAAGGAACATCCACAGCGGGGCGAGTTCGGCCATCAGAGCTCCTGCGCTGGATCGTGTTCGGGAGCAGCCTCAGGGTGGCCGGTAATGATCAGCAGACTGCGCAGGGCAAGCGCCACGCCCTGGAATATCATCAGGACTGCCATGGCGGGGATGGTGCTCTTGAGCAGGTAGACCCACGGCAGCCCGCCCGTCTCTCCGGAGCCCTCCCTCAAGGCCCAGGCACTGACGACGTAGTCCCAGCTGGCCCAGGCGATAAATCCGGACATCGGCAGCAGCAGAAGCAGCGTGCCGAGCAGGTCCACCCACGCCCGCCCGCGTCCGGAGAGGCGCCGGTAGACGATATCCACCCGCACATGTCCATCATGTTTGAGGGTGTAGGCCGCCCCCAGCATGAAAACCGCCGCATGCATGTAGGTGATCGACTCCTGCATGGCGATCCAGCCGATATTGAAGACGTAGCGCAGGACCACCACAGCAAAAGTCACCACGACCATCCCCAGCGTCAGCCAGGCGACTGCCCGTCCGGTAGCTTCGTTGACGGCGTCCAAATAGCCGATAAGGCGCTGAATCGTTTTCATAGGGTCAAAGCCGGAGCAGGTGCGCGCCTATTCTAGGCACCCCCCCACCTGCCGACAACCGCATAAACCACGGGGCAGGGTAAACGCATACTCCCATTTTTGATGCCGGCGAGCGAACCAAGTCCTGGATAGCCGGTACGCTGTGAATACCATCTACAGGGATGCAGGAAGTGAAGATGATGCAGGAGCAATCATCTTTCATCCGTGTACGCTCGACGGCAATATCCCTCGACAAGTGTGCTCCTGCATGGTCTAACACCGCCATCCCTGGCGGCGTGCTGCCGACGACCTGCCATCAAGGACTGACACCGCTCGCTTCAAAGTATGCGGTTGCCCTGACCACGGGGACACCGTTCCCGTGGTTGAAAATTTCACCACTCGAACAGCCGCCACTGCACGATGGGCGGGTTTTCAAGGTCGTTGCGGAAGGTCTCCAGCAGACCATCGCCATCGGTGTCGATGAGATAGTAAGGCGCACCGGCGGTCGGCGTGATCTTCACCATATAGACCTGCCCCCTGACGCTGTACTCCTCGATGATATCCTCATCCTTGCGCTGAATGCGGACCTCCGGCTCGAGTCCCTCCGGCATTGGGATATTATCGGCGATGGGCGGTGGGGGTTCGGCTTCGCCTCCCGGAGGTTCCTGGGCCGCAGCGGGAGCCAACATGGCGAGGGCGATAAAAACGGCGGGTGTACGCATGGTCGAATCCTTGGTTTTAGAGATCCAGCAGGATCTCCTGCTCTTCGGCTGAGGGCTCGAAGCCCCGGGTTTCGTAATGGCTGAAGATGGCTTCCACCACCTCCCGTGGCTCGTCGATGACCTGGAACAGATCCATATCCTCGGCAGCGATGGTCTTCTCCGTCACCAGTATCTCTTGCAGCCAGTCCACCAGCCCATTCCAGAACGGACTGTGTACCAGAATGATGGGGATGCGGCGGGTTTTTCCGGTCTGGACGAGAGTCAGGATCTCGGCCAGTTCGTCCAGAGTACCGAATCCGCCCGGGAGCACAACATAGGCCGAGGCATATTTTACGAACATCACCTTGCGGGCAAAAAAGTGCCGAAAGGTCAGGGAGATGTCCTGATAGCTGTTTCCGCTCTGTTCATGCGGTAACTGGATGTTCAGGCCGATCGAGGGCGATTTGCCGGCATGGGCCCCCTTGTTGGCCGCCTCCATAATCCCCGGCCCACCGCCGCTGACCACCGAAAAGCCGGCGTCGGAGAGGGCCCGCGCGATCTCCTCGGTAAGCTTGTAATAGGGGTGATCCGGTGAGGTGCGTGCCGAGCCGAAGATGCTCACCGAGGGCCGGATACGGGCGAGTTTTTCGAAGCCCTCCACGAACTCGGCCATGATCTGAAAGATCTTCCAGGACTCGCGGGTGAGCATTGCATCGTCAATCGGTGTCATACCCGGATGAGATTTGTTGTTTTCGTCCATAAGCGGCGAATTCCTCTGTTAACACCAAAAGCGAACACCAAGGCCAACGCCAAAAGCGAACCACGGGGTGCACGGGGGACACGGGTTTTTCAACACGCAGGGATTTTTTGCATCATCCGCTTTGCGTCTCTCTGGTGTATTTCCGTTTCTTTCCCGTGTCCCCCGTGGTCCCCGTGGTTTAATGTCACAGCTTGTCCGTAGTGTACCGCGCCGCAGTACACTATGGCCCGATTGTGCAGATTTCGAGAAGACCGATGACAGAACGCAGTGACAAGCCACTGGTGCTCGTGGACGGTTCGTCCTACCTATACCGCGCCTTCCATGCCCTGCCGGCGCTGACCAACTCCCGTGGCGAGCCTACCGGCGCCGTCTATGGCGTGGCCAATATGCTCCGCCGACTCCTGAAGGATTACGACCCGGAGTATATGGCAGTCGTCTTCGATGCCAAGGGCAAGACCTTCCGGGATGAACTCTATGATCAGTATAAAGCCCATCGTCCGCCAATGCCGGATGAACTCCGTGGCCAGGTGCAGGTACTACATGAAATGGTGCGTGCCATGGGCCTGCCGCTGCTGATCATCGATGGCGTCGAGGCGGACGATGTCATCGGCACCCTGGCGCGTCAGGCCGAGGCGGCGGACATGGAGGTGGTGGTCTCCACCGGTGACAAGGATATGGCACAGTTGGTCAGTGAACGGGTCACCCTCGTCAACACCATGACCGGTACGGTAACCGACGCCGACCATGTGGAGGAGAAATTCGGCGTTCCGGTGGAGAACATCGTCGATTGGCTCGCCCTGGTGGGCGATGCCGTCGACAACGTCCCCGGGGTACCCAAGTGCGGTCCCAAGACCGCTGCCAAATGGTTGCAGCAGTACGGTTCGCTGGACGGGGTGATGGAGCACGCCGAGTCGATCAAGGGCAAAGTGGGCGAAAACCTGCGCGCCAGTCTCGAGCAGCTGCCGCTATCACGGGAGCTGGTGACCATCCGCTGCGATGTGCCCCTGGAGCTGGGGCCTTTTGAATTGCGCCGCGGCGAGCCGGACCGGGAGACCCTGCGCGAACTCTATACCCGCCTCGAATTCCGCGCCTGGCTATCGGACCTGCTGGATGGCGCGGAGCCCGAGGAGCAGGTGCCTGAGGGTACCGAATACGAGCTGGTCCTCGACGAGGCGGGGCTGGATGCCTGGATAAAGCGTCTGGAGGACGCGGATCTGTTTGCGTTCGATACCGAAACCACCAATCTCGACTACATGCTGGCGGAGGTGGTCGGCGTCTCCCTGGCGGTGGAGCCGGGGCATGCGGTCTACATCCCTGTCGGTCACGACTACCCCGGTGTGCCGGACCAGCTCGACAAGGAGACTGTTTTTCAGCGCCTCGCGCCGTATCTGCTCGATCCCAACAAGGTCAAGCTGGCGCAGAATCTCAAATACGACATGAGCGTATTGGCGGCGGCCGGTATTCAACTGGAGGGGCCGGTGCACGACACCATGCTGGAGTCCTACGTGCTGAACAGCACGGCAGCGCGCCACGATATGGATTCCCTGTCGTTGAAGTATCTGGGGCGCAAGACCGTCACCTATGAAGAGGTAGCCGGCAAGGGTGCGAAACAGCTGGGCTTCAACGAGGTGGACCTGGAACAGGCGGCCCCCTATGCGGCGGAGGATGCGGACGTTACCCTCCAGCTGCATCGCAAGCTCTGGCCGCAGCTGGAGGCGATTCCTTCCCTGGCGAAGCTCTACACCGGGATCGAGCTGCCCCTGGTGGCGGTGCTTTCGCGTCTGGAGCGAAACGGCGTCTTGGTGGATATGGACAAGCTGCGCCGGCAGAGTACGGAATTGGCCAAACGAATGGGCGAAATCGAGCTCCTGGCCCACCAGGAAGCGGGCGGCCCCTTCAATCTCGGCTCACCCAAACAGCTGCAGGTCATCCTCTTCGAGCAGAAAGGTCTGCCGGTGGTAAAGAAGACGCCCAAGGGGCAGCCCTCCACTGCCGAGGAGGTGCTTCAGGAGCTGGCGCTGGATTATGAACTGCCGCGGCTGATCCTCGAGTATCGGAGCCTCTCCAAGCTCAAGTCCACCTATACGGACAAGCTGCCGGGCCAGGTCAGTCACGACGGGCGGGTGCATACCTCTTATCATCAGGCGGTGGCCGCCACCGGGCGACTCTCCTCGTCGGACCCGAATCTCCAGAATATCCCCATCCGCACCCCGGAGGGGCGCCGAATCCGCCAGGCCTTCGTCGCCCCGGATGGTTACAAGCTGCTGGCCGCGGACTACTCCCAGATCGAGCTGCGGATCATGGCCCATCTGTCACAGGATGAGGGCCTGCTGGGCGCCTTCGCCGAGGGCCGGGACATCCATACCGCTACCGCCGCCGAAGTCTTCGGCATGCCGCTGGAGGAGGTTACGGTTGCCCAGCGGCGCTCCGCCAAGGCGATCAATTTCGGGCTCATCTACGGCATGTCCGCCTTCGGCCTGGCGCGCCAGCTGGGCATCGACCGGGCGGCCGCCCAGACCTACGTCGACCTCTACTTCCGGCGCTACCCCGGGGTGAAGGCCTATATGGACGCCTCCCGCAGGAAGGCCAGGGACGATGGCTTTGTGGAGACGGTGTTCGGTCGCCGGCTCTATATCCCGGATATCAAGGCCAGCAACGCCCAGCGCCGGCAGTATGCCGAGCGTACCGCCATCAACGCCCCCATGCAGGGCACCGCGGCCGATATCATCAAGCGGGCAATGATTGCCGTGGACGGCTGGTTGCTGCAAGGCAGCGTGGATGCCCGCATGATCATGCAGGTTCACGACGAACTGGTGTTCGAGGTGGCGGAGGAAGACCTGGCAGTCGTTCGTGCGACGGTAATCCAGTGCATGTCCGGGGCCGCCGACCTCTCGGTGCCGCTGGAGGTCGAGGCCGGCGTAGGTGATAACTGGGACGAGGCGCACTGAGTTGCGAGTGGCTAGTTGCTAGTTGCTAGTTACGAGCCGTACCCCCTGCTACGCAGGCCCGAATAACGACGAACTCTTGGCCGTCATTGCGAGCCGTACCCGCCGCTACGCGGCCCCGAATCGGTGACGAACGT
>NZ_JAENYR010000099.1 GCF_016841685.1 Thiohalomonas denitrificans
CTCTCGAACGGCGGCTGCTCAACGTGGTGGATGAGATGGCGATAGCCTCCGGCGTGCCGGTGCCGCAGGTGGTCGTGCTCGACCAGGAGCACGGCATTAACGCCTTTGCCGCCGGCAGTTCGCCCAACGAGGCTGCGGTGGCCGTGACGCGGGGCACTCTGGAGCGGCTGGACCGCGACGAGCTCCAGGGCGTGATCGCGCACGAGTTCAGCCATATTTTCAATGGCGACATGCGGCTCAACCTCCGTCTTATCGGCGTGCTGCACGGCATTCTGCTGCTGAGCCTGATGGGGCGGGCCATCCTGTACGGGGCGGGCCGCAGCCGTGGCAGGAATGCCGGTGGCGTGCTGGTTCTCGGCATCGCGCTGCTGGTTGTCGGCTTCCTGGGGGTCCTCTTCGGCCGTTTGATAAAAGCGGCGGTGTCGCGCCAGCGCGAGTATCTCGCCGATGCCGCCGCCGTGCAGTTTACCCGCAATCCGGACGGGATCGGCGGCGCGCTGCGCAAGATAGCCGGTGTGGAGGACTCTCTGGTGCAGCACCCCAATGCCGAGGAGGCGAGCCACCTGTTCTTTGGCCAGGGCCTGAATTTCTTTCTCGGCCTGCTCGCCACCCACCCGCCGATCGACGAGCGCATCCGCCGTATCGATCCGCGTCTCGCACCGGCCGCAACCGGCAGCGTAGGGACGGTCCGCGCAAGCGGGACGGGGACGGGGTTTGCCGGGACCGATAGTGCCGTTGCCGCCGATCCCGCGCGGATAGCGGATTCCATCGGCACACTCGATGCCGCTCACCTCGAGTATGCACGCGAGTTGTTAGCGGCGCTCCCGGAGTCGGTCACCGACGATCTGCATCGGGCCGAAAACGCCAAGGCGGTGGTATACCTGCTGCTGCTCAGTGACGACCCTGCGGCAAGGGAAAAGCAGGGAAAGGCGCTGGCAGCGGAGCGGGGCGCACTGGCGCGGGCCGAGGCGCATCGCCACTGGCTGAAACAGGCCGGGCCGCGCGTGCGCCTGCCGCTGCTCGATCTGGCCCTGCCCACCCTGGCGGAACTGCCGAAGGCGGAACGCCAGCCCTTTCTCACCACGGTGAGTGCACTGATCCGTGCCGATGAGCGGGTCTCGCTGTTTGAATATGTGGTGGATACGGCGCTGCGCCGGCGCCTGTCGCCAAAGGAGAACGCCGTCAAACACTCGCGCGCCCCGCGCATTATCAGGGCCGATTGCGAGCTGCTGTTCTGGGCATTGGCGAAGGCGGGAGCGGACGATGACGCCCGGGCGCGTGCCGCATTTGCGGCGGCCGTGGAGCGGGCGCCCCTGGATGGACCTTTTTCTCCGCCTGAGGGCGGGATCAAGCTCGGCCTGCTGCACGAGGCACTCGGTCGCCTGATTCAGAGCCCGCCCGGTTTCAAACGGAAACTGATCCAGGCCTGCGCCGCCGCCGTCATCCACGACGGCAGGGTCACCGTGGCCGAAGGCGAACTGCTGCGTGCCGTCGCCGAACGGCTCGATGCCCCGATGCCGCCGCTACTGCCCGGTATCCCTCTGAGTTGATTCGTCAGTACACCAGATTCATCATCACCGTCATGACGATGAGGAATAGCACCGTCATGACGCCGCCCGCGCGCATGAAATCGGGGACGCGGTAACCACCCGGCCCCATGATCAATGCGTTTACCTGGTGGGTGGGGATAAGGAACGAGTTGGAGGTGGCAATCGCCACGGTGAGTGCGAATACCGCGGGATTGGCGCCGGCACCGACTGCGATATTCACTGCCAGCGGCACTAGCAGCACGGTGGCGCCCACATTGGACATTACCAGCGTGAAGCCGGTGGCCAGCACCGCGATGGCAAGTTGGAGAACCCAGATCGGCATGTCGCCCATCACTACAAGCGTCTGTTCGGCAATCCAGGCAGCGGTACCGCTGGTCTCCACCGCCATGCCGAGCGGGATGAGGCTCGCCAGCAGGAACACGGTTTTCCAACTGACGGCCTCATAGGCCTCCTCGATACTCAGCACCTTCGACAAAATCATGCCGAGGGCGCCGGTCAGCAGTGCCACCGAGAGCATGAGGTCGCTGAACAGAATCAGTCCCAGGGCGATGCCGAAAAAGCCCAACGCCCAGCCAACCTTGTGCGGCCGTGACTCTTCATGCGGGTATTCTGTGGTGACCACCACGAAATCGCGGTCCTTTTCCAAACGCGCCAGGGCATCCCAGGCGGTGTGGACCACCAGGATGTCACCGGGCTGTAGCGGCATATCCCGGATACCGTCCCCTTCACGGAAGATTTTGCCGCCACGATTCAGGGCGACCATGGAGAGGCCGTAGGTCTTTCGCATCCACACGTCGCGCGCCGATTTGCCCACCAAAGACGAGCCGGGAGGGAGCACCACTTCGCCGATACCGGCCTGGCTGGGAGAGAGCAGTTCGGAGAAGGTCTCCAGGTCCTTGCGCACATCGAGATGGAAGTGCTCCACAAACGTCCGGGTGTGCTCCGGAGAGGCGAGGACGCCCAGCACGCTGCCCGCCTGGATGCCGACATCCCGGGCCAGCCCGCCGGGACCGATGCGCAGGTCGTCACTGCCGCGCAGCGCGCCGATGACGCGTATGCTGAAGCGGCCCTCCACATCATCCAGCAGCTTGCCCACCAGCGGGCTCTCTGCCGGTACCACCACCTCCCACAGCTCGTACTCGATACCGTAGGTCTCGCGGAAGTAGCCCATGGTGTTGGTGGCCTTTGTCCCCTCGGTCCGGGTCACCGGCAGTACAAAGCGGCCGGCAACAATGAAATAGAGGATGCCCGTGGCGATCAGCGCCAGACCCACCGGAGTCACTGAAAACAGCGACCAGGTCTCCATCTGATGCTCGGGCGGGAGCGCCCGGTTCGAAGTGAGCATGAGGTCATTGAGGAGAATCAACGGGCTGGAGCCGACCATGGTCAGGGTGCCGCCGAGGATGGCGCAAAAGCCCATCGGCATCAGCAGCCGGGACATCGGCAGACCGGTGCGGACGGAGATGCGGCTGACCACCGGCAGGAATAGTGCGGCGGCCCCTACATTCTGCATAAAGCTGGAGATGACACCTGCGGTGCTGGAGACGATGGGAATTACCCGCGTCTCGCTGCTGCCGCCGACCCGGAGGATGAAACCGGCGACGCGGCTCATCAGCCCCGTCTTGTCCAGTCCCGCACCGATAATCATCACCGCGATGATCGAGATCACCGCATTACTGGAGAAACCCCGGAAGAGTTGCGCGGCATCGATCAGTCCCTCTTCCAATCCCATCAGCGGCGCGACCAGAGAGGTCAGTCCCAGCAGGACCATCACGGTGGCCGCGGTCACATCCACGCCGACGACCTCGAAAGCGAACAGATAGATGGTGAGGAGCAAAAACGCCACCACCCAGGCGATTTCGACGGTAGGCACCATCGAGGCAAGCCACAGCCCCATTACCGCAAAGATTCCGGCCGCCGCCAGCGTGCCTACGGGCAGACGTGATTTGCTGTTTCCGGAGCTCTCGCTCGACGTAACTGAAGGGTTCATGGTTTTCGGAAAGATCTCCTGATTGACGGGGGTAATCGCTCGATGGGAGTGAACGGAGCGGGGCGGAAAGATCCGCACAGTCTAATGAATTCGGTGCCTCCGGTTCAACGTGGGATGCGGCTTCAGGGGCATGTGCGCGCAATTCCGTCCCCCGCCCCAGGTGGGCTTGGGTCGACAGGATACATCGCCCAAACGGCAGTGATCTGTAATAATGCGCAGCGGTTCACCCTTGGCGGGGCTCTCTTTTTTCCGACATCAACCAGAAAAGTACAGTCCATGATTCAGAAACTGTTCCCCTTTCTTCGCTGGTGGCCTATCACGGGCGAAAATCTGCGTGCCGATCTGATTGCCGGTATCACGGTCGCCCTGGTGCTGATTCCCCAGTCGATGGCCTATGCGCAACTCGCCGGCCTGCCCGCCTACTACGGCCTTTACGCAGCGTTTTTGCCCGGCATCATTGCAGCTTTGTGGGGCTCTTCCAATCAGCTGGCCACCGGACCCGTGGCGGTGGTCTCATTGCTGACCGCCTCAGCGCTGATGCCGTTCGCCACCCTCGGCAGCGAGCAGTTCGTCGCCCTCGCCATCCTGCTGGCGCTACTGGTCGGCCTGTTCCAGCTCTCGCTGGGCCTGCTGCGGCTGGGGGTAGTGGTGAATTTCCTCTCGCATCCGGTCATCGTCGGGTTCACCAACGCCGCCGCGCTCATCATCGGCCTGTCGCAATTGAACAAGATCTTCGGCGTCGACAAGCCGCGCAGCGAGAGTTTCGCCAACGACGTCCTGGCAGTACTGGCACAGATCCCCGAGTCCCATCTGCCGACCCTGGCCATGGGTCTGGCGGCGATCGGCGTCATGCTTTACATGAAGGCGAAGGTTCCGAAGTTTCCGGGCGTGCTGGTGGCAGTGGTGGCCACCACGGTGGTCAGCTTTCTCATCGGTTTCGCCGAAATGGGCGGCTCTGTGGTCGGCGAAATCCCGGCCGGACTCCCCTCGGTCGCCATGCCGGTGCTGGACATGAGTGTCCTGGGGACGCTGATCAGCAGCGCCGTGGTCATCTCGCTGGTCGGCTTCATGGAAGCGATCTCCATTGCCAAGGCGATGGCCGCGAAAACCAAGGACCACATCGACCCCAATCAGGAGTTGATTGGCCAGGGCCTGGGCAATATCTTCGGCAGTTTCACCCAGTCCTATCCGACCAGCGGCTCCTTCTCTCGCTCCGCCGTCAATCTCAATGCGGGCGCCCGCACCGGCCTTTCGGCGGTCATCACCGGCTTGGTGGTGATGACCACGCTGCTGTTCCTCACGCCGCTGCTCTACCACCTGCCGAGCGCCGTGCTGGCCGCGGTGATCATGATGGCGGTGTTTGGGCTCGTCAATTTCAGGGCGGTTGTGCACGCCTGGCAGGCCAACAAGCATGACGGCACCGCCTCGGTCGTCACCTTTGTCGCCACTCTTGGCTTTGCCCCGCACTTGGACAAGGGCATCATGGTCGGAGCGGTTCTCGCGATCCTGCTCTACCTCTACCGCACCATGCGCCCGCGCGTGGCAATCCTGGGCCGCTATGGTGATGGCACCCTGCGCGATCTCAAGGTCCACCCGGAGTTGCCGACGGACCCGCGCATTATCGCTGTGCGTTTTGACGGCTCGCTCTACTTCGCCAACGTTTCCTATTTCGAAGATGCGATTCTGGAAGCGGTTTCGTGCCAGCCGTCGGCGAAGTTCGTGCTGGTCGTCGGCGACGGCATCAACCAGGTCGACGCCTCCGGCGAGGAAGTCCTGCACCATCTGGTGGAGCGGCTGAAGGACGCCGGTGTCACGCTGGTCTTCAGTGGACTGAAGCGGCAGGTACTGGAAGTGATGCGCCATACCAGCCTCTACGAGACGATCGGTCGCGACTGCATCTACGCCACCGAGACCATGGCGCTCAATGCCATATACGAATGGCTGAAGCGGGATGATGCAGATGGTACTTTCGGCCCGTTGAAACCGCAGTCCACGGATGTTTCGGCCTGAGCGCATCGAATGATGATGCTTGCCAGGGGAGTGGAGTAGCCAGCCGTGGGCCATCGACGAGCGTATCGACTGGCGGTTTGCGCTGCCCCAACGCCACTCGGCTCAATTCTGTTCTCCCGAGGCGAGTCTGGCCCGCGAACGCTACCTGGCCAACCACCCAACCGCCATCATGGTGCTCAAGTGTATGGACGGGCGGATCAATATCCCGGTTGCCACCAATACGCCTCCCGGCATTATCCAGCCGTTCCGCAATCTGGGGGTATGTTCAATTTGGGCCGGCCCTATCTCGGCGAGGTGCTTGCCGATCATGTCCAAGCGATGCTGCGGCCGGCGCCAGGTCGGACTGGCAGGTGGTGAATGCATTCAGCTCCTCGATCTGCCAGTTGAGCTGGCAGGCGGTTACCGGCCGGAAGGGATACAGCAAACCGGCAACGAGCACGTCGCGGCAGCGCACCGGTCTGGCGGCACACTCGATCAATACGGCCTCGGCATCCAGCTCCGTCTCCCCGGCCGACGCCTCGGCGATGACCGCCTCGAGATCGGTACGAGTGATGCGGCCGCTCCGGTAGAGTTCACGGAAGGTCTCGTTGGGCAGATAGCCCCGCGCGCCGGTCAGCCGTCGCGCCTCGGACAACGCCTCGCGAAAGGGTAGATGGGCGAAGCCGTGCAGGGTGTTGTGATGAACAAACTCGCGAATCGGCGCCTGTGCCGGCAACACATGCTCCAGGTGTGCGATCAGCGCCTCCAGCCGGGTGTGCATGTCGGCCGAGGGGTTATCGCCCGGCTGGCGGTGGCTTGCCGTGGTCCCGCTCATGGCATGAATACCCCGCTGAGCCGGTCCACCGAGGCGGAAACCAGAGTGAGGGCGGGTGTAGGAAAGATGCCGATGAGCAGCATGCCGGCACTGAGCGCGCCGGCGCTGGTCAGCTCGGTCCGGCTGAGATCGGGCAGGCCCTGCATGCGCTGATTCACCGGGCCGGTGAACAGGCGCCCGACGGTGCGCAGGGCATAGGCGGCGCTGATCAGCACCCCGATACTGAGCAGGACCATCCAGGCGCCCCAGCGCTCGAAGCCACCGATAATGGCGTGCAGTTCGGCAATGAATCCGGCGGTTCCCGGCATCCCTACGGCGGCGATGAAGGCGAGTACGGTGAAAAAGGCGAAGCGCGGCATAACCCGCACCAGCGAGCTGTAGTCGGCAATGTCGCGGGTGTGGGTGCGCTCATAGAGGAGGCCGATGAGCAGGAACAGGGCGCCGGCCACCAGGCCGTGGGCCACCATCTGCATCACCGCACCGGTCAGCCCCGCCACGTTGAGCGCAGCGATGCCGAGCAGGACCATCCCCATATGGCTGACCGAGGAGTAGGCGATCATCGCCTTGAGGTCGCGTTGCCGCCAGGCGAGCACACCACCGTAAACAAGACTGATGAAACCGAGCCCGGCGAGAACCCCCTGCAGTGAAAGGGCGGCCTGCGGCAGCATCTCCACCGCTCGTATGAGGCCGTAGGAACCCATCTTGAGCAGAATGCCCGAGAGCAGGATGGAGACGGGGACTCAACGCCTCGACGTGAGCGATCGGCAACCAGCCGTGTAACGGAAAGATTGGCATCTTCACGCCAAATCCGATCAGCAGTCCGAGGAATAGCAGAATCTGCGTTTCGGCCGGAAGCGAGCGCGCCCCTTCCGCCATGGCTGCCATATCGAAGGTGTGGCCCGGTGCGGCATCGTAAAGTACCAGAAGCGAGACCAGAAGGAAGACAGAGCCGCCCATCGTGTAGAGCACGAAATTGAGCGCCGCCCCCTGGCGATTGGTGCCCCCCCCCAGCGGTCGATGAGAAAGAACAGGGGGTCTCCCAGAACACATAGAAGAGCGACCAGTCGCGGGCGGTAAACACCCCGAGCATCGCCGCTTCCAGCAGCAGCAGGGCGTAATAGGCCCTGACTCGTTCGCGGATGGTATTGGAAGCGAGCACGGCGACCAGGGTCAGCAGGGTGGCCAACAGCACCATTGGGAAGGAGAATCCATCTACGCCGAGGCTGAAGCTGGTGCCCAGCCGGGGGTTCCAGCGATGGGACTCCAGCAACTGCGCACCGGCCAACTCCGGGTCGAAGACCGACAGCAGCCCCCACGCATAGGCCGCAGTGATTGCCGCCGTGGCAATACCTACCCAGCGAATCACGCGCGGGGAATTGCCCGGCAGCAGGGCGATCGCAATCGATCCCGCCAGGGGCAGTAGCAGAAGTAGACTCAACCACGACATCAATCAGGAGCCGTTGCAGGTAGTCCGGCGCGCGAGGCCCGGGGCGCCCCGATCGGGGGCGGGCAAACGCCGGATTCTAACGGAAACCGGGGGGCTGAAAAGCAGGTGCAGCGGTTTACCTCGCTGCCGGTCGAGCAGGAGGTCGGGGTTCCACGCCGTTTATCGACCGTTAGCGCTGATTTACGCTCAGCCGCCCCGGACCGGTCAAGACCAGTGCGATGGCGGTAAACAGAAACATGCCCTGCAGCTCGAGGGCCCAGCCGCCGACATCGGTCATGTCCAGCAGTTCGTGCCGGTGGGCGAGAGCAAAGGCGAACAGCATGTTGATGGCAATCAGCCCGGCTCCGACTCGTGCATACCACCCGATCAACAGCAGAATCGGCCCCAGTACCTCCCCGAGGTAGGTGCCGTAGGCCATAAAGCCGGGCAGCCCCGCGCCTTCCGCCATCTGTTCAATGGGTGCGATGCCGCCGGTTATCTTCGAGATACCGTGCAGCAGGATGAGAATGCCAAGGGTCAGGCGAAGTACGAGTTTGCCGACGTCGTCGCTCAGATTGTCCCGCATCGGTATCCCTCTGATGTCTTGTCCTTCAAGCGTAGTCGAAGGTGCGGGCTACGAGGCTTGGGGGGCTTTTTACTGGCCGGCTTCCCCGGACTCGCTCGAGGCCGGGTTCTCCATCTCCGCGACGCGCTTTTCGAGGGCCTCCAGCTTGCTGCGGGTCCGGGCCAGCACCTGCGTCTGCACCTCGAACTCCTCGCGGGTCACCAGATCCAGTTTGGCGAAACTGGATTGGAGCACGGCGCGGAAATTCTTCTCCAGATCGCTCTGCAGTTCGCGGACGCCCTGTGGCAGGGCTTGCGTCAGTCTCCGGGCCAAATCGTCGATAAATCGGGTATCCATTGCTCATCTCCCCAGTGGTTTTTACATCGTGCTCCATGCGGGGGCTCTGAGTGTCACACTATTTTCCGCATGAACCACTAGTGTAAGGCATTCGTTTCCCGCCCGTCTGCTCCGCACCGAAATAGTGCATCGCGCGCTCCGTCCCATTCGCTTTGGTGCGAAGATGACGGGTAAACAAACCCTGTGGTCATGTAACGCTTTGTGTTTCCCGTCTTTCAGGGAGATGGCACGCCTGATGCAAACGGAAAGGGTGAAGGCAAACCATTCCTGGGAGAAGTAGATATGAACCAGTTTCAAAAGACATTAATCGCCGCTTCGGTCACCGCCGTCGCCCTGGGCAGCAGCGCGGCCACGGCCGAACTCTCCGCCAATATCGGTGCCACCAGCAACTACATCTGGCGTGGTGTCACTCAGAGCGACGACGGTACAGCCGTCTCCGGTGGCGTCGATTATGGGCTCGAGTCCGGGGTCTACGCCGGAACCTGGGTCTCTACTGTCGACTTTGGCGGCGAAGGCGACAACAACGAGTATGAGCAGGATCTCTACCTCGGCTACGCTGGAGAGGCGGGCGATTTCGGCTACGACTTCGGCCTCAATCGCTACATGTACCCCCTGGCCGATGATGCCGACTTTACCGAGCTCTACCTGAGCGGCAGCTTCGCCAATTTTTCGGCCGGGCTGGCCTACACCGTGTCCAGTGATGTAGATGACGAGCCGGGTACGGCCGAATCCTTCATCGATGGTGATCTTTATTACTACGCGGCCGCCGACTTCGCGCTTCCCGAGGACTTCGGCCTTAGTGTGACCATGGGCCAATATACCTTCGAGGACGACGATGTAGATGGTGCCGCTCTCGATTACAGCCACTACCAGATCGCCCTCTCGAAATCAGCTGGCGAAATGGGTGACTTTGCTCTCGCCCTCGACAAAAACGACCTGGACGGAACCACCAACGGCAAGGATAACGACGACCCGCGCGTCAGCGTCTCCTGGGCCAAAACGTTTTAATCGCAGTGAACATGTGACCGCGTCCGTCCCTTCGTGCGGGCGCAACCGAAAGAGGGATAACTCATGAAACTGGTAACCGCAATCATCAAGCCCTTCAAGCTGGATGACGTGCGTGAGGCCCTGTCGGATATCGGCGTGCAGGGGATCACCGTCACCGAAGTGAAGGGTTTCGGACGACAGAAGGGCCACACCGAGCTCTATCGCGGTGCGGAGTACGTGGTGGACTTTCTGCCCAAGGTGAAAGTCGAGGCGGCGGTGGGTGATGACCTGGTCGACCAGGTCATTGAGGCCGTCAGCAGTGCCGCCAATACGGGCAAGATCGGTGACGGCAAGATTTTCGTCTCCGATCTCGAACAGGCCGTCCGCATCCGCACCGGCGAGACCGGCCCGGAAGCTTTGTGAAGAGGATTGAATGATGGATGCTGTAAAAGAGTTGGCCTATGCGCTCGATACCTTCTATTTCCTGATGTCGGGGGTTCTGGTCATGTGGATGGCGGCCGGCTTTTCCATGCTCGAGGCGGGCCTCGTGCGTGCGAAGAACACCGCCGAAATCCTTACCAAGAATATCGCCCTGTATGCCATCGCCAGCATCATGTACATGCTGGTCGGCTACAACATCATGTACGGCGACGGCATCAATTCGGTGATTCCGGGCCTCAGCTTCCTGCTCGGCGGTGATAATGCCACCGAAGCGGTGCTGGCCGGTGGTGAGGGTGCGCCGTACTACTCGAATATGTCCGACTTCTTCTTCCAGGTAGTATTCGTCGCCACTGCCATGTCCATCGTTTCGGGTGCGGTCGCGGAGCGCATGAAGCTGTGGACCTTTCTCGCCTTCGCGGTGGTGATGACCGGTTTCATCTACCCGGTGCAGGGCTTCTGGAAATGGGGCGGCGGCTTCCTCGACGGCCTTGGCTTTCTGGACTTCGCCGGCTCCGGCGTGGTGCACCTGACCGGCGCCACGGCGGCTCTGGCGGGTGTCCTGCTGCTCGGTGCGCGCCGGGGCAAGTACGGTGAACACGGCGAAGTGAATGCCATTCCCGGTGCCAACCTGCCGCTGGCCACCCTGGGTACCTTCATCCTCTGGATGGGCTGGTTCGGCTTCAACGGCGGTTCCGAACTGATGCTCTCCAACGTGGCCGAAGCCAATGCCGTATCGATGATCTTCGTCAACACCAACATGGCCGCTGCCGGCGGTGTGGTGGCCGCTTTGATTGCCGCCCGCCTGCTGTTCGGCAAGGCCGACCTGACCATGGCCCTCAATGGGGCCCTGGCCGGCCTGGTGGCGATCACGGCCGAACCGTTGACCCCGGGCGCCCTGGCCGCAACCTTCATCGGCTGTATCGGCGGCGTGCTGGTGGTGCCCTCCATCGTCACTCTCGACAAGCTGAAGATCGACGCCCCGGTCGGTGCCATCTCC
>NZ_JAENYR010000002.1 GCF_016841685.1 Thiohalomonas denitrificans
ACGAACGTTCAGCCGTCATTGCGAGGAGCCACAGCGACGCGGCAATCTGGGGTTTTGGGAGCAGGAGATTACTTCGTCGCTTAGGCTCCTCGTAATGACAGCGAGGGCAAGTTCATCAGGAGGAGCCACAGCGACGCGGCAATCTAGAGGTTAGGAGCAGAGATTACTTCGTCGCCCGGGGCTCCTCGTAATGACAGCGAGGGAAGTTCTTCAGAAGCCGTACCCGTACCCTCTGCTGCGCAGGCCCGAATCGATGCAGAACGGGTAACCACGGTGTACACGGGGCCACGGGGTAAAACAGTTTGCCGGGGGTTTTTCCCCGTGCGCTCCGTGTTTTCCGTGGTTCGAAATGAATGAATCGTAAAGTTCTTCAGGAAGCAGAAAACGACCGGGTAGACCCCATGGATTGCATCGCAAGACAAAACTACATGTCTGGCGCTGCAATCCATGAAGTCTCGGGGATTGGTCAATTATTGCGCCAAAAAAAGATCCTTTTGGCACAATAAGTTGCGATGCAATCCTTATCAGGAGGCGCGCCCCCGCGGCGATTTTTCAATCACACATCTGACCTGGCTAGAGCGGAAAGGTTCTAGCCCGAAGCCGGTGCCTTGAGTGGACTCTGTTTTCAGCTATACATAACAACAGTTGAATCCAACACAGTACATCCCGTTAGCAGGAATGGCCGCCAGCACTCTTTGTTCATCAGCATCCAGGATACAGGGACGGACGTATGGAACAGCCGAGAGTACTCCTTGTCGATTTGCGTCAGTATGCGTTACGCCCTTCGCTGCACTGCTTGCTGGAAGAGTTCTGTCGACTGCGAACCGTTGTATGGACGGCGGACATCGAAGCAGAGGTGGAGGAGCACACCCCCTGTGGAATCTTCTTTGAATTCGACTTCCCCGACCTTCCTCGCCTTGCGCTGTTGCAGAGAATACGGCGGATGATTCCGAATATTCCCTTGATTATGTGCACCGAGGAGCATTCGGAGGCGCTGGCGGTCTGGGCACTGCGTTCGCGGGTATGGGATTACCTCGTCAACCCGGTCGACCCCGAGCAGATCGACCAGACCATCCAGTCGCTGGAACGCCTGGCCAGGGGCAAGCCGGAAGGTGAGAGACGGATCCCGATCCTGCCGGCCATCAGTGTGCCGGTGGAGGCCCGCTTTCGTCCGGAATCCAAACCGCCCGTGGCGATGGAGCGGGTGGCCGATTTCATCGAGCGTCATCTGTCGCGGCCCATCAGCCAGAAAGAGGCGGCGAGGCTCTGCGACCTGAACCCCTCACAGTTCAGCCGCAGTTTCAAGAAGGCCTTCGGGATGACCTTCCAGGCCTATCTGATGGAGCGACGGCTGGAAAAGGCGCGGCGCCTCCTGCACAACCGAAGCGCCTCGGTCACCGACGTCTGCTGGGCGATAGGGCTGCGGGATACCTCCTATTTCGGCCGTCTCTTCAAGCGCCAGTTCGGGACCTCTCCCTCGGAGTTCCAGCGCGCCTGGCGGGTGGAGCGCTCCGGGCGGGTGAACCCGTGAGAACCCTCACGCAAGAGAGTTGCACCTTCGCGCAACAGGCTCCTAATGGATCCTTGTTCCTGATCCTATACCTGTATCGAGGCCGTCGGATGCGGCCTATCACTTGAAGTGAATTTAACAAGGAAAAGGAGCAACACCATGAAAGGTATCTTCGAGAAGGTAAAGGGATTCATCGATGACGAGAGCGGGCTGACCATGGTCGAGTACGCGGTGGCTGGAAGCCTTGTCACGTTGGGAGCCGTTGCTGCATTTACGGCCCTTGGTACAACCATCGCTGCCAGTATCGATTACATGGCTAGTCATATGGCGACGGCTGGATAGGCACAATTAGTAGTGGCGGGGGCTCTGCCCCCGCTTTCCCCAAGACCCACAAAGCGACAACGGATTCCATGTTAATCGGTGAAATCATTGCTCTCTCGGGGCTGCTCGGTCTGGCGGTGATCGAGGATGTGAAGCACCACCGGATTTCCAACCGGCTGTGCGTGACGATCCTGCTGACTGGGCTGCTGTTCGGACTCTGGGGCGGTGCATCGGTGGCGCTGACAGAGCGACTGGGCGGGGTGGTGATCGGCTTCGCGGCACTGCTGCCCTTCTATGCGCTGTCGGCGATGGGCGCCGGGGACGTGAAGCTGATGGCGGCGGTCGGCAGCTATCTCGGCATGGCGGCCCTCCCGGCCGTGCTGTTGACCCTCATCTTTGGCGGAATACTGGCTCTTGCCATCTATCTCATTGAGCGCTATGTGCCGGTCCCCGGGGCATTGGCGAATGCCCTGATTGTGAGGGAGTCGGGACGATTGCGCTTCCCCTACGCACTGGCGATTGCCGCCGGTAGCGCGGGTGCACTCTGGATAGAGGTGATGTGATGTCGTTTTCCACCCAAGCCATTGAACCCTTCGAAGAGAATGGGTTGGCAACCGCTGCGAAGCGGCCCCGTTCACTGCAGGAGACCGGCCTCAAAGAGGAGCTGCTCCTTTCACTGCTCTTGAAACAGATCCTGAAAATGGGGCCCACCGATCTGGCGGATCTGGTTCGGGAGATAGCGCTGCCGGGGGGTGTGCTCGAGCCGCTGATCCAGTACCTGCGGCGCGAGGCCCAGCTGGAGGTGCGCAGCAGCATCGACGGCGGGGTGCGCTACGGACTCACCGAGCGGGGCCGAACGGCGGCGCTCGATGCCATGATGCGCGACGGCTACGCCGGCCCCGCCCCGGTTCCTCTCGAGGCCTATCTCGGTATCGTCGGATCGCAGTCGAGCTCGCGTCAACAGATTACGGCGGAGCAGCTGCGCAGCAAGTTTTCCGATGTGGTGATCGAACCGCACATCCTGGATCGCCTCGGTCCCGCTCTGCACTCGGGGCGCTCCATGATGGTTTACGGTTCACCGGGTTCCGGGAAAAGCTTCATCTCCCGGTGCCTCGGACGGGTCCTCGACGATCCCGTGCTGGTCCCCTATGCGGTGCAGGCCGGAGGGATCACCGTGCGTGTCTTCGACCCCGAGTACCACCGCCCCCGGCTCGAGGCGAACGCCGGCGGAGCACGCATTGATTCGGGGTACGATCCCCGCTACCGGCTCTGCGACCGTCCGGTGGTATCGGCTGGCGGTGAGCTGACCCTGGAGATGCTGGAGCTGCACTACGATTCGGCTTCGCGTGAATATCGGGCACCGCTGCAGATGCGGGCCAACAATGGCCTGCTGATTATCGATGACCTGGGCCGACAGCGGGTTCCCCCGGAGGCGATTCTCAATCGCTGGATCGTTCCCATGGAGGAGGGGTGCGACTACCTGCACAGCCACGGGGGCGCCCAGTTCGTGGTGCCATTCGACGTGATACTGCTGTTTTCAACCAACTACCCACCGGCCGAACTGGCCGACGAGGCCTTTCTGCGGCGCATCGGTTACAAGGTCCGCTTCGGGGAGCTCAGTGAGCGGGCCTACGCCGCGATTTGGCAGCAAGTCTGCGAAGCCGAAGGTCTCGAATTTGTACCCGAGGTGGCGCGATACACCATCGAGCATCTTCATCGTCTGCGTGATGTGCCGCTCCTCGCCTGCCATCCGCGCGATCTGATCGGACTGGTGGTCGATCGCTGCCGCTATGAAGGAAGAAAACCCGAGCTCTCCCCGGAAGGGGTCGAGGCCGCCTGGGGCGACTACTTTGTTACTGCTGAATCGAAAGGGATGACATCATGATTAACCGCAGGACTTTCATCATTCTTCTGGTGGCACTGGGCCTCGGAGTCATGGCGGCGTTGACGGCCAACCAGTGGGTTCAGTCACGTCTTTCCGGTGGTGATCAACAGGATGAAAACGCCACTACCGTCGCTTCCCTGGAGATTCCGTTCGGCAAACGCATCGAGGAGTCCGACATACGTCTCGTATCGATTCCCGAGGAGGCGGTCCCTTCCGGTTCGTTTGCAAGACGGGAGGATGTAGTCGGACGGATTGCCTCCCAGACCATCTATCCCGGAGAGGTCATTCACCAGGGCAAGGCGGTGGAACACCTGCAGGGCAGTTCCCTGGCCGCCGTGATCAAACCGGACCATCGTGCGGTGACGGTCCGGGTCAATGATGTCATCGGCGTGGCGGGATTTCTGCTGCCGGGTAACCGGGTCGATGTGATTGCCTCCCGCAAGAATCGTAATCGCGAGGCCTCTTCGAAGATCCTGCTCAGGAACAAAAAGGTACTGGCAGTGGATCAGACGGCCTCTCCGGAGAGAAACGAACCGGTGATCGTGCGCGCGGTCACGCTGGAGCTGACACCGGACGAGGCTGAAAAGCTGGTTGAGGCGACGGAGGAGGGTAGTCTGCAGATGGCTTTGAGAAACCCGAACGATCGGAAAATCAAGGTTGCGGATAAGCCGGAGCCCAAGCCTGAACCAAAACGTGCGGCCCGAACCCGCAGTTGGAGCTACATCACCATCATACGTGGAGTGGATAGTGAGAACCTCCGTGTACAGATGTAAAACGATAAAAAGGGGAGTTTTGCGAATGGATTGGGGCAACACAAAAAGGAGTCGATGGATGGTGGGGTTGGTCGGCGCCCTGGCGTTGACGGCTGGCGCCCAGGAGCGCCAGCATACGGCGCATAACATCGAGGTGCCTTTGAACAAATCACGGGTGGTGACACTCGACTTTGCCCCCAAAAAGGTCTCCGTGGGTAACGAGGCGATCGCGGATATTCGCATGATGCAGTCGCGCCAGCTCTACGTGCTGGGGAAGCAGCTTGGCAGCACCAATCTGATTCTCTGGAACGGGCGTAACGAGGTGGCCGGCAGCATTGACGTTCAGGTCACCCATGACCTGGAATTGCTGAAGAGAAAACTGTATGAACTGCTTCCGGGCGAACGTATCGGTGTCCATGCCTCCAAGGAGGCCATCGTGATGACCGGAGAGGTCTCCAGCGCGCCGAAAATGGATATGGCGCTGCAACTGGCGCGCAGCACGATCCGCCGGGACGGCAATGCGGAAGAGGACGTCCGGGCGCGGGTGCTCAACATGATGCAGGTAGGCGGAGCCAAACAGGTGCTGCTCGAGGTAAAGGTGGCCGAGGTGGCCCGCACCTTCATGAAGCGAATGGAGTCCAATTTTTCCGCCATAACTGCCGACGGTAACCTGAGCATCGGCACCATCACCGGGGCGGGCGAGATTCTGCAGTTCCCCATCGAGGGTGCCGGCGCGGAGATCCCCTCTTCGACCCTGTTGGCGCCGGGTTCCCTGACGACGAATGACCTGGCCGATCCTCGCGTGATTCCCACGGGCGGGAACTCCCTCGTGGCGAGTTTCCTGGATGGTACGACGCTGAGCACCATCGTGATCGACGCGGCCAAGGAGGAGGGTTTGGCCAAGGTATTGGCGGAACCTACCCTCACCACATCAACCGGAAAGATTGCGCGCTTCCATGCCGGCGGGGAATTCCCCCTGCCTGTCCCCGGAGAAGAAGACAGCGTCACCATCGAATACAAGAAATTCGGGGTGAATCTCGGCTTTCTTCCCGTGGTACTCGATTCGGGCCAGATCAGCCTGGATGTAGATATCGAAGTGAGTGAGCTGTCCAACCAGAACGCCGTGGCGCTGGAGGTCCCCGGTGTCTCCACCAGCTTCTTCATCCCCTCGCTCACAATGCGGCAGGCCTCATCAACGGTCGAGCTGGCTGGTGGACAGACCATCGGTATTGCCGGCCTTATCAACGAGAACCTGAGCGAACGGGTCAACAAGTTCCCCGGTCTGGGTGACATCCCGGTGCTCGGGGCCCTGTTTCGCAGCCAGGAGTTCATAAAGGGACAGACGGAATTGGTGATCTTTGTTACCCCGCGTTTCGCCCATCCCATCGATCCGGAAATGGTGCGCCTGCCCACGGATTCCTTTGTGGAACCGGGCGATGCCGAGTTTTACCTGCTGGGCCGGCTCCAGGGCAGCCGGAAAGACGAAAAAGGTCCGGAGGGTGGAGCTTTGGTGGGGTCCTCGAAAGGGGGTATCGAAGGGCGTTTCGGTCACGAACTATGAAGGAGCAAGTGATGCACTGGAAGCTAATCGGGATAGCGGTCACGAGTCTGTTGGTGGCCGGCTGCGCCGGTCCCGATCCGCTGAAGGATGACTTCGGCGAATCGGTTCGGCACATGATCCGGGTTCAGACCGACAACCCGGCGTACCAGACCGGCTCCGCTCTCGATGGCGAGCGGGCGGAGCGTACCCTGCGGGATTACCGCGGTGCCGAAACCGGAACGCCGGGCGGCAGCCCTGCCATCTCAAGCGGGATGTAGCCAATGCCAATGCGCTCAAAACAGCGGGGCATCGTTCTTCCCGTGATGGCCATCAGCATTCTGGTGCTTTTGGGGATAGCCGGCCTGGTGGTCGATCTGGGTCAGGCGTATGCCCGCAAGAGTGAAATGCAGAATGCACTGGATGCGGCCGCGTTGAGCGGGGCTAAAGTGCTTAGCGACACCGGGTCTGCGGATCAGGCGCGAAACGCGGCTGTCGCGACTTACGATCGCAACATGCCGGCCCTGTTCCTCAAGGGAGACAGCCTCCCGCTGGTGGAACTGTCGGATACCTACGACCCCTTCGTGCCGGGCGGCACAGAGCCCCGGTACATTCGGGTGCGGGTCGGCGAAGTGCGGTTTGCCACCTGGTTCGCTCATGTCCTTCCCGGAGTGGGTGAAACGCTTACGGTCGGTGGTAGTGCCCTGGCGGGACCGAGTCCACCCCTTTCCAGGGTCTGCGGTCTCGTGCCGGTAATGGTCTGCGGCGATCCGGATGAAGAATACTTCGGATATACCGCCGGTGCCGAGGAGGAAGTCCTGAAGTCGGGGGCAAGCAGTGATGGTTCCGAGGTGGGGCCTGGTAACTTTCAGTTACTCGCTCTCGGTTGCGGTACCGGCGCAGATTGTGTTCGGCAGGGCTTGGCCGGAGGGTATGAGTCCTGTGCCAGTGAAGGCGATACGGTGACCACGGAACCCGGCAACTCCGTCGGTCCGGTGTACCAGGGATTAAACACGCGGTTCGGGATGTACAACGGCCCCATTGGAGCGGAAGACGCGAAGCCCGATACCGTGACGTACAGCGATTACAACCCGGGTTCGGGGGAGAATTTCTTCTGGCACACGGACTACCAGGAGCGTCAGGCCAACGAGAGTCAACACGACTATTCGGAGCCCGAAGGGGTGCCGAACCGACGCATGCTGGCCGTGCCTATCGGCGACTGCTCGACCACCACTAACGGACGCGGGGAGGTTTCGGTGCTCGGCGTGGGTTGCTTTTTTCTCACCCGCCCTGCGGGCCAGCATGGGCAGCAGGAGATCTATGGACAGTTCGTCGATGAGTGTCCAGCCGGTGGGAATGCCGCGGAAGAGCCGGTAACCGATCCCACCTCCGGAAGCACCCTGCACAAGATCGTTCTCTACAAGGATCCGGACAGTGGTGATTCGTAGCCAATCACAGCAGGGCATCGCACTGGTGGAGTTCGTGATCGTGCTGCCGCTGCTTCTTATTCTGTTAATGGCGACGGCCGAGTTCGGGCGCATGTTTTACCACTACAACACGCTCACCAAAACGGTCCGTGACGGGGGCCGATATCTGGCTGAGCAGGCGACGCCCGATACTACCGGTCTGATCAATATCAGCGACGAGGTGGCGGACACTGCGCGCAATCTCGTGGTCTACGGGCAACCGGGAGCCGGACAGCCACTTCTGGAGGGCCTGGCTACAGCCGATGTCTCGGTGGTGCAGGTCGATACAGCCCACGTGCAGGTATCCGCGGCTTACCAATATCGGCCGATTTTCGAAATGCTGCCGATGTTCGGCTTTGGCAGCGATATCGGGACGGGTCGTACGTTTCAGGCTTCCGTCACCATGAGGGCGCTGTAATGTGGCAGAAGGGGATGCGGCAGAAGGGGATCAGTACGGTGGAGTTTGCACTGATCGGGCTACTCTTTTTTACGCTGCTGTTCGGCATTATCGAAGCGGGTCGGGCTTTCTTTGCCTGGAACACCATCGAGGAGGCCACCCGTCGGGCGGCCCGCATTGCTGCCGTCTGTCCCTTCGACCATTCGAGCGTGAGGCGGGCGGCGATCTTTGAGGCCGCGGATGGCGGAACAGAGAGTCGCGTGCTGCAGGGAATGAATACGGGCCACGTCACCGTCGAGTACCTGGACGATACCGGGGCAGCCACCCTGTCGTACCTGGACGCGGCATTTGTCCGGGTAGCGATCACAGGTTACTCCTACCAGCTGTTCTTTCCCTTTAGCACGTTCACACTGCCCGATTCGAGTACCACGGTTCCAGTGGAAAGCCTGGGCTATATGCCGGAGCTCAATCTGCGGGCCTGTTTTGGGACTTTCGGTTAGATGGAAACTTATCGAAAGGAGTCGATTTAGATGTTGGGCGAATTACAAGTACTGTTGGCGGGACGCGCCAGGGACGAACTGGACTCCATCGAGAAACGCATTGAACCGGGTTTCGGATGGAGGGTCACGACCCGTTTGATTACCAATGGGCACGTGGACCCGCTTTACGGGATTCGAGAGTTGCCGCCGGTACTCATTTTTGTCCTTTCCAGCAACTGGGCAGAAGAGCTCAGGGTGCTGGCCGATCGTCCGATCGGAACCCGGGTGCCAACGGTCATCGTCGGTCCCAGGGAGAATACACAGGCCATGCGCATGGCGATGCACGGGGGCGCTCGGGACTACTTTACTTTTCCAGTGCCGGCAGATGACCTGAACCGCGTGCTGCGTCAGATTGCCAGTGACCAGCTCGTCAATGTTCGGAACGACGGTACGGCGGAATCGGGTCCGCAGCTTGCGGTGGTCGTCGGAGCCAAAGGTGGAGCCGGCAGCAGCGTTGTGGCTGCGAACCTCGCGCTTGCCCTGGTCGTGGACCGGATGAGTGTGTCGCTGCTGGACCTGGATCTCCAGACCGGTTCCCTGCCGACGCTGCTGGACCTGAACCCGACCGGAGGCGGTCTCGAAGAGGCCATCCGCAGGGCCCCGGAGATTGATGAGGTGGCGATAGAAGGCTACATGCTGCGACATCACAGTGGTTTGCGGCTCCTGTCTCCAACCGAGCGCGCCCCACTCGGGTATTCACCGGACCCGGAACGCCTGGAACGTATTTTGGGCCTTCTCAAGCGAGGCTATGAGCGGGTGATCGTCGATATTCCTCGTCAGCTCGATTTCTCGTCGGCGGTTGCGCTGGGCGCCGCCGATCGGGTCTTTTTGATTCTGCAACAGGATGTTGCCCACTTGCGGGAGGCCAAGCACTTCATCGAATCGGCGGCGGGATATGCCGGGCTTGACCCGAAGCGGATCGTGGCGGTGGTGAATCGCTGGCAGAAGCGGGGAACGGTATCGGTGGAGGATGTCGAAAAAGCGCTCGGAGGTATCCAGGTGGTGCGGCTTCCCAATGATTACGAGCGGATCTCCGATAGCGTCAACAGCGGAATTCCAGTAGTGGAAGCCGCGCCCAAGACCGCCTTCGGGCAGGCGATGAAGAAGATGAGCCGATTACTTGAACTCGAGTCGACGAAGAAGCCGAAGAGTCGTCTGGGATTTTCGTTGCTGGGATGGAATCGGGGGTAAGAAATGATGCGACATCAAGTCAATAGGGATATGGCCTCCGAAGTGGGGACTACACAAGCCTCGTGGGAGAGTGCGGACTCACGAGGAACGGAGGAGAAGTGGAAGCGGCATATCAATGAGAAATTGTTGACGGTACTGGATCTGTCGCTGCTTTCGGGGCTCGGCGAAGCGGAAGCACGACGACAGATTCGCGAGGTGAGCCGTGAGGTGATCGAGGCCGAGGCCATTCCCCTCAGTGTGACGGCGCGCCAACGCATCGTGCGCCAGATCGAGGATGAGATACTCGGCCTGGGTCCCCTTGAACCGATCCTCGCCGATCCCACCGTATCGGACATTCTCGTCAATGGCGCCCACAGCATCTACGTCGAGCGATACGGAAAGCTGGAGCAGACCGATGCACGCTTTCATGACGATGCGCATCTGATGAATATCATCGACCGCATCGTCTCCCGCGTGGGGCGCCGTATCGATGAGTCATCGCCCATGGTCGATGCGCGCCTGACTGACGGCTCACGCGTTAACGTCGTCATCCCGCCGCTGGCCATCGATGGTCCGACCCTCTCGATTCGCCGCTTCCCCGCTGAACGCCTGGATGCGGGCATGCTGGTGGAGTTGGGTGCGATGTCGACGACCATTCGGCAGCTCTTCGACGGCGTGGTGCGCGGCAGATTGAACGTACTGATCTCGGGTGGCACGGGTTCCGGCAAGACGACGCTGCTGAATGTGATGTCGGGCTCCATACCCTCCGACGAGCGGATCGTCACCATAGAGGACTCGGCGGAACTGCAGCTACAGCAGCCGCATGTGGTCCGACTCGAGACCCGTCCGCCCAATATCGAGGGGAGGGGTGAAGTTGCTCAGCGCGACCTGGTCCGTAATGCCCTGCGTATGCGCCCGGACCGCATTGTCGTCGGCGAGGTCCGTGGTTCCGAGGCACTGGACATGCTGCAGGCAATGAATACCGGTCACGACGGCTCCATGACGACCATTCATGCCAATACTCCGCGTGATGCGCTGACGCGTATCGAATCGATGGTGGCGATGGCAGGGGTCAATATCCCACCCCGCGCGTTGCGCGCCCAAATTGCGTCGGCGGTGGATTTCGTGATCCAGCTGGAGCGGCAACAGGACGGTGGACGGCGTGTGGTCGGTGTCCAGGAGATCACCGGCATGGAGGGTGAGATTATCACCATGTCCGAAATTTTTTCTTTCCGTCGCCGCGGTTTGGATGAGGAGGGCCGGGTGAAGGGCGAATTCGTAGCCAGCGGCGTGGTTCCCCAGTTCCATGAACGCCTGGTTCAGCACGGCATCGACATGGGGCTCGACCTATACGAACCAGAGGAGGGCTTCGGGCATGGAATGGGGCTCAACTGAAACGCTGATCTTTATCGGGTTGGTCTTTGCGGCTGTGGTGCTGCTGACTTTCAGTTTCGTCGTGCCGGTCTTCGGTGAAAGCCGGGCGGTGCGCAAACGCCTGCAGAGGAGGCTGGGTGAATTGGCGGCCAGCGACCCTGGGCCGGCACGCGGTGCGCGTCGCCGCGAAAAGCCGAAGGGTGCTGTGGAGCAGGCCATGGAGGGGCTGCCGGGAATGCCGGCGCTGGCAGCGACGGCGGAACAGGCCGGTTACACGAAGTCCGCTCATCAGCTGGTGCTCCGAACCCTCGGGGTCGCAGTGGGCGCGGCACTGGTCGTGGGGCTCTTTACGCACCAACCCGGGTGGGCTGCCCTGGCGGGCATCGGGGTCGCTCTTCTTGCTTACGCCAAACTGCATGCCGACCGTGCCAGGCGCATCGCCAAGTTTGAAGAGCAACTCCAGGACGGAGTGGGCGTCATGGTACGGGCCCTGCGAGCCGGACACCCATTTACCGAGGCGCTGCGGCTGGTCGCCGATGATCTCGAACCCCCGATCGGTCGCGAGTTCGCCATCGTCTTCGCCGATATCAATTATGGCGGAGATGTACGCCGTGCGCTGCTCGGACTGCTGTCTCGAGTCCCGAGCGTCACGGTGATGGCGCTGGTGACAGCGGTACTGGTGCAGAGGGAGACCGGAGGCAATCTGGCCGAGATCCTGGAAAAGATCGGAGAGGTGACTCGCGCCCGATTCCGATTCCAGCGGCGGGTGAAGACGCTTTCGGCCGAGGCGCGTCTCTCGGCCTGGGTACTGGCGCTGGTGCCTTTGGGTCTTTTCGCGGCCATTTCGGTGACGACGCCCGATTATCTGCCGCGGCTGATCAACGACCCGTTGGGACAAAAGCTGGTGATGGGCGCCGTTGTCTTGGGGACTATTGGCATTTTCTGGATTCGCAAACTGCTACGCATCCAGGTCTGACAGGAGTGGGGACATGGATTATCTTGTGGCACTTTTAAGCCGGTTTTCGGGATCACCCGAAGCGGTATCGGTTGTCTTCAGCATGGTCATGGGCGTAGCGGCCTTTTCCTTTGGGGTGGCGGGGCTTTTGCTGGTCAATGGGCTGAACAGCCCGACGCGCCAGCGGCTGCAGCGCCTGACGGAGGACTCCTCGACCCGTCGAAAGGGGTTCGCCGCCCGTTTCATGGAGCGTCTGACGCCCTACTACGACCGAATCATTCCGAAAGACCATCGCGAGCAGGCCCATGTGAGGCGTCAGCTGATCCGGGCCGGCGTGCGCCGGCCCAATGCTCTCGGCTCCTTTTATGCACTGAAGATCATGCTTTCCGTAGGGCTTCCACTGCTGGTGTTTGTTGTTGCCGCCTGGATCCCGGGGTTGTCGATGCAGCAAGTGGTGTTTGGGGCAGCAATAGGAGCGGGAGTGGGCCTGTTTGGTCCCAATTATCTCCTTCAGAAAAAGGTGGCCGCTCGCCAGCGCCGTCTCATGGAGGGACTGCCGGACGCCCTTGACCTGCTGGTGGTCTGTGCGGAGGCAGGGCTTGGGCTCAAGGGGGCCATACAGCGGGTCGCGGACGATCTGGGGGTCAGTCATCCGGAATTGGCCGGGGAGCTGGCGTTGGTCAACGTCGAGGTCCGTGCCGGTCTCTCCCATACGGATGCTTTGAGGAATCTTGCCGAACGGACCGGACTGGAAGAGCTGCGCGGCCTGGTTACTCTGCTGGTGCAGAGCATGCGCTTTGGCACCAGCATTGCCGATGCCCTGCGCATCTATGCGACGGAGTTCCGCGATCGACGGATGCAGAAAGCGGAAGAGGCAGCCGCCAAGATCGGTACCAAAATGATCTTTCCGCTGGTGCTGTGTCTTTTTCCGTCCTTCTTTCTGGTAGCGATCGGCCCGGCCATACTCGGCGTGCTGGCAGCATTTCGTTGAGGAACCTCGGGCAAACCCTGAGGGGGATATGCTTATCAGGGCGTTGGCTTTTTAATTCTTTCGCACTGAGGCTCTCCCGGAGCGACAGAGGGCTTTTGCGACACCTCCTCCGGGAGAGGGGACCCAAAAATGGTCTCGACTAGCCGTCGGGAATCATCGTTTGAATCCCGGCCCCTCCCGGAAAAAAAGAGGAAGTTAAGTGAATGAGGAGTAGGGCGGAAGGCGCGCCTCGATGTTCAATAAAGGTTCGTTCGGTCCGCTCCGTAATTCGCCGTTTGCCGCTGGGGACGCAGACGTCGGCTTTTTCAGGATTCGCGAAGCGATTTGAGGATAAAGGTAACTGCTCAACCCGTCATTCCCGCGGAGGCGGGAATCCAGAGAGCAGCGGCATGGCTCAAAATGGATCCCCGCCTGCGCGGGGATGACGAATCTCCTGCGCCGCGCATGATCAACCGGGCTAGCAGTTACGGATAAAGGAGCAAAGAATGAAAGTAGCTGACGCGATTCGAATGATGGGGGCTTTGGCCATCGCGGCCGTGATGGCCGGTTGTGCATCAACTCCGAAACAGTCCACCAGTGGATCTTTCGACCATCTCTACGATGGCAAGGAGAAAGTGGCGTATGCCACGGAAATGCCTGTCCAGAACGTCACGGAGGCGATAACCAGGGGCGACAAGGCTATGGGACGGGGCGACAGGGATCTGGCGCTCTACCGTTATGTGCAGGCCCTTGAGTTCGACCCTCGAGCCGTTCCGGTCTATGAACGTATCGGTGCGATACATCTGGAGCGGAAGCGCCTCGCCCTCGCCGCAAGGGCCTTCAGAAGCGGTCTTCAATTCGACAATGAACACCCGGGCCTTAATGAGGGGCTCGGGCTCACCCTGTTACGCGCGAGGCGCTATGACGAGAGCAGAGAGACACTGGAACTCGCCGTGCAGATCGATATTCGTCGTTGGCGGGCCCATAACGCGCTAGGGATTCTGGCCGATCTACGTGGCGACTATGTCACGGCCCGGAAGTCCTATGAGACCGCACTGCTCCTGGTGCCCAAATCCGCACGGGTCCACAACAACCTGGGCTATTCACTTTACCTCTCACAAGATTATGACCAGGCGATCGCCCGCTTGAGAACCGCTGTCAACCGGGATCCCGAATACGGGCGGGCGTGGCGCAATCTGGGGTTGGTTCTGGCCAGGACCGGACATTACGAAGAGGCCGTGGCTGCATTTCGGCGTGTAACGGACAAGCCGGGTGCGTACAACAATGTCGGTTATCTTTCACTCCATAACAACGACCTCGATTCGGCACAAAAATATCTCGACCGTGCCATCCACCTTTCGCCGCAGTACTACGAAAGGGCGCATGAAAACCTGGAGGTGGTTAGGAACCGGCCCCACCGGGCCGGGGCCAACTGAGATTCCGGCCAGGCTGTTGATGGCCATCGCTTGCTTCCATCAAGAAACCTAGTAAAATAGTCAACAACTGAAAGGATTTTCAGACACAAGATCAGCGAACGATTAATGCTGGGGCTAGTGGTTCATGCGTAATGCACAAACGATGGTCGGTGGGGCTCCGGAGGATGCCGGGGCGAAACCCGACCCACGGTGCAAACGGGGCCGCGCTCGCTATTCGTATAGCACCAAACAGCCTGCAACCTTAGACTAGGAGCCGTCTGATGAAACGATCCGAGCCCCTGATCGCTCTGTCACGAGAGCACCACGGAGCACTTTCGCTTGCCCTTCGCGCCCGTCGCGTCGCCCATGGGGGTGAATCGGCGTCCGTGAAGAGCGTGGCTGACCTGGTGCGTCAGAAGTTTGAAACTGAACTCAAACCCCATTTCGATCAGGAAGAAAACTGGTTATTGCCAGTACTGGCCCGGGCCGGCGAAAAATTTCTGGTGCAACGTACCCTCGCCGAGCATGCGGAACTGACCGACCTGGCCGACCGGTTGGCTTCACCCCGGCCCAGGGTTCTCCTCGCCTTTGCCGATGCACTCTCCCGTCACGTACGTTTCGAGGAAAGGGAGCTATTCCCGGCGATAGAGCGTCTGCCGAATCATGCCGGAAAAGTGGCCGAAAAGATCTTCTGAGCTTGGAGAACCCCTCACAGATCGGGTGTAGTGGGAAGGCACTTCGCCCATCCCGCAACTTACAACTCACAAGCACCATCCGTAGGACGGATAAGCGTCAGCGCATCCGCCAATAATCAGCCTGGGATAAGGTGGATGCGCTCCGCTTATCCACCCTACAGGGATCACAAGCACCATCTGTAGGGCGGATAAGCATCAGCGCATCCGCCAATAATCCCGCCTGGGATAAGGCGGATGCGCTCCGTTTATCCACCCTACAGGACTACAACTCACAAGCACCATCCGTAGGGCGGATAAGCGCCAGCGCATCCGCCAACAACAAGCCTGGGATAAGGTGGATGCGCTCCGCTTATCCACCCTACAGGGATCACAAGCACCATCTGTAGGGCGGATAAGCGTCAGCGCATCCGTCAACAACAGCCCGGGATAAGAGGGTGTACAAATAACTGTGTAACTGGTTATCTGCGACTAACGAAGAAGGAGAAGAATCAGTGACCAGTACCCAGAAGAAGACCGATGCCCTGCTTGACGAGCTCCTGAAAGGCTGCCGCACCCCGGAAGACATTCTGGGCGAGCATGGCTTGTTGAAGCGACTGACCAAGCGGATGGTCGAAAGGACCCTTGAGGCGGAGATGAGCGACCACCTCGGGTATGAGCCCCATGCCCCGGAGGGACGGGGCACCGGCAACAGCCGAAATGGCAAGACCAAGAAGACCGTCCAGAGCGATGCAGGGCAGTTCGAAATCGAGGTGCCGCGGGACCGGGAGGGGAGCTTTGAGCCGCAGCTGGTCAGAAAACGGCAGCGCCGGCTCGATGGCTTCGATGACAAGGTCCTGGCGCTGTATGCACGAGGATTGTCGACACGGGATATCAAGGCGCAACTGGAAGAGCTGTACGGGGTCGATGTTTCGCCGACCTTGATCTCAAACGTGACCGATGCGGTTCACGATGAGGTCCGGGCTTGGCAAAGCCGGCCACTGGCGGCGGTTTATCCGATCCTGTATTTCGACGTTTTGTACGTGAAATCGCGCGAGGATGGGCCGGTGAAGAACAAGGCGGTGTACCTGGCGCTGGGGATCAATTTGGAGGGCGAAAAGGAGCTGCTTGGGCTGTGGATGAACGAGACCGAAGGAGCGAAGTTCTGGTTGTCGGTATTCAACGATCTGAAGAACCGGGGCGTTGAGGACTGCTTCATCGCGTGCGTAGACGGCCTGAAGGGGCTACCCGAAGCGATCGAGGCGGTGTTCCCCAAGACCCAGGTCCAGCTATGCATCGTGCACAAGGTCCGCGGCTCACTGAAGTATGTCCCGTGGAAGGAGCGCAAGGCAGTCGCTGCCGACCTTCGGGCGGTTTACGGTGCCGCGACCCTGCTTGAAGCCGAGCAAGCCCTGGAGCGCTTCTCAGAGCGCTGGGACGACAAGTATCCGGCGATCACCCCGAGCTGGCGCGCCGACTGGCAGCGCCTGATGGTGTTCTTCGACTACCCACGGGAGATCCGTAAAGTAATCTACACCACGAACGCCATCGAATCGCTGAATTATTCGATGAGGAAGGTGCTGAAGAACCGCGGCGCGTTCCCGAACGATGAGTCGATCATGAAGCTCATGTTCATGGGCCTGAAGAACGTGGCCAGGAAATGGACCCGTCCCATTCGGGACTGGAAAGCGGCACTCAATCAGTTCGTCATTCTGTACGGCGACCGAGTGCCTAACTGAATTCAGTTACACAGATTACTTGACACCCTCCGCTTATCCACCCTACAGGACTACAACTCACAAGCACCATCCGTAGGACGGATAAGCGTCAGCGCATCCGCCAATAATCCCGCCTGGGTAAGGTGGATGCGCTCCGCTTATCCACCCTACAGGGATCACAGGCACCATCCGTAGGGCGAATAAGCGTCAGCGCATCCGCGTTCTTCCCCGTCGTTTGGTGGATGCGCTCCGCTTATCCACCCTACAGGAGTGTATGCCCAGCGGTATTACACTATTTCCCGGATGGACCTTCGATGGGAACAGTAACACTGATCATGCCTATCACGTCGCCGCCTTCCAGCCCGTCTTTCTCGTAACCGAGGACGTCCAACTCGCCCTTGGGTTTGCCGTGGCAAGCCAGGCATGGCTCCATCAGTTCGACCGGTTCGAAGTACCGGTAGACCGGCTGTTTGCCCATCATCGTCTCTTCGCCGTAGGGCTTACCATCATGGTCAGGTTGGATGAAGCGCGTGAGCACCGCCTTGTCCATGCTGTCGGGGGCATTGCTGGGATGCCGGTAGTTGCGGGCCGGTTGGCGGGTGACGATGCCGGTCCGGGAGTTGAACATCAGACCGGCCTCGCGGGCCCACTTGGCCGGCAGGAAGTGTTTCCAACCGGTTCCCTTCACATTGAGCCTGTCCTGATTGTTGTCGATGCTGAGTTTGCCCGCCCAGATGAGCTTGTCGAGAATACGCTGCTGTGCCGGGGTGATGTCCATGAGCTGTGGTTCCAGCGCGGCGAGCCACTGTTCGACGAAGTAATCGCCCGTGAATCCCTTGTCGCCCAGCTCGGGATCGGTGAGTTTCTTCATATGGCTGAAGATCACCAGGCGGCCGACGGCGAGTGCCTGAGAGATCATCTCTGCCGTGGCACGGCCCTGCTCTTGCGGCACCTTCTCCAAAAACAGGTATTCCGGATGCCCCCCTTGGTTCGGCACACCGATCTCCTCGGCGATGGACAGGCAGGAGAAAAAGAGCAGGCCGACGCCGGCCGCTGTCGGTAATACCAACTTTTTCATGTGAATCCCCTCCGGTATTTATTAGTGTTATGGTCCGGTAAAAGTATTACAGGCGGCGGGTAGGAGTGTTGTTTCAAGTTGTAACCGGATGTTTCCGGTCCGACCAGATCGTGGTCGGTTTATAATAATTCTTAGAATCTTTCGCGGTTCTTGTTATTAGAATTCGTTGTGGGTCTCTGGACCAGAGAGCTCGTCATCATTAGAATGGCGGGAATAGTAAGTAGCTCGCATGGAAAATGCGTTCCCGCTTGTTGCCAGACTGGAGGGGGCAGTATTTACCAAAGGAGAGCTACGCATGGCCTGGTATTTCCCGTGCCTGACCCAACGCGAACTCCCGCCGGCCGCCGGCCTCGGGGAGTTCGGGTTGGGTTTGTTGCGCCCGTTCGTATTGCCGGAAGGCGACGCGACGGCTACCCGAACCCATGGTGTCGAGGCGTTTGGCCACACCATCGGCAGCTTCTGTTCGCCCCTACATAATACTCGTTCAACGACCTTCAGCCATATCGGCAGAAACGGGTTATCAAGAGGGCGGACCATTCCCGTTCGAACTCCCGTTGCGCCAAATCCTGTGCGCGATTACCGCAGTCGTGCGTCCGGTACTACCGATCGCATCAAAAACATCGCTTGTCGTGTGATTTCTTGAGGACTCCCGGGATCTGCACCATCTAATAAGTCCGAATCAAAAATACGAAGGCGCGCGAATTTCGCGCCACCAAAGGAAAATAGGAGAAGAATACGATGCCCAGACGCATCGCACCGGTGGCCATGACCTGCCTCTGGGCGGCCGCCCTCATGCTTTTTATCGCACCTTTCGCCCATGCCGAAAATCCGGATCCGGCGGTCGAAGGGGTCCTGCAATACTTCGACCCCGAGACCCGCGAGCGCATCATCCCTGATGAGCGTTGCCTGACCTGTCACGGGGATGAGAATCAAAAGACGGATGTCCGAGATGATGGCAGTCCGGTCGATATCTACGTGGAGCATGGACGGATAGAGGCGAGTGTTCACGGCGAGCACAGCTGCACCGATTGCCATACGACGATCGATCGGGTCCCGCACCGGGAGGCTCCTCAGGTAGTCGTCGGTTGTGTCGAGTGCCATAAGGAGACATGGTCCGAGCATAAGGACGATCCCGAATATGAGCGCCTTGAGGTAGTCAATAAGGAGATCGAGAACTTCATGGGCTCGGTCCATGCCAGCCCGAGCAAGCTCGACGAGTCCCGGACCAATGCCACCTGTTACGACTGCCACGATGCTCACAACATCGGCGAGCTTGGCAGCCAGCAGCGCGCCGAACAGCGGCTGAAGAATCCGGAGATTTGCGGAAGCTGCCACGAAGACGAGCTGGCCGAGTACCGCGATTCCGACCACGGTCGTGCGGTTCTGGAGGAGGGCGACAGCGACTCCGCGGTCTGCTCCGACTGCCACACCACGCACGCCATCACGGAACCCGAAGGGGACGCCGCCAAACTGGCAATCACGAAGAATTGCGGCGACTGTCACCAGGATGCGCAGCGGACCTACTTCGCCTCCTATCACGGTCAGGTGCACCGCCTTGGCTACACCAACACGGCCAAGTGTCACGACTGCCACGGTGGTCATGGGGTGAAGGGCGAGGATGACCCGACCTCAGAGATCCACGCCGACAACCGGCTGGAGAACTGCCAAACCTGCCACGAGGGCGCGACCGAGAGCTTCGTCGCCTTCCTGCCGCACGGCGATGCGGACGACCGGGAGAACTATCCGGGCCTGTGGGTCGCCAAGCGCTTCATGCAGGCGCTCATCATCGGCGTCATCGCCTTTTTCTGGCTGCACGTTCTGCTGTGGCTGTTCCGCGAGGTGGTGGAGCGCTTCCAGGGTCGGGGCTTCATCGAGGATCTCGACAACCCCGAAAAGGTCTACTTCCGCCGTTTCTCGGCGACATGGCGCTGGATTCACGGGCTGTTCGCCATTTCCACGATGGCCCTGATCCTCACCGGCACGACCCTGCTGTTCTCCCATACGGACTGGGCGAAGGCAGTGGTGACGTTCCTCGGCGGTCCGCAGGTGGAGGGCATCATCCACCGTACCGCCGCCATCATCTGGCTGGCGATCTTTGTGGTTCACCTGACCATCGCTCTGATCAACATTCAGCGCAAGCGCAAACTCGGAACCTTCGAGTGGTTCGGCGGCACCTCGATGCTGCCCAGCTGGAAGGACCTCGAGGATCTGCGCGACATGTTCAAGTGGTTCTTCGGTCGCGGCCCCCGTCCCAAGTTCTGTCACTGGACCTACTGGCAGAAGTTCGATTATTGGGCGCCCTTCTGGGGTACGGCCGTGATCGGCACGACGGGCCTGGTGCTGTTTGCGCCGGAGAAGACCGCACTGCTCCTGCCGGGATCGGTGTTCAACTTCGCCACGCTGATCCACGCCGAGGAGGCCCTGCTGGCCGCCATCTTCCTCAACTCGGTGCACTTCTTTAACGTGCACTTCCGGCCCGAGCGCTTCCCGATGAGCACCACCATCTTCACCGGTGCGATCCCCATCGAGGAGTTCAAGCACGACCACCGACTCGAATACGAGCGGCTCGTCGAGCGCGGGGAGTTGGAGAAGCATCTAGTCAAGCGCCCCTCGCGCCGCGCCGAACTGGCTTCGTCGTTTATCACCAGCGTCCTGATCATGGCCGGTCTGGCCCTGCTGACCCTGGTGTTGATCGGCGTCATGACCACGCCGAACTGACAATAGGAGAAGACACCATGACAAAGAATATTCGGTATCTCCTTCTGGGCGTGCTGGTGCTGCTCCCGGGGGCCGCCATCGCGGCGGGCCCCTCGGCCCAGGCACTGGCTTTCACCTGTGCCGGCTGCCACGGCACCGACGGATCCAGTGTGGGGCCCTCGAGCCCATCCATAGCGGGGATGGATCCCGACGTCTTCATAGACGCCATGAACGGCTACCGGGCGGACCAGCGCAACTCCACGATCATGAACCGCATCGCCCGGGGCTACAGCGATGACCAGATCGAGGGCATGGCCTGGTTCTTCGCCCGGCAGCGGCTGGATCTGAAATCGCAGCCCCACGATGCGGCCCTGGCCACAAAGGGTGCCAAGTTGCATGAGAAGCATTGCGAGAAGTGTCATGAGGAGGGCGGCCGCCCTGGTGACGCCGGGACCCTGGCGGGCCAGTGGATGCCCTATCTGGAGTACACCATGGCCGACTTCCTGACGGGCAAGCGCGACTGGCCGCGCAAGATGGAGCGCAAGGTCGATGCGGCAACCGCGGAGCAGGGAGAGCAGGCCATCCCTGCTCTTATCCACTACTACGGCAGCCAGCACCGACCCGACGATCGAGGAAACCAACATGACTGATATCCATCGCAGAGCATTCATCCGAACGGCCGGCGGCGTCGCCTTGCTCGGTACGACCCTGGGCTTCCCGTACCTGGCCATGGGTGCCACCCGCCGGGTGGTCATCGTCGGCGGGGGAGTGGGCGGGGCCACCGCCGCCAAGTATCTGCGCAAGCTCGACCCGGGCATCTCGGTGACGCTCATCGAAGCCAAGCCGAACTACACCTCCTGTTTCATGAGCAATGAGGTACTGAGTGGCGACCGCACACTGGATTCCATCACCTTCAGCTACGATGGTCTGCGCAGCTATGGCGTGGAGGTCGTCATCGATCGCGTGGTGGGCATCGACCCGGTGAGCAAGGTGGTGCGGACCGCGGGGGGCAAAGACTTCGGCTACGACGCCTGCGTGGTCTCTCCGGGCATTGGTTTCAAGTGGGATGCCATCAATGGCTACGACGAGACGGTTGCCGAGGAGATCCCCCACGCCTGGTATGCCGGTCCCCAAACGCGGACCCTGCGTCGCCAGCTGGAGGCCATGCCCGATGGGGGCAAGGTGCTCATCGCGGCACCGCCGAATCCCTTCAAGTGTCCGCCCGGACCCTACGAGCGCGCCTCCCAGATCGCCATGTACTGCAAGCACCACAAGCCGCGCGCCAAGATCATGATTCTTGATCCCAAGGACGCCTTCTCCAAGCAGGGGCTGTACATCGAGGGCTGGACCAAGCTTTACGGTTACGGCAGCGACAACAGCATGATCGAGTGGGTAAGTGGCGCGGAAGGCGGCGCGGTCGAAGCGGTGAACCCCCAGACCCGCACCCTGCAGACCTTCGTCGAGGACTTCCAGGGCGACGTCGTCAATATCATTCCGCCGCAAAAGGCTGGTGCCATCGCGTTTGCCGCGGACCTGGTGGAGGGCGACTGGTGTCCGGTGGACAAACGCACTTTCGAATCGAGCCGGCACAAGGATGTTTACGTCCTGGGCGACGCCTCCAGCGCCGCCAAGATGCCCAAGTCGGCCTATGCCGCAAACTCCCAGGCCAAGGTGGCCGCCGCAGCAATCGTGGCGCGCTTTAGCGGTCGGGAGCCGGATGATCCCACCTTCGTCAACACCTGCTACAGCATCGTCGGCGAAGACTTCGGCATCTCGGTAGCTGCGGTCTACTCCCTCGATGCCGCCAACAACACCATCGAGCCGGTCCCGAACTCGGGGGGCGTCTCACCCTCCAACGCCAGTCCCGAACTGCGCAAGCGGGAAGTGAGCTACGCCCACAGCTGGTTCAAGAACGTCATAAACGACATGATGGAGTGAGCTGTTCGTGCAAAAAGGTGACCGCGGGCAAATGGGTGCCCGCGAAATCCTTCCGAAAGACGGAATCCAGCAGTGGGAACCTTGGGACCTAACCGACAGGTTCCCTCCGGCCCCTCTCCCGTAGGGACCCGGAGCACAACCCACAAATTTGCCAAGGAGCCAATCTGGAGAGGCGGCTCTATCCACCGCGCTATCCCCGTTGTTGTCTTAACAGCCTGTTAAGCCATCATCAGCCTTCCTTCGGAACACACTCGCCTGGGCTGTAGCCTGTATAAACATCCGTTCTTCTCCTTAGGAGCCAAGCATCCTCCCATGAACGCTATTGGCATTGACGGTTGTCGTCGAGGATGGTTTTTCGTCCAACTCACGGGTTCGGGAAGATACCATATCGGAATCGCCGAGCAGTTGGAGGCATTACGCGTTGCCATCACGGCTTCCGAGCTTACGCTGATCGATATTCCGATCGGGCTCAGGTCTGCGGGAGCAGAAGAGCGACGATGTGATCGAGAGGCGAGAAAGCTTCTGGGTCCGAGAGCGTCAAGCGTGTTTGTGGCGCCATGCCGGCAGGCGCTCGGGTGTGAGGACTATGCAAGCGGGAGCAGCACCAATCGGGCGGTGACCGGACGGCGGCTGTCGAGGCAGAGCTGGGCCATCACCCCGAAGATCGCAGAGGTCGATACCTTTATACGCATGCTGTCGGAACGCCGAAAGCTCAGAGAGATGCACCCGGAACTCTGCTTCCGGGCACTGAACGATAGCCAGCCGATGGGGCACAACAAGAAAAAAGCAGCGGGCCACGCAGAACGCCTGGCAGTTCTCAGCCGATGGCTCCCTCAGGTTCCGAAAATCGTTGAACAGGCACGTGCCCGGTGGCCGAGAAAGGATCTGGCAATCGACGATATTCTTGATGCATTGGTAGGTGCGGTAACAGCCGCACGGCCTGGCGCGCTGGAATCGTTGCCAGCGGTCCCCGAGAAGGACGACAAGGGCTTGAGCATGGAGATAGTCTATGCCCGTGGGACTGTCTGATGCCGGCCAACACCCCGATCGCCTGGAGATTGGGGGAGAGAGTGAAGGGCCGGGAAGGATGGGCAAAGTGCAGCGTGCCCATCAAATCTGCTGGATGGTGGAGCCCAGGGGGTGACCACATCGGCTCCCCTGTTCTGCGATTGGTTCACTGCCGTGGAAACGGGGAAACACTCCGTCTCACTGGCAGCGTAGGGGAACAGGTAGTTCTGCAGTGCTTGAGGGTCCGCCCGCGGATCAAGCCACTGTCCGTAGTGGCTTGGTGTCAGAATGACCGGCATACGGTTGTGAATACGGGCGGCGAATTCGTTGGGGTCGGTGAGTGGTCCGGCACCGCGGACTCTCAGTGGCAGTAGTACCGTTGTTTCGCCCGGCAGGCTTGTGCTTGGCGTTTGCATGGCGCTTACACGAAAAAGCCGGCACTAAGCCGGCTTGTCGCAACTGCTTGATTTTTCTGGTGGGCGGTACTGGGATCGAACCAGTGACCCCTGCCGTGTGAAGGCAGTGCTCTCCCGCTGAGCTAACCGCCCGAAGAAGGGCGCAGATGATATACATCCTGCCGGCTGTGGTCAAACCATTGAAGCGGGTCTTCGCGGATGCGCACGCTTCCGATGTATACTTCCTGTTTTTGCCATCGGGACTTTGGAAATGGCTGAGAAGCAGGGGGGGCGCCGTCTGGGCCAGCGAGTGGTGGGGGTAGTGGAGGATATCGGCCTCTTCATCATCCTGTTGGCCACCATCGTGGCAGCCGGGCAGGAGATCTGGCACATGGTGGTGATCGGTACGGTTCGCCTGGCCGATCTGCTGCTGATGTTCATCTATCTTGAAGTGGTGGCGATGGTCGCCAGTTACTGGAACTCCGGCCAGCTCCCGGTGCGCATGCCGCTTTACATCGGTATGGTGGCGCTGGCGCGCTATCTTATTCTGGACATGAAGGCGATGGATGGGTGGCGAATCCTGGCGGTGGCCGGTGCCGTGCTGGTGCTCGGGCTGGCCGTGCTCGTGATTCGCTATGGACATGTGCGCTTTCCGTACGGCGTGACCGACCAGAAAGTGATTGACAAAAAGTAGCCTCAAACAAAAAACGACGGATTCTATGAGTATCAAAACGCGATTCGCCCCCAGCCCTACCGGTTACCTCCATATTGGCGGCGCCCGCACGGCGCTGTTTTCCTGGCTTTATGCGCGGCACCACGGCGGCAAGTTCGTGCTGCGCATCGAGGATACCGATCTGGAGCGCTCCACCGCCGAGTCGGTCAACGTGATCCTCGAGGGGATGACCTGGTTGGGTCTGGAGTACGATGAGGGCCCGTTCTTTCAGACCCATCGCTTTGGACGCTATCAGGAGGTGACGCAGCAGCTTCTCGACAAGGGTCTGGCCTACCGCTGCAACTGCCCCAGGGAGCGCATCGAGGCGCTGCGCGAGGAACAGATCGCCAAGAAGCAGAAACCGCGCTACGACCGCCGCTGCCTCGGGCAGGCCATCGACCCCGACGAGCCCCACGTGGTCCGATTTCTGAATCCGACCGAGGGTAGCGTCGTGGTGAACGACATGGTGCGCGGCAAAGTCGTATTCAGTAACGTCGAGCTGGACGACCTGATCATCCGACGCAGCGATGGTAGCCCTACCTACAATTTCGTGGTGGTGGTGGACGATATGGACATGGAAATCTCCCATGTGGTCCGCGGCGATGATCACCTCAACAACACGCCCCGCCAGATCAACATTTTGCGGGCGCTAGGGGTTGAGCCGCCGACCTATGCCCACCTGCCGATGATCCTTGGCGAGGATGGCCAGAAGCTCTCCAAGCGTCACGGCGCCGCTAGCGTCACCGACTACCGGGAGGAGGGCTATCTGCCGGAGGCGCTGATCAACTATCTGGCACGCCTCGGCTGGTCCCACGGCGACCAGGAGATCTTCGAACTGGAGGAGATGGTCCGCCTGTTCGACATCTGCGATATCAACCATTCGGCCTCGGCGCTCAATATCAGCAAGCTGCAGTGGCTGAACCAGCACTATATGAAGAGCCTCGACCCGGCCTATGTGGCGCGTCACTTGAGCTACCAGCTCGGCAAGCTGGACATCGACCCCTCCACCGGCCCCGATCCGGTGGAGGTGGTGATTGCCTATCGTGAGCGCACCAGCACGCTGGCCGAGATGGCGGCGCAAAGCGCCTACCTCTATCGCGAGTTCGACGAATACGACCCGGCAGCGGCCAAGAAACACCTGCGCCCGGTCGCCCTGGAGCCCCTGGTCAAGATGCGGGAGGCCTTGGCGGGATTGGAGAAGTGGACCCCCGAGGCGCTGCACGCGACCGTTGAGCAGGTAGCCGCCGCCCTGGAGCTGAAAATGGGCAAGGTGGCGCAGCCGCTGCGTGTCGCCGTGGTCGGTACCGCCGCCTCGCCCGGCATCGATGAGACATTGAAACTGGTGGGGCGCGAGGCCTCCCTGCGCCGTATCGACAAGGCGCTGGAGCTGATCCGCGCCCGGGCCGAAGACAAGTGAAGCCTGCACTGAGGGAATCCACGAGTATGGGCAATGAAACCACCGCCCCGACCAATTTCATCCGCCAGGCCATCGAGCAGGATATCGCTGCGGGCAAGAATGACGGCCGGGTGGTAACCCGTTTTCCGCCGGAGCCGAACGGCTATCTGCACATTGGTCACGCCAAGTCGATCTGCCTGAATTTCGGCATTGCCCGGGACTACAACGGGATCTGCAACCTGCGCTTTGATGACACCAATCCGCACAAGGAAAACGTGGAGTTCGTTCGCTCTATCCAGGAGGACGTGCGCTGGCTCGGCTTCAGCTGGGGCGACCGGGTCTTCTACGCCTCCGACTATTTCGAGCAGCTTTACGGGTTCGCGGTCGAGCTGATCGAGAAAGGGCTTGCCTACGTCTGCGATCTGTCGGCAGAGGAGACTCGCGCCTATCGCGGCACGCTGACCGAGCCCGGCAAAGAGAGCCCGTTCCGTCGGCGCTCGGTGGAGGAGAATCTCGATCTGTTCCGGCGCATGCGCGCCGGTGAGTTCCCGGACGGGGCGAAGGTCCTGCGGGCCAAGATCGACATGGCCTCGCCGAACATGAATCTGCGCGACCCGACGCTTTACCGCATCCGTCACGGGGTGGTCCACCACCAGACCGGGGCAGAGTGGTGCATCTATCCGATGTACGACTACACCCACCCGATCTCCGATGCGCTGGAGGGGGTCACTCACTCGCTCTGCACCCTGGAGTTCGAGGACCATCGCCCGCTCTACAACTGGGTGCTGGATAATACCAGCGTGCCGTGCCACCCGCAGCAGATCGAGTTCTCGCGTCTCAATCTGCAGTACACGGTGATGAGCAAGCGCAAGCTGACGCAACTGGTGGACGAGGGTCACGTCGAGGGCTGGGATGATCCCCGTATGCCGACCATTGCGGGCATGCGCCGACGCGGCTACACGCCGGCTTCCATTCGTGATTTTGTCGATCGCATCGGTGTCAGCAAATCCGAGAACACGGTGGAGATGACGCTGCTCGAGAACTGCGTGCGCGATGACCTCAACGTCAAGGCCCTGCGCCGAATGGCAGTGCTCCATCCGCTCAAGGTAGTCATCGAAAACTACCCCGAGGAGCGGGTTGAAGACCTCGAGGCCGCCAACCACCCCCAGGACCCCTCGCAGGGTAGCCGTCGTATCCCCTTCTGCCGCGAGATCTATATTGATGCGGAGGATTTCCGCGAAGAGGCGTCGAAGAAGTTCAAGCGGCTGGTGACGGGTGGTGAGGTGCGACTGCGCAACGCCTATGTCATCCGTTGTGACGAAGTGATCAAGGACCCGCAGGGAGAGATCATCGAACTGCGCTGCAGCTACGACGCGGCTACTCTCAATGCCAACCCGGAGGGGCGCAAGGTCAAGGGGGTGATCCACTGGGTCTCCGCTCGCCACGGAATAGAGGCCGAGGTGCGGCTGTATGACCGCCTGTTCGGTGTTCCGAGTCCCGACAGCGCTGCGGCGAAGGAGGGCAGGGACTACAAGGAGTTTCTCAACTCCGACTCGTTGCGAACGCTGACCGGCTGCATTCTGGAACCCACTCTGGCTGAGGAGGAGGCGGGAGCGCTCTACCAGTTCGAGCGGGAGGGTTACTTCAGCCGCGATGCCATGGAGAATGCCGCAGCCAGGCCGATCTGGAATCGTACCGTGACCCTGCGGGACTCCTGGGCCAAGATCGAACAGCAGGGTGGTTGAACGGCGGTAAAGGAAGAAACTAACCTCGATTGTAGTCACCGGTGCTTGACAGCGAGCCGTATTTCACTACAATCGTCGCCTTGCTTTTCGGGGCTATAGCTCAGCTGGGAGAGCGCCTGCATGGCATGCAGGAGGTCGGCGGTTCGATCCCGCCTAGCTCCACCAAACAGTCACCGGGCTGTCTTGTGGCAGCCCGGTTTGTTTTTGAAAGACGGTTCATCCGTCCCCATCGTCTAGAGGCCTAGGACACCGCCCTTTCACGGCGGCGACAGGGGTTCGACTCCCCTTGGGGACGCCAATTCAGGAAGCCCCGGCTCTGTATGGAGCCGGGGCTTTTTTCGTTTACGGGGTACCAGGACCTACATTGCTGGAAAAACGTAGGATGGGGTGAGCCTGCGAACCCCATCATTGACGGGGACAGGGTCGTTTCTCGATGGGGTTCGCAAGCTCACCCCATCCTACATTTTTGGTCGATAAGGCCGTCTCGGGCTCCCGGCCCGATTGTCGGCGAAAAAGCTTTGGTCGGCGTTGTGTTCGAGGGGGAATTTACCTATACTGGCGGCCCTTTCGGGGGCTATAGCTCAGCTGGGAGAGCGCCTGCATGGCATGCAGGAGGTCGGCGGTTCGATCCCGCCTAGCTCCACCAAGTTTCACCCGGGATCATGCGGTTCCGGTTTTTGAAGATGGTTTCCGTCCCCATCGTCTAGAGGCCTAGGACACCGCCCTTTCACGGCGGCGACAGGGGTTCGACTCCCCTTGGGGACGCCAATCCGAAAAGCCCCGACTCGCTTTCTGAGTCGGGGCTTTTTTTTAGTTGTGTATTGCCTCCGGACGCAGGTTTGGTTTGATCGGCAAACGATGGATGTCCGGGCGTGTGGCTGGATTGAAGCAGCAGGGCGTCTGGGAGAGCGGCCGGAACACCAGGGCGCTCGGGGGCTCCGCGGAGTGGAAAACAAGAGAGGAAGACCTGGCAGCTCCGCCATCCTAGAATCCCGAAAGATCCCGTAGACCGGTAGCTTTGCGCCCCTGACTTTCGTCAGGTTTGCCTTTGTCAGGCCCGTTTTGTAGACCTGGCAACTCCGCGATCATAGAATCCCGAAAGATCCCGTAGACCGGTAGCTTTGCGCCCCTGACTTTCGTCAGGTTTGCCTTTATCAGGCCTGTCCCGGGACCTGGTAACTCCGCTGCCTTAGAGTCGAAGCCCCTTAGGCCGGTGGCTTTGTGCCCCTGTCTTTCGACAGGTTTGCCTTTGTCAGGTCTCGTTTACAGGTTTAGTCCATCGATGCCTGATGTCAAAAATTTCTAAAAATTTTTTTGGGCCGGTTTTCAGAATTGGCAGACGCTGAGGGAGCAGCCCCCCGCTGCGGTTAAAAAGCTGCGGCGAACTATGTTTTTTACATGGAACCGAATTCCGATCGCAATGCAGAACTGAAGGCCCAATATGGAGCTTTATCAGGTCCTTGGGCGGCACGCCTGGCGGTGGCGCTTCTGCTTGGGATGTTATTGCTGCTTACGTACCAGGTTGTTCAGGACTTTCTGGTGCCGCTTTTATGGGCATTTATCCTGGCGTACGTGACATGGCCTCTCAATTGCCGCTTGCGGCGGATGGTGTCACGCCCCGGATTGGCCTCCTTTCTGATGACCCTGCTGCTGGCTGTGGTCATTATCGTCCCGGTACTCCTGGTGATTGCATCCCTGCAGGAAGAGGCACGGGATATCTTTCAGTGGATCCAGGACACCCTTTCGGGGGGCGCTGGTAAGCTCCCCGCCTGGCTCCTTTCGCTCCCGCTGGTCGGAAGGCCGATTGCGGATTTGGCCGATCAGGTCGCCCAAAACCCAAAAGTCGTCGACGAGTGGTTGGCGGCCCAGGCACCGAATATCGCCGGAGGGGCTGCGGAAGCCGCCGGTGCGGTGGGACGCAATGCCATGAAATTCGGGATGGCGCTGCTTGCGGTGTTTTTCGTTTTTCGTGATGGCGAGGCGGTGACGGCGCAGTTTCGAAAGGGACTGCTGATTCTTTTGGGTCGCCAGTCGGATGTCTACTGGGTCGCGGCGGCTGAAATGACCCGGGCCGTGGTGTATGGGCTGGTGTTAACCGCCATCGCGCAGGGGGCCTTGGCGGGGCTCGGTTATTGGGTCGTCGGAGTGGAGGCCCCGGTACTGATTGGTGTCTTGACGGCGCTGGCGGCGCTGGTGCCCTTCGGTGCGCCGGTGGTTTGGGGCGCGGTTACCCTCTACCTGCTCTTTACCGCACAGCTGTGGGCGGGTCTGGTGCTATTGGCGTGGGGCGCACTGGCGGTGAGTTCGGTCGACAATCTGGTTCGGCCACTGGTAATCAGTGTGTCTGCTCATATCCCGTTCCTGCTGGTGCTGTTCGGGGTCCTTGGTGGACTCAGTGCTTTCGGGCTGGTGGGGCTTTTCCTGGGGCCTATAGTGCTGTCGGTCCTGCTTGCCGTCTGGCGGCAATGGTTGGAGAGGCGTGGGACGCCTCAGGAGGGGCTGGGGACTTCGTCCAGGGGGACGGCATCAAATCAGTAGCCCGCTCAGAGGCGTATGCCTGTCTGCTGGTTGATCCCGCACGGGATTCTAGTATCTGTGTGCTCTAAATAGCTGTTCCGAAATCGTGTCCAACACGCTCCTTCGGTGACATACCGAGATGCATGTAGGAGCGGCGGAAGCCGCGATTCGGCGTTAGCGAATTCCGCCGCTCCTACATGTATGCCAATTTGGAACACCTATTTAGGCGGCAACCAGCTGGGGAACATCCCCCAGGTTGCGGGCGATGATATCAACCGCTCTGTCGACCTGTTTGGTGGTTGGGGACGCGACACCGCGCAGGGGATAACGCAGGCCCATGGCGGCGTACTTGTGAACACCGAAAGTATGGTAGGGGATAACCTCTACGCGCTTCAGGCTTCTGTAGCCGGAGAAATGGCGGGCCCACGCTTCCAGATACTCGGGCTGATCCGTCCAGCCGGGGACGAGGACATAGCGCAGCCAGAGCGGCTTTCCTGAGCGCTCGCGATAGTCTGCGTTGCGCAGGGTATTGCGATTACCGATACCGGTAATCTTTCGGTGCCATGCGTTATCAATGTGCTTGACATCGAGGATCACCAGATCGGTCAGGTCATACAGCTGATTAACCGTCCGAGACCAGACACCTCCACTGGTATCGAGGGCGAGGTGAAAGTCTCGCTCTTTGGCGGCGGTGAAAAGTGTAATCAGTTCGTCGGCCTGCAGCGTGGGCTCTCCGCCCGAGACGGTCAGGCCACCGCTGTTTCTGAAATAGGAGCGCTGTTTCTCCAGCAGCGCCAAAACCTGTTCGGTGCTGTAAGGCGTCCCCTGATCCTTCGCACGACTTCGCGTATCGGGGTTGTGACAGTAGACGCAACGAAAGGCACAGCCCTGGAGAAAAAGCACCAGACGAATGCCCGGACCATCATGGGTCCCGAACGTCTCGACAGAGTGAACCTTCAGCATCGTACTCCTTCCTGAAATACCTCACTTCAGTTAACCCCGGTGGAGGGGAGCGGGTGGGGTGCTCCGCTCCCCTCCACCGGGAGCCGTTACATTGACTCGTGGAATGTCCGGGCAATCACCTCCAACTGGTGTTGTCGGCTGAGCCGGGTGAAGTTAACGGCGTAGCCGGATACACGGATGGTCAGCTGTGAATACTCTTCCGGGTGTTCCATCGCCCTCATCAGTACGCTGCGGTCGAGTACGTTGACATTCAGGTGGTGGGCATTGCTTGCGAAGTAGCCGTCAAGCAGCGACACCAGGTTCTGTTCCCGTTCTTCGTCCATCATGCCAAGGGACCTCGGCACAATCGAGAAGGTATTGGAAACCCCGTCCCGCGCATCGTAGTAGTCCAGCTTGGCCACGGAGTTCAGTGAGGCAATGGCTCCGGAGCTGTCACGGCCATGCATCGGGTTGGCACCCGGTGCGAACGGTTCGCCCTGTTTGCGTCCGTCGGGCGTTGCTCCGGTCTTTTTGCCATACACCACATTGGAGGTGATGGTCAGCACCGACAGCGTCGGCGTGGCATCGCGGTAGATGTGGTGCTTGCCGAGTTCCCGGTTGAAGGACTGGACCAGCTTCCGGGCAATCGTGTCGACACGGTCATCGTCGTTGCCGTAGAGCGGGAATTCTCCCTCGGTTTGGAAATCGACGGTAAACCCCTCTTTATTGCGAATCGGTGTCACCTTGGCATACCGAATGGCCGACAGCGAATCAGCGGTTACGCTCAGGCCGGCGATCCCGAAGGCCATGTTGCGTTTTACCCGGCTGTCCATGAAGGCCATCATCGACCGCTCGTAATAATACCGGTCGTGCATGAAGTGAATGACGTTCATCGTATTCACGTACGACTCGGCGATGTACGCCATGGTCTGCTCAAAGCGGCAGCGCACCTCCTCATAGTCGAGCGGGCCTTCCGGCAGTGGCTCTATGCCGGGGACGATGGGCATTCCGCTAAGTTCGTCGCGCCCTTCATTCAGGGCCAGCAGCAGTGCCTTGGCCAGATTGCAGCGCGCGCCGAAGAATTGCATCTCCCTGCCCGTTTCCATCATCGATACGCAGCAGGCCAGGCAGTAATCGTCGCATTGGCCGGCTTCGCTCATCAGCGCGTCATTTTCGTATTGCACAGAGGAGGTGTCGATGGAGACCCGGGCGCAGAAGCGCTTGAAGTTCTCCGGCAGTTTCTCATTCCAGAGCACCGTCAGGTTGGGCTCCGGCGCGGCGCCGAGATTGTAGAGCGTATGCAGGAAGCGGAAGCTGGTCCTGGTGATCTTGTGCCGGCCGTCGCGGAATACACCGCCGATGGATTCGGTGACCCAGGTAGGGTCGCCTGCGAACAACTGGTTGTATTCGCCCATGCGCAGATGCCGGATCAGTCGCAGCTTCATGATGAACTGGTCAACCAGTTCTTGCGCCTGCTGCTCCGTGAGATTGCCGCTCCTCAGATCATCTTCGATATAGATGTCGAAGAAGCTGCTTACGTTGCCCAGGCTCATGGCGGCGCCATCCTGCTCCTTTACGGCGGCGAGGTAGGCGAAGTAAGTCCACTGGATCGCCTCACGGGCATTTCGGGCCGGCTGGCCCACATCGAAGCCGTAGGAGGCGGCCATCTCCTTGACCATCTCCAGTGCCTTGATCTGTTCGGCTACCTCTTCACGCAGGCGGATCAGTTCGTCGGTCATGGTGCCGACCAGATGCTTGCGATCGGCGTGCTTGGCAGCGATCAACCGGTCGGCGCCATAGAGAGCAAGACGACGGTAATCGCCGATGATGCGGCCGCGCGCATAGTTATCAGGCAGCCCGGTAATGATCCCGCTTTTGCGAAGTGTTTTGTTGTCGTCGGTATAGGCATCAAAGACCCCGTCATTGTGGGTCTTGCGATAGTTGCGGCACAGATCGACAACGCTCTGATCGAGCTCGTAGCCGGCCTGCTCACAAGCCTTCTGCACCACTCGCCAGCCGCCGAAGGGCTTGATGGAGCGTTTGAGCGGGGCGTCGGTCTGCAGACCTACAATCCGTTCCCGAGCCTTGTCGATATAACCCGGTGCATGACTGGTGATGGTGGAAATCGTCTTCGTATCGATATCGAGGACACCACCCTTGTCCTGCTCCTGCTTGAGAAGGAAGCGACACTGCTCCCAAAGCACCTTGGTGGCTGTGGTCGGCCCGGTCAAAAAGGAGGCATCACCATCATACGGTGTGATGTTGGTGTAGATGAAATCTCGAACGTTTACCTCTTCCTGCCATAAACCCTCGGCAAAACGGGGGCGTTCGGCATTGAAAATTCTGTCAGCTTGTGCTGCCATTTCCCGGCTCACCTGTTGTCAGTGGAACACTGATAGCGACGATGTCCTTGTACAGAGTCGGAAGCTGTTTCCGAGCCTGGTGGGACACTTTTCCGTCACTCAGTAGGACTGTTGGAATTGGTATAGGTTGCGCCGGGAAAACCGAAAAATCGCCCTTCGCCTTTTCCGATTGAAAGCGGAAGGAGATGGTGGGAGCGGAGGAGTTAAAAGTGGGCGTGGAGCCGCTCGGTTGAGTGCGGCCCCACCGTTTGAAATGGTGAACGCTCAAACCCCCTATCGCATTAGCGCCGGTTGCGGACTTCCTCCAGCGACTTGCAGTCGATGCAAAGAGTGGCAACCGGACGGACGTTGAGCCGCTTGAGTCCGATCTCGAGCCCGCACGCCTCGCAGTAGCCGTATTCACCCTTGTCCAGGCGTCGGAGAGCCGCCTCGATTTCGTGCAACTGATTCCGCTGTCGATTGATTTCCTGAAGTTCCATTTCCGTTTCGGCCTCCCTGGAGGCCTGGTCGCCTTCATCGGGGAGGGCTTCGGGATGGTGTTTGGGTTCCTCCAGGGCGCGCTCGAGATGTGCGCGGACCTCGTCCCGCTGCCGGATCAACTGCTCCCTGAAGCGGGCCAGCATTTCTTCGTCCATATAGCTCTCCGCTCCGGCCTCGGTCGAGGTTTCCGTTGGGGCGGTTTTACTCACTTTCCGGTCCATGCGTTTTCGCCTTTGTTTCGAGCTTGAGACAGCAAATGTAGAAGGCCAAACGGGAATCGGCCACAGCGGGTGCACTGTTTTGTAAACGGGCTCAGGTAATCGTAGCCAGCATGGCGGAGAGTGGGGGTCAAATTTTTGCGAGTTCTTGCATAGCGCATCACCCGTGTACGGTTTCTTGCAGAGCAGACGAGGGTCGTTCGCCGCCGTTATTTCCGTTCGTCTCTCCGGGATATCCAAAGCAAATGGGGCATTGCTACCCGCGCTGAAGTTATCCTATAATGCGCGCCCTTTCGGGGCTATAGCTCAGCTGGGAGAGCGCCTGCATGGCATGCAGGAGGTCGGCGGTTCGATCCCGCCTAGCTCCACCAAACAGTGTCCCCACCGTCGAGAGGTCCGGGACACCGCCCTTTCACGGCGGTGACAGGGGTTCGACTCCCCTTGAGGACGCTAATCCGAAAAGCTCCGGCTCCTTTCCGGAGCCGGAGCTTTTTTGATTTTACTGCCGGAAGCGGCCCCTTTGGTGATTCGCCTCCGCTTGGTGGCGGGAGTTGAGCGACTCAACGTGGATGGGTACTCGAAAGTCGGGGGTTATCCGAGCGGCTCGAACAGCGCTTCAAGATCGTTTGCATCAAGGGTTTTCGGACCGGTGGCGCTGAACAGGGACTCGACCAGTCCGCGTTTCTCTTCCTGCATCCGGACGATCTTCTCTTCCACGCTGCCTTCGGTGATGAGTCGGTAGACGAAGACCTTGTTCTGTTGGCCGATGCGGTGCGCGCGATCGGTGGCTTGGTCCTCCACTGCGGGGTTCCACCATGGATCGTAGTGAATGACCGTGTCGGCAGCGGTGAGATTGAGACCGGTGCCGCCGGCTTTCAGGCTGATCAGGAACAACGGGATTTCACCGCTCTGAAAGCGCTCGACCGGTGTTTGCCGATCGCGGGTTTTCCCGGTGAGTTTGACATAAGGGATCTTGCGTTTCTCCAGCTCCTCCTCGATTAACGCAAGCATGCTGGTGAATTGCGAGAAGAGCAGGACACGGCGGCCTTCCTCGAGCATTTCCGGCAGAAGTTCCATTAGCATCCGTAGCTTCGCCGACCCGGTACGGCCTGGGCGTGTACCCTTCAGCAGGCGCGGATCGCAGCAGACCTGACGCAGCTTGAGGAGGGCATCCAGCACGACGATGCGGCTGCGATCCAACCCCTGTTCGGACAGCGCCTCGCGCACCTTGCCGTGCATCGCCAGACGCACCGTTTCGTAAAGGTCCCTTTGTGTGCCTTCGAGGGCCACGGTGCGGAGGATTTCGCTCTTGGGCGGCAACTCGGGAGCCACTTCGACCTTGGTGCGTCGCAGGAAGAAGGGGCGTATGCGCCGCTCCAGGGCGGCGCGGCGCTCGTCATCGCCCTGGCGCTCTATGGCATTGCGGAACAGACGGCGGAACTGGCGTTCGTTACCGAGCAGTCCGGGCAACAAGAAGTCGAATACGCTCCATAGCTCACCCAGATGATTTTCCATGGGCGTGCCGGTGAGGCAGAGTCGGTGGCGGGCGGATAGCTCACGCACATGGTGACTGACCTTGGCACGGGGATTCTTGATCGCCTGCGCTTCGTCGAGGATCAACAGGTGGAACTGGTGTTCGCCGAGGGCGTCGATGTCGCGTCCAACCAGCGGGTAGGTGGTCAGTACCAGATCGGAGTCCTCGATGTCGGAAAACCGGTCCAGGCGGTCCGGGCCGTGCAGGGTCAATACCTTGAGGGTCGGGGCGAACCGGGCCGCCTCCGCGCGCCAGTTGAACATGAGACTGGTGGGGGCGACGACCAGGGCGGGACGGTCAAGCCGACCGCTCTCCTTTTCGACCATCAGGTGTGCAAGGGTCTGCACGGTCTTGCCAAGACCCATATCGTCGGCAAGGATGCCGCCCAGGCCGAATTCGCGCAGGAACTGTAGCCAGTCGAGGCCCGTCTGCTGATAGTGGCGCAGTGAAGCCTTGAAACCGATGGGCGGCGGGACTTCGGTGATGCCCGAGAAGGCGTGTAGCCGCTGGCCGAGCCGGCGTAATTCGTCGCCGCCCGACCAGTTCCAGTCGTTCCGTTCGAGCAGCGGCAGTTCGCCGGCCCGCACGGCGGGCAGCGACAGGCGACCCTCTTTGAGCCGAACCTCCGGGTCGAACAGTTCGACCAGGATGGTCAGGATGCCCTTCAGCCGTGCTATCGGCAGGTAAGCGATGCGCCGGTTGTCCAGGCGAATGGGCAGGCCTTCGTCATCAGGAAACTCCTCCAGCAGACCGGAGAGGGCGCCCGCAGGGATCTGTTCGATCCACTCCAGCAGCATCGGCAGCAGCGAGATGCGTTCGCCATTGATCTCGATCCCGAGTTCCAGATCGAACCACTGACGGCCCGATTCTTCGATATCGCCGTACCAGGCGTCTGGCGTCACCGCCCGGTAATTGAAATCGTCGCCGATGCTGATGCGCCACCCTTCGGCCTCCAGCGCCGGCAAGTCCGCTTGTAGCGCAAGCCACGATTCCAATTCCTCAGCGCGGTGCGGTGGTACCCAGGCGCTGCTGTCATCGGGAGCGGCGCTTAACCCCTCGAATGCGAACAGCGGATGGAGTCCACGGTCGCGCAGGCGCAGCGCGGCATGCTCTTCAAATTCATGGTCCCGATCGAGACGCACGATTTCCTCACCCGAAACCACCTGTTCGGTGCCTTCGCCGGGCCACGACACCACGTGGCCGTCGTAATCAAAGCTGAGCCGCGCAGCGGGCACTCTGTGGGTGCCCTCGTAGTCCGCCACCTCGGCGCTGTAGAGGTGCAGTACGGGGATGGGTTGAGTGGGCGGCAGCCGGTGTACGGTCAGACGTTGGGGCCGCGCAAAAGGGACATCGGCGAAGCGCCGCTCCCAGTCATCCAGGACATCGTCGACCTCATCGGCAGTGATGAATGGTCGAGTTACCAGTTCGGCCAGCAGCGGTTCGGGCAGGTTGCTCGTCAGTGGGCCGGCGGTATGGTTTACCGGATCGATATACCACGGGGGAGTGAGCGCAGGCGCCACCAGTGGTATTCCGTCTGCATTCAGTATTAGCTGCTGCCGGCCGTCCGACATCAACTCCCAGCCGGCCTCGGCCCGGCACAGATCGCCAGGTCGCAAAACGGGATTGGCGACATGCACCCAATGGCAGCGGCCGGAAGCGATCATCCGCTCGAGGAGGGGTACCGCGCCGGGCGGGATTGGAACCCCCTCGGGAAATTCCGAGACGTTGTGGGCGGGAATGAGATTCCGCAAAATGGCGATATCCGACTTCAACAGATAACGGGGCGGAAACGGCTCCCACACGCGGCTTGGTCGGAAAAGAGAGAGGTTGCCATATGCGCCGCTTTTGGTGAGGCGTGTTCGAAACGGTTGCATGAGCAGGGTATTGGTCGCGGGCGCGAGATGGAGCAGATACAGGAGCCGGTTGTCGACCTCCGGAGGATAGCTCTCCTCTTCGCCCGCATCAGGCAATGCGTAGCGGTCCGCGCGGGCAGGGGTATTCGTAGTGGTTTGCTGGCTTGCGGCGGCGAGCAGCACCGCTGCTACGTGTTTGCAATTCCAGGCCACCGGACAGGTGCAGTTACCATTGACAAAGCCGTCCTCGATATGCACTTCTACGTTGTAGAGCTGCAGACCACTCCCGCGAACCCGTCCGGTGATGACCAGCGAGCCGTCCAGCCCTTCGGTCGCGGTCTCCAGAACCCGCCGATCGCGCACATAGTGGCGCCCCCGTTGAACATAGTTCGGATTGAAACCGGCTAGAAGGCGGTCGCTGTCGGATAGCTTAAGGGTCATCAGCAAAGGAACGTGTTACCTGGATGGAATAGGACGGAGCCGAAAGAGCGGGGGAAATTACCACAGAGCCGCCGGCAGTTCATCCGCAAGGGGAGATGCAGGGCCGGGTTCACAAGAAAATGGCGGCATAGCCTCACGGCGAACCGGCTTGCTGAAGGGGTATCGCGCCGGGGGCGGACTTTCTTCGGAAGGAAGAGGGTGTAAACCTGCAGGAGGCGCGCTCCTGCAGAGATTTGGCTTCCTGAGGGGGCAACGCCGGTGACCCTCCTGTCGGGAGGGAACTCCGGTCAGTGCTCAACCCGTGTGATGATGGCGCTATGTGGTTCTGCCCCGGGTGGTTCTGGCCTGGGTTCGCGACTGAGTTCCGCCACGGGCCGATGGGTTGGGATCTCTGCGAAGTACTCCTCCTGGTAGGGGTATTCGCTGCCGACCTTTTTGCCTTTCACTTCGCTGGAGATGACCAGAATCTCTTCCCTAAGACGGATGTCGGAGGTCGGTACCGCAATATGCAAGACGCCCAATCCCAGAAAGCCGCCAACTTTAACGACAACATAGGGGCGGCGGCTCTGCTCGTCGACGACAATTTTTTCCACCTTGCCGAGGTCCTCATCGAACTGTGTGTAAACCTCGCGCTTGATAAGCTGCGCGGGTGTCATGGCATGCAGGTCGGGGACCGGGGCTGGTGTGGTGGGAGCAGCTGCCTGTGCGCCGCTTGCCAGGGCGGCCAATGTTCCGGCGATCAGCCAGAGCTTCATGGATCAGACCTCCGTGTCTTTCTTGGTTACCGGCAGTTTAGAACAGAATGGATATTGCGTGCTCGTTCAGGAGGGGCCAAGCACCCGGAACGGGCTGCCTGAGCCTTTGCAATGGGCGGCAGCGATTCGTCGGAGGGCCACTGCCAGGCAGTCCTATATTCGGTTACAGGTCGTTTTCGGTTCTAAGGAGGCGGAACCGCTGGGGCCACACTCCATACCTGCCGAATTCCGGTGAAGGGCCTGGATTTGCACCCGTCTACGCCGAATGAGTAGTTTGAACAGTCGTTGGGCGACGATATCGTCGGGGAGTCCCCGTGATTCCCTGGTCGCCCGGTCGAGAAGTCGATGCAGTTCTTCCAAATCCAGTTTCAGCTGTGCTTCGGTCCAGTTCCGGTTAGTCATAAGCATCCTGCCGTTGTTGTCCGTAACAGTTCCTAACGGAGAAGTATTGTCTAATCAGAGGGATTTTTCCTCCTGATCGCCGTTAGAAATCGACGATCACTCCTAACTTGTTGTTTTTGCTCTTTCCTTTAAGGGAGAAATGAAGCTGTTTTTTCGGTTTCGATGCGGTGTGGGTTATCGCGCACCCGATCCGTCAACCGGTGGCAATTGGCAGGTCTGCAACGGCGATGAAGCCAGCGAAGCGGAGATTACCGACACCTCACCACCGAGCCGGACGATCATCTCGGTTGAACCCCGACCGATGAGTGGCCCGCCGCTATGCCCGAATACCCGTTCGGCAGCGGGATTGAACTCCAGCATTGATCATCGCCATCAAGGGTGATGATGCAATCGCGGGTGGGATCGGGGGCCGGCCTTGTGCCGATCACGAGCCGACCCGGTTCTTGCCACCTCGTTTTGCCCGGTAGAGCCCTGCGTCGGCAATGCTGATGAGATCGACGGGGGAATACTGGCGGCTGCCTTTGTTGGTGGCGACCCCCAGGCTCATGGTGATGCGTAGTTGATGCTCCTCGCACTGGAAGAGTGTATCGGCGACGGCCTCACGGATGCTTTCGGCTACCATCCGTGCACCCTTTTCGTCAGTGTCCTCCAGCAGCAACAGAAACTCCTCGCCGCCAAACCGGTAGGCCGAATCACTGGTGCGTATGAACCGCCGCAGGATCTCGGCACTGCGCTTCAGAATACAGTCTCCGGCGACATGACCGAATTGATCGTTGACCTGCTTGAAATCATCCAGGTCCGTCAGGATCACGGAGATTGGCCGTTGGCTCAATATGGAGAGCCGAAGCTTCTGCCGGATGTTGTCTTTCATGGTCTGGCGATTGAGCAGGCCGGTCAGCGGGTCGCGGACCATGTGCCGCATCCTGTAATTGGCAATGAATACGGTCACCAGATGGGTCAGGGTCAACAGGTGTTTGCTGATGGTGGTGAACATCACCAGCACCTCGGTGTAGTGCCCCGTCTTGATGAAATAGAAGATGTTTCGTGCATCGGTAAAGATGCGCCGATTCAGATCGAACAGTTTATTCCGATCCTCCTCACGGACAATGTAGCGTGCGGCATCGTCGCTCAGGATCCATTCGATGAACTCCGAATTGTCCATCTCCAGATCCGGCAGGATATCCTCGTCTTCCCTTTCGATGGCCCGCAACATCCGGTTCAACCAGGAGAGGTGCTTCACAAGTAGCCCCGAAAGACTCTCCCGCGACTCCTGCATATGCTCGATAAAGACTTCCAGATTGGCCTTGTCCTCTTCCAGCATACAGTCCAGATATCCCCTGGCGGTGTAGTTCTTGACCTTGTGGAAAAACTGGAACACCTGTTCGGCCGAACAGTTGGTGGTGTCGGGCATCCTGGAGACCACTGCGTAAAATTGTTCAGCCAGAAAATCGATGCCGACGGAGAAGTCGGGATAGGGAACGAAGATGCGATGATGGAGGTGCCCCAGTTCCCGGTAGCGGGTCTTCAGGTGCGCTTCGTCTTCGTACAGGGCCGCGCGCAGGTGTTCCCTCTGGCGGACCACCAGGCTTCGGACTTCGTCGTCGTTACGGAAAAAGACCGAGAAGTGACGGTCCGACATCAGGCGTTCATAAAATGCCTCGAAAATCGACTCGAGGTGTTCATTGAAGGGTTCCAGAGAGTGCGCCAGGGTATCACTCATCGTCGGATCCCCGAGTGTCGAAGACGAAATGCTTTCATCTTCGGAGTTTAGCAGTGCACGCTTCGGCCCCGCGTGGAGGTCGATCGGTGTGGCCGAAGCCTGACCGGCACGGATGAGTCTAAGGTTATATGGAGTGTTCAGGGGAAGAACGAACCCGGGTTGCCAGCAGTGAGGGCACGCCCCCGGACAGGCTTTATTCGTAGGAAGGGGACAAAGCAGAATGCCGAGACAGGAGCCCCAACTGCCGGATTCCACTCGTATTGAATCGGAGAGGGAGACGGATTTTCCCGGTCGTACCCCTCCGGATCTGCAACGCTTTCGTCCGCGGTTCATTCTCGCGTTCATCGGAGCCGTAATCCTGCTGGCGTTGGCGGCGTATGGGATCTGGAACCAGCAGCACACTGAAGCCCTGGATCAGACCAGGGCGGAGCTGGATGCCGTCGTCACTGACAAGTCGCAGCAGGTTGCCATCTGGCAGGAGGAGCGTGTCAGTGACATGCAACTGCTGCTTGAGCGGGAGTCCTTTCGCCGGACAGTACTGCAGTTGCTGGACGGGGAAGACATTTCGCTGCAGCAGGAGGAGAACGTGACCGAGTTCCTGCAGGCCGCCGTCGAGCAGGACCGTTATGACGCCGTGCAGATAGTGGCTGCCGACGGGACCGTAGTGGTGGAGGCGGGAGAGGCGCGCGGGGGCCGGTTTTCAGAAGCCGTGAGCCGGACGGTGGAGAGCAGGCAGGCCTATTTCAGCAACTACAGGCGCATGGATGGGGGCGACCAGCCGGTTCGGTTCACCCTTTCTATTCCGCTCCTCAAGGGGAATGCCGTTGCCGGTGTATTGATTGCGCACATCGTGCCCTACGGACATTTTTATCCTCTCCTGACCGCCTGGCCCACTGCAAGCCCTACTGCAGAGCTGCTGCTGGTGAGCGCCGATAATGGGCAGGTGGTTTTTATCAGCCAGCTACTGGAGGCGGAGGCGCCGCTGGCCCTGCCCCGGGATACTCCGGGACTGATAGGGGCACAAGCCATTCTGGAGAAGGGATTTTTCAGCGGTGTGGACTATCGTGGTGAGCCGGTCCTCGCCGCGGCCCGTCCGGTCCGATTCAGCCCCTGGGCCCTGGTGGCCAAGATCGATCAACAGGAGGTGTTTGCACCCATAGATGAACTGGCCTTTCATCTGACGGGCGTCTTTCTTTTGATACTGCTGGGGATGACGGTCGCTGCGGCATCCTGGTGGCGAAAACAGCAGGCCGACTTCCGGGCGTTTCGCTACTGGACGGCACTGCGAGAAAGGGCGCTGGCCCGGCACTTTGATTACCTCACCAAATACGCCAACGACATCATACTGCTCACCGACAACCGTGGCCGTATCGTGGAAGCGAACGATCGGGCCGTGGAAATTTATGGTTACGGGCGTGGGGGGTTGCTTGGCCGGAATTGGAGGGACCTGTGTCACCAGGACGTGACCCCGCTCAATCGGGCGAGTAGCGAACCTGCAACTTCCGGTGAGGCCAAGCGGTACGAGAACATTCACTGGAGAGCTGACGGCAGTAAATTCCCGGTGGAAATCAGTGCACGCGCCATTCAGGTTGAGAATGCCATTTACCAGCAGGCAATTATTCGTGACATCACCGAGCGCAAGGCAGCGGAGGCGCGTATCCGGCATCTGACCAACCTCTATGCCGCGCTCAGCGAGACCAACCAGGCAATCGTCCGGGAGCGGGAGCAGGAATTTCTACTGGCGGACATCTGTCGTATTGCCGTCGAGCACGGCGGGTTTCGCATCGCCTGGATCGGCATGAGGGAGGATGAGCAGCTCCGTACGGCAGCGTCTTATGGGGATGCCGCGCCCCGTAGTGATCTGGTTCTGCCGCTGGAGGTGGAGGCCAGGGGCATTCCCAGACTGATCCTGAACGCAATGCGTGAGGATGCGCTGCAATTCAGTAATGATTTTGGAACAGAGCCGGCTGCCGTGGATGGACAGTTGATGGCAGCGGGGCTGCATTCGGGGGCCGCGCTGCCCTTGCACCAGGACGGACGACCGATAGGGGTGCTCGCCGTCGGCGCCGGGGAGACCGGATTCTTCGATTCGGAGTTGCTGGAACTGCTCAACGAAATGGCGGCCGACATCTCCTTCGCTTTCGACAACATCCAGCTCGAAGCGAACCGTCGCCAGGCCGAGGCATCGCTACGCGAGAGTGAGCACCGCTACCGCCAACTGTTTAACAACATGAACAGCGGAGTGGCGCTCTTTCGCTATCGGCCAGAGAGCGACGAATTCATTTTCTCCGATGTCAACAAGGCGTTGGAGCGCATCGAGGGGATCGACCGGGTCAATATTATTGATCGGTCGCTGGCGGAGACGTTTCCCGGGGCCGTGGCCATCGGCATATCTGCCGCTTTGCGCCGGGTGTGGCAGAGTGGCGAGCCGATACACATTGAGCCACGGTTTTACCGGGCCGACAGCATTCAGGGCTGGCGCGAAAGCTGGGTCTATCGTCTGCCCACCAAAGAGGTGGTGGTGGTCTATGACGATGTGACCGAACAGATCGAGGCAATGCGGGCACTACGCACCAGTGAGGAGCGATTGAGACTGGCGCTGGAAGGTTCCCGGGACGGTTTTTGGGATATCGATTTCGAAAGCGGCCAGACCTACTTCAGTGACCGGTTCACCGAGCTGTTTGGCTACGCGCCCGAGGAGGTGGGCAAAGACTTGGATAGTTGGGAAAAGCTCGTCCACCCGGAAGACCTGCCGCAGGTCCGGGCTGAACTGGAGGCACACCTCAAGGGCGAGGTGCCGCAGTACCGCTCCGAGCACCGAATACGGACCAAGTCGGGCCAGGTTGTATGGGTCCTGGCCCGTGGCCTGGTGGTGCGCAGAGACTCGAGTGGCCAGCCGCTACGGATGGCCGGTACCCTCATCGATATCACCGAACGCAAGCAGGTCGAAGAGCGGCTGCGGTTGTGGGCGAAGGTGTTTGAGTCGAGCAGCGAGGGGATATTCATCACCGATGCCCAGCGACGGATCGTCCTGGTGAATGACGCCTTCAGCCGGATAACCGGCTACTCGTCCGCCGAAGCGATTGGGCACGATCCCCATTTCCTCTCTTCCGGTCGCCACGACCATGCGTTTTTCCAGGCCATTTGGGAAACCATCGACGAGGTGGGACATTGGCAGGGTGAAATCTATGACCGTCGCAAGGATGGTGAGGTCTATCCCGAGTGGATGACCATTAGCGCCGTCCACGATGAGCAGGGCAAAGTGATCAACTATGTGGCTATGTTCTCCGATATCAGTGAACGAAAGGAGGCCGAGGCGCGCATCGACTTTCTCGCCCGCCATGATCTGCTGACGGGTCTTCCCAATCGCCGCCTGCTACGGGAATGGCTGGAGCAGGGTATCGCTCACGCGAGTCAGGAGGGCTATAGACTGGCGGTGTTGACGGTGGGCGTGGATCACTTCAAAACCATCAACGAATCCCTCGGCCACGCTGCCGGCGACCAAATTCTGCGGGAGCTTGGCGAAAAATTGCCCGGCTGCACCGCCTCTGACGATATCGTGGCCCGTGGTGGTGGAGATGAATTCATCGTGACGCTCTCCCGGATAAAGGAACCGACCGACGCCGTGAATTTCGCCAACTGCATCAGGGATACCCTCTCCACTCCCTTCCGCATCGATGCGACCGATGTGCGGATGACCACCAGTATTGGTGTCAGCGTCTACCCCGATGACGGCAACGATGTGGAAGTGCTCATCCGCAATTCGGGTGCAGCCCTCTACCACGCCAAGGCGCAGGGTCGGAATAATATGCAGTTCTTTATCCCCGAGTTGAATGTACGGGCCAAGGACCGGCTGATGTTGGAAAACAACCTGCGAACCGCGGTCGAGCGGGATGAGCTGACCCTCTATTACCAGCCGCAGGTGAATACCATGACCCAGCAACTGGTGGGAGTGGAGGCACTACTGCGCTGGCGCCGCAAGGAAGGGATGCTGATGCCCTCCGACTTTATTTCGGTCGCTGAAGAGAGTGGCACCATGGTGGCGATCGGGGAGTGGGTTCTGCGCGAGGCATGCCGACAGCAGCGCGTTTGGGCCGATGAAAACGTGGACATTACCATGGCCATCAATGTCTCTGCCGTCCAGTTTCACCGGCCCGATTTTCCGGATCTGCTTGCCCGTATCCTGCGGGAAACCGGTGCCGACCCGGCCTGTATCGAGGTGGAGGTGACCGAAGGAATGCTGATGCGCGATGTGGAGACGACGATCCATACCCTGGAGCGGCTGAAGGCGATGGGGCTGGGGCTGGCGATCGATGATTTTGGCACTGGTTACTCCAGTCTGAGTTATCTGCGCCGTTTCCCTATCGACCGGTTAAAGGTGGACCAGTCGTTTGTGCGAGCCATGGAGTTTAACCCGGCGGATCTTACCATCACCGAGGCTATTATCGGTTTGGGAAAGAACCTGGGACTGCGGGTTATCGCCGAGGGGGTAGAGACCGGCTCGGAGTTTTCGCTGCTACAGGGACTCGAGTGTGAGGATGTGCAGGGTTACTATTTCGCCAGGCCGATGCCCGCCAAGGCACTAAGTAGCTGGCATCGTGAGTTCATATCTCGGCAGGGAAAACCTCGTTAACAGAAAGGGCGCCCGGAGGCGCCCTTGTGAAGACTGACGGTTGTGCTTAGCTCGCCTGTGCGGCTTTCCGCTCGAACCATTTGGCGGCTTCTTCGTCCCATCCATCCATGCGGATATAGGGGTTTTCGCGCGGTCGCTGGATCATGTTGGGATCAAGGTCGAGGCCGATGCCCTCGAGGAAGTTGACCAGGCCGATACGCTCGATCATCTCGCCGGTACGCTCGTGCTCCAGGGCGTTCTCCGCGAAGAAGTCGATGATTTCGCCGGCAATCCCCTCCAGCTTTTCATACTCCTCATCGCTGTCGAGTTTCATGAACGGGATGACGACGGTACCCATCAGGTCGCCGATCTTCAGCGTACGCTTGCCGCCGATCAGCACCGAAACGCCCTTGTCGTCGCCGGGAGAGAGAGACTTGGTGAGGACATTGATACAGTGCATGCAGCGCACGCAATCCTGGTTCTTGACTTCCAGCGTGTCGTCATCATTGATGGACAAGGCCTGGGTCGGGCAGCGGGAGATGACATTGTCGACGAGCCACTTATGGCCCTTGGTTTCGACGTATTTCTTGAACTCGCCCTGATCGACCTTCATGTCGTCGCGCCAGGTACCGATAATGGCCATATCGGCCCGCTGGATGGAGTTCATGCAGTCGTTCCCGCAGCCCGAAACCTTGAACTTGAACTTGTAGGGCAGGGCGGGGCGGTGCATATCGTCCAGGAAGGCGTTGACCAGCATGCGGTGGATACGCTGTTCGTCGGCACACGAGTGCTCACAACGGGCGGAACCGACGCAGGACATACCGGTACGCACAGCGGGACCGGCTCCCCCCAGGTCGAAGCCCATCTCATTCAGCTCGTCGAACGCGGGCTGGACGTTGTCCGTGGTGCAGCCCTGGAACATGATATCGCCGGACTGGCCATGGAAGGCTATCAGGCCGGAACCGTACTGCTCCCAGATGTCACACATCTTGCGGATGGTCTGGGTGTCATAGTGCATGCCGGCAGGCGGTTGTACACGCAACGTATGGAATTCCGCAGCATCGGGGTAGAGCGGGATTCCTTTATCGTTTTTGAGCTCGGTAAAGCGTGGAATGATTCCGCCGCCATAGCCGAGCACCCCGACGGTCCCACCTTTCCAGTAACCTTTCTTGGTTTCATAGGAGGTCTCCAGCTGTCCGAGCAGGTCGACCATCATGTTGTTGTCGTCGGCCAGTCGCTTCAGGCTGGTTACAAAGCTGGGCCAGGGTCCGGTCTCCAGTTGATCCAGCATCGGTGTTTCGTGCATCTTCTTAGCCATATCCATCTCCCATAACGGTAAACGTGTTTTCCCAAGCCGCCGGGGTTTCCTATCCGCGGCAGTACAGGGTAGACACATTCTTAAAATGACTCTAGTCAAAGTAGACTAGATTGCTCGGGAATTGGCGCAATAGTCCAAAAGGGATAGGAGCCGTTTTACCTGGACTCTGGATTTGCAACGGAATCGCACTGGAGGAAGAGACCATTGCTATAGGGCACTTCTGTTAATCCAGACGGCCCCGAGCCTGACGGGTCGGGTCCAAAATCGCCGATCCCGCATTGCGCCGCTTGACAAGGGAGCCACCCTTGCCTGCGCGGCGCGCCTTGGCCTCGGTGATTTTGGACCCGACAGAATCCGCGTCGGAGTAGTAGAAGTGCCCTATAATTGGAAGAAACTCCGACACTCCCCATTCAGGAGGCGCCATGCAATTGCCGCTGGAAATCACGTTTCGCGATATGGAACCGTCTCCGGCCATCGAGCAGCGCATAAGGCAAAAGGCATCCAAACTGGACCGCTACTTCGATCGGGTGATGAGTTGCCGGGTGATGGTGGAGGCACCCCATCGCCACAAGCACAAGGGCAAGCTGTATCACGTGCGGATCGATGTGACGGTCCCGGATGGGGAGCTGGTCGCGAGCCGCAGCCCGGACGAGCACCACCGTCATACCGATATGAATGCGGTGATTCGGGATGCCTTCGACGCCATCTACAAGCAACTGGATGCCTACGTGGGCCGGTTACGCAGTGACGTCAAGCTACATGAGCCGCCACCCCACGGTCGTGTAACGGAACTGTTTGACGACCACGGCACCATCGACGCGGCTGATGGCAGGCAGATCTATTTCCATCGCAATTCGGTCGTGGATGATGGGTTCGAGCATCTGAAGGTGGGGTCGGAGGTATGGTTTGCCGAGGAAAAGGGCGAAGAGGGACCCCAGGCCTCCACCGTGCATGTGCTCGACCACCACCACATCTACGAAGATCCCACCCACAAGCATCCGAATCTCTAATCAAAAAGATTCTTAACCACGGGGTGCGCGGAGAGGGGGAAATTATTGGATACCGCAGAGGGGACAGTGGTTGAAATAGTAGTCCTCTGTGAACTCTCGGCAACTGCTCCATGCGTTGCTCTACCTCCTGCATCCATGCAGTCGTGCGACCTCTGGTGGTTAAAAGATTAACCACGGGGTACACGGGGAAAATTGAATATGACAGAGGGGATGGTGGTTGAAAATAAGTCCTGCGTGACCTCAGTGATTAAAAGTTATTTTTTGACTCACCCCGTGTGCCCCGTGGCCCCCGTGGTGAGCATCGCCCCTCGCGCCTCCCATCTCTCGAATCTCGTATCTTCTATCGGGTAGAATGGCTGCTTTGTCGTTAGGTGGACTGGTCGATGTCGCAGGCGCTCGCCATTGCCGGCGGCGGTGCTATCGGGGCACTGCTGCGGTTCTGGGTATCCGGATGGGTCTATAACGCCCTTGGGCGCGGTTTCCCGTGGGGCACGCTGGCCGTCAATGTCATCGGCTCCCTGGCCATGGGATGGTGCTTTATCTGGCTGGTGGAGCGCTCGATTCTGGCGCCGGAGTGGCGAGCCTTCCTCATGGTTGGGATCCTGGGGGCCTTCACCACCTTCTCCACCTTTTCCATCGAGACGATCCACCTGCTTGAAGGCGGCGAGCCGCTCAAGGCTTTCGGCAATGTGGCATTCAGTGCCGTACTCTGCGTCGCAGCCGCCTGGGCAGGGGTATTGGCAGGGAGACAATGGCTGTGAAGGGTACCGAAGTGACCATCGCGCGGATCTATCTCACCGAGGGCAACAAGCAGGCCGAGGTTTTGCTCAAGCGGCTGCACGATTGGGAACAGGTTCGCGGCGTCACCATCTTTCGGGGCATTGCCGGATACGGCGAGTCGGGGAAAATCCACACCAGTAAATGGGTCGATCTCTCCCTGGATCTGCCAGTGGTGGTGGAGTTTTTCGACACACCCGAGAAGATGGAGGCCATCATCGACCACCTGGGCGACACCATCAAACCCGGCCACATGCTCACCTGGAGCGCCCGAATTAACGACTGAATCAATCGCAAACACGCAAAGGTCGCAAAGAAAGATATCTCTCTTGGCGCTCTTTGCGCCTTTGCGGTTCGCAAAACAAGAAAGGTAAACAATGCTGGATCCGAGACTGTTGCGTAGTGAGTTGGAGGAAGTTGCCCGGAAGTTGAAGCGCCGCGGCTTCGAACTGGATACCGATGCCATCGCCCGTCTGGAGACGGAGCGCAAGGCGATCCAGACCCGGACTCAGGAGCTCCAGAACGAGCGCAACCAGAGCTCCAAAGCGATTGGTCAGGCTAAGGCCAAAGGAGAGGATATTCAGCCGCTGCTTGATGCGGTGGCCGATCTGGGCGACAAGTTGAAGTCGGCCGAGTCGCGCCTTTCGGCGATCAAGGAGGAGCTCGATGGCATTCTCATGGGTGTGCCGAATCTGCCGGACGAATCGGTGCCCGAGGGGAGCAGTGAAGAGGATAACGTAGAGATTCGTCGATGGGGTCGGCCGCCCGAGTTCGGTTTTGAACCGAAGGACCATGTGGATGTGGGCCATGCCCTCGGCCAGATGGACTCCGACACCGCCGCCAAGCTGACCGGCTCCCGCTTTACGGTGATGACCGGCCCCCTGGCTCGTCTGCATCGGGCGTTGATTCAATTCATGCTCGACCTGCAGACCAGTGAGCACGGCTATTGTGAGACCTACGTCCCCTATATGGTCAATGCCGACAGCCTGCGCGGTACCGGTCAGCTGCCCAAGTTCGAGGACGAGCTGTTCAAACTGGAGGGCGATCTCGGCTATTACCTGATTCCGACCGCCGAGGTTCCGGTCACCAACATGGTCCGGGACCAGATCCTCGCCGCCGAGGATCTGCCGCTCAAGTTCGCCTGCCATACCCCCTGTTTTCGTTCCGAGGCGGGCTCCTACGGCAAGGATACCCGCGGCATGATCCGTCAGCATCAGTTCGAAAAGGTCGAACTGGTTCAGATTGTCCGTCCTGATCGTTCCTTCGAGGCACTGGAGGAACTGACCGGCCATGCCGAAGAGGTCCTCAGGCGCCTCGAGCTGCCGTATCGCATGATGAACCTCTGTGCCGGCGACATCGGCTTCTCCGCGGCCAAGACCTATGACCTGGAGGTCTGGCTACCGGGCCAGGGCAAATACCGCGAGATCTCCTCCTGCTCCAATTTTGTCGACTTCCAGGCCCGCCGCATGCAGGCGCGCTGGCGCAATCCCGGGGAGAAAAAGCCGCAGCTGGTGCATACCGTGAACGGTTCCGGCCTCGCCGTCGGCCGCACCCTGGTAGCCGTTATGGAGAATTACCAGGATGAAGGCGGTCGCATCGCCGTTCCTGCCGCCCTCCAGCCCTACATGGGCGGCGCCAGCCATATTGAACCGAATCGTTAAAAGTTGTCCCTAATGCCGTGGCTAACAGCCGCCGCGGCTTAGTCAGGAATGTCCCCTTATAAGCATTTCAGAAGCACTCCTGCTGGATGCGTGCCTACCGCTGAGCGAGCTGTGTCAGGCGCGTTTCACCTGGATCTCCTGGAGCGTTGTCGGGCCGATAGCGTTGTTGGGGCGTTTCCTGTCACGAGATCAAGGCAGCGATGCCCTGCTCGCGGGGGCGCATCAATCGCTGTCCTGACGAACTCTCAGCCCCCAACTGCCCAGCCGCTTCCACTGCTTGAGCCGTTTCCCTGCTACCGCCTGGATGAGCTTCAGCCTATCGACCTCGTTCCCGCTCATCGTAAGATCTCCCCGGTACAGCCCCACGAATTGTACGAAGGGGCCATTACTGACTTGCGCTAACACGTTTTTTCAGAGTTGTATATTCGTTCATTCGCTGTTAGGTTCACAGAACGCTCAGGGTTTTGTGCGTCGGATCACGGAATTTCGAAACGGAAACGGAAACAGAAACAGAAACGGAATAGGGGAGCAAAATCTTAGGATTTTGATGGACATCGATGCAGTCATCAGAGACCTATCATGGAGAGTGAAGGCGCGCGTTGCGCCTATAGGAAGATGGCTGGGGCGAAACGGAACGTGCGCTCCGCGGCAGTCGCGCTCGTCTGTACTTTGCTGGCCGGTAAAGCGGTTGCCGGCAGTCCCACGTTTGATATCCATACCCAGTCTCCGCTGAGCGAAGGCTCCGACTCTGCCGGTTATTTATTATCCGTTAGCGATTGCACCTCTATTCTGGGGGTGACAGCGGGCGGAAACGTCATGACGCCTGCCGAAAGCATCCGTGACGCCAGCCATCCCAATGCCTGCTCGTTCCCTTTTACTGCCGATGGCAATGCCGTTTTCCAGCCGAGCGTCGATGTGGCGTTTCTTGACGGGAACTCGCAAACCTACAGCGAAACTTTGAGTTACGAATCCCACTCTCCTGATGTCTCTATCGCCGAAATCGGTGTCGCGGCCGATGATGGTGGACAGTTTGCAACGTTGACTTTGACGGCGTCCGACGACACCGATATCTCATACGTCTCCGTGGAGTTGACGGGCCTGAGAGCCTCGGATCTCAGGCGCTTCGGGGGCGTTGTCGAGAAGGCAGCAAATAGTGCGTTCGTAGAAACCAACGGTTTCGTTCGGAAGCGCCCAATCACTGACGATCAGACCGACTTCCATTTCCTTGCGCCTTTTCAGGAGACTCTCTCGGGTGAGGAGATGGCCCGGAATGCCCTGCTTTTGATAGAAGCCACGGTTGTCGATGCCTCCGGCAATCAAGCAAGCCTGTCCGAGGTCAGATACCTCGGGGAGTCGGTTTCGGAGTCGGTCAACGGATTGTATGTGGCCCCCGAATCCCTCGTTTTCTCCGATGCACTTCAATTCGCGCGGCTGCTGCCCTCCCTGGATTACGAATTTCGGGGGTTGACCCCGGCACCCGGTGCCGGTACTGGGGTTACCTATACCTCCTCGGAGCCATCGGTCGTTGCTGTCACGTCCGATGGTTTGGTCTACCCCCTGAAGGAGACCGCTGCCGACGTAGTGGCAATCGAGGTCGCTTACCCGGGACAACCCCCCGTTCCGGTTCCGGTTACGGTCGATTATTCACGAAACTTGACCGGACTCCGCTACCAAGGACAGGAGAGTGGCCCATTCAATCTGTCACGCTTGAATGCGACATTGCCCTTGCCCGAGTTGAGCGCCGTTTTCGACGACGGCAGCACGGCGCCGCTGAACGACTCCCTGGAACTGGCCTATGAACTGCCATCGGCGTCGGAAGGCATCATCAATGTTTCCGCCCAAGGGCAGCTAAGGGCGTCTGCCATCATCCCTCAGGAGGCGCCGGTAGTCCTTCGAGCCAGCCTGAAACGCGACCCGGGGATATACGTCGATATTCCCGTCACAGCGACTGACGCCCCACCGGAGATTGACATCGATGTACCTTCGCAAGCATCGGTCGGCACGGAACTGAATCTGACGCCCCAAGCCACCGATGACGTGGCCATACAGATGGTTGAGTTTTGGCTGGAGGGAAATCTCCTGGGACGTAGTGCACACTCGCCCTATCAACTTTCATTCCCCCTGTCACAGGAAATGGAGGGGCGAAGCTTCCAGTTCTCCGCCATCGCCGTGGACAGTGCGGGTCAGAAGAGCGCTCCCGCCCTTGCAACGGTAAAGGTCGTCGCCCAAAGAGAACTGGACACGCCCGAGTTCAGCTTCGAGCTCCCCGAGGACGGGAAAAGCATCGTCGAGGAGAGTCCTCTGGTCGCGGCGGTTTCGTCACGCCTGGGCAGTATCAGCGAGCCGTTGAACGACAGTGGGATAGAGTATGTGGAGTTCTTCATGGAGGGGGAAAAGCTGGGAGAAGCTTACTATCCTCGCCTGTCGAAGCGCCCCAATCCATCGGACCCCAAGGACGAAATCCTTTTCGAAGTTTGGCAGTCGCAGCTCTCCACTCCGTCCATTAGCACGACGCAGACGACCCGCGCTCTCTCGGCCATTGTTCACGGTAGCAACGGGTCGAGCACCAAGGCTCCTGCCAAGCTCATCAAGATCATCGGTAATGCGAAACCGACGGTTCGTATCACCTCTCCCCTGGCTGGCTCAAGCGTCACTATCGGTCAGACGCTTCGGGTTACCGTCGACTTGGCGGATGACACATTGGCGGCAGGTACGGCTGTTCGGCTTTTGATGGATGGTCAGGCGGTTGGTACGAGGGAATACACGAAAAAAACCGAGGCCGGCGAAGGGGACCACGGTTACGGCGTAACCACCGAAACCTTTGAAATCGAAATCCGGGAAGACTGGGAGGGGCGTTCGCTCGAATTCCTGGCCGAAGCGGTTGACTATCATCAGGCCGTGAGCCAGTCGGAACCGCTTGCCGTCCCGGTCAAAATCGATCAGCCGCCGACCGTCGCCCTGGCCCATCCGGTGGACGGAGCCAGTCTCGTTGCCGGGCTGCCTGCCGAGTTGCGTGCCAGCGCATCGGACGACTTGGCGATCGAGCATTTGGATTTCTACGTCAACGACAATCTCGTCGGCAGTGACTACAGGGCGCCGTTTTCCGAGATTTACGAGACACCCGAGGAGGTATCGGGTGAGGTGCCTCTCTCGATCCACGCCGTCGCCCATGACTCGTCCGGCCAGATGGCGACCAGCAACCGTGTCAAGGTGACGCTTGGCCAGGATGCTGAACCACCGGTGGTCAACTTCGCCTCACCGGAAATCGACGAAACCGACGCGGGTGACGACATCGCCTCTATCGTGGAGGGTAGCGCCTTCGTGCTCAAGGTGACGGGCTACGACAACATAGGGGTCGGCTCGGTTGAACTTTACGGGGTCAAAAAGCTGGACGGGGCGGGGTTCCTGCTTACTGGTGATGCCAATGACCGGCTGACGGGCCAGGATTTCGCGCCTCAGTCGATTCCTGGTGTTCTGCACGCCTTTTCGGCGCTCAGGATGGTTCGCGCACCTCCTTTCAAGTATCTGGAGGGCGTTAAATTCGATCGGTATCCCGTCCGGGTGGTGGCCACCGATAAGGCGGGCAATGAAACCGAAGGCCGCATGGTGGTCGGGGTCTATGCTGATCAGCCGCCTTCGGTAGAAGGCGTGATCCTTGACCAGACGGACTACTTCAACCAGCAGTCCGGATACCTCACGGTCATAGCGCGTGACGATAAGTTCATAGAAGCCCTTACCGTCAGCATCACCGATGCCAATGGCAATGTTCTTGGCTCCCAGACCAAGGATCCCGACACCGGTCTCGTGCCGGGACCGGAAGTCAACGAACGAGTCGACTTTGACTTGGCCTCATTTGCGCTCGATAACCGGAACCAGAGCCTTCAGGTCGAGGTAACGGCGGTGGATAGCCGGGGGCTCTCCTCCGACCCCGTAGTCGCTCCGCTGAGTATTCGCGCCGACGACGCCCCACCCGCTTTTGCCATTACGGACCCATCCCAGGCTGCGCCGCTGTTTGCCGGCGATACGGTCTACTTCTCTTACCGGGCAGCGGATGAAACCCGCGTCGAGAGCCTTCAGGTCCGGATCGACGGTCAGACCGTACACTCGGGTTCTCCGGCGGCGTCCGACCAAGCGTCGAGCGTGACTGGCAGATTCCCGTACGCTATTCCGGAGGGAAAAAGCGGCGAACTGGTGCTCGAACTGAGCGCGCAAGACATCTACGGCAATGCGAATACGCCCACCAACTGGCGGTTCGAACTCGTCGTCGATGAGCCGCCCAAGCTTTCGGTTCGGAAGCCGGCACCCGGTTCAAGGCTCGTGGAGGGCGAAAGCTTCACCATTACCACTCTGGTTACCGACGACCGGCGGGTCGAAGAGGTGCTCTATTTCTATACCGACACGGATGGCGAGCACCCGCTGAAGCGCTTCAAGCGCCGGGAGATCGAGAACAGCACCGAGGGTGCTTACTTGAGCGCATCGATTCGAGTCCCGACACTGGAGTCGGAGAACACCCGGGTCTATGCCCGGGCACGGGACAGCAGAGACCAGACCACGACGATCGACCTGCAATTGGAGATCGAGGACGACCTCGAGCCCCCCACGGTCGTTCTTGAAGAGCCGTTGGAGGCTGTCAGTGTGCTGCCCGAACAGAGCTTCACCGTGCGGGGTACGGCGGCCGACAACCAGTATGTCGATGGCTTGAAGCCCCGACTCGAGGCAGCAGACGGAATGAACCTCCCGATAGAGTGGGAGGTGTTTTCCAGAAAGGATCGGGTAGAGTCGACACAGGTCGCAAACCCCGGCACATTCGGGGCAGTCCTGGTCGGTGAGCGCTTCTATTCGGATTTCGAGGGGAGGCTCAGGATCCCGGAGGCGTTTTCGAACTACGCCGGCCAAACCCTGAAGCTGTTTGTCAGGGCGTACGACCGCGGGGTGAATGAGGCGGAGACCGACCCCGTCGGGGTCGAAATTCTCAATGATGATGTCCAGCCTGTCGCAACCTTCCTGAGCCCCGAAACGCCGCTTTACGAAAGCCAGGCGGCTGCGGTCGCTGTCAGAGTTTCCGATAACGTCGCCGTCCAATCCTACGATCTTCGCTTGATTGCTTCCGACGGGAGTGTCGATCTGATCTCGTCGGCGGACAACCTGTTGTCGAAAGAGATTCTCCTACCGGCTGACAAGAACGACCCCGCCTATGATCTGCATTTGCAGCAGTTCCCGCCGGGTGAGGAGAGCGGGCACTTCTCACTCTCCATCAGGGTGACGGATTCCTCCGGTAACGAATCGACGCAGACCGAGCGCTATACGGTCCTTGCGGACGCGCCGCCGACTGTACGGCTTGCTGCCGAAGCGCCGGCCGATGGTGCACTGAGTGGGCAGGCGGTCTCTGGTACTTTCGTCGTGGAAGATGACTTCGTCGGCGGCGGGGCCCTGAAGGTGGCGCACCTGCCGCTCTTTACTTCACTTTCCGGTCTCGGCGAATCCCGGGGCGTCCTCGGAATGAGCGAACCCACTTCAAGGGATGGGAATCGTCCGTTCTATCGGATCGACTATCCCGAGGCGGCAGGCTGGGAAGGCATTCTCTCTGTCAACGGAAGGGACTTTCTGAGGTTTGAAGGCGATACCCTCGAAGCACGGGCTCCGCTCGACTACCCCACGGAGAAGATCAAATCGCTCACACTCAGCGGACCGGACCTGGGTGCGGTGGAATACGAGGTCACCACCTATTCAGATGCCGTCTGTACCGGAATGCGGGCCGCCGAGAGCGTGGGCACCCAGGGACAGCTCGATTTGACGCCCTATATTGGCGCCGATACGACCCGTCTGGAGGTCCGGCCTGTTTTGATGGACGGTAACGGCGGCCCGCTGCCCGGATCCCTCCGCTCGATCATCCTCTCTATCGAAGAGATCAGGGGCGTTCGCAGCTATTCCGCGGACGGCGTGAGCAAACGCGTCCGGCCGGAGTTCCGAATTGCCGTAATGGTCGATGATCAGGGGGCAGGCGGAGGAAGTGCATTTATCGAGACGGGTACCTTCCATCTGCAGGCAGGTGAGTACGGTGAATACGGGTATTCGGTACCGCTTCCGCCCACCGCTGCGATCCGGCATTTCGCGGTGCTGGGCCATGCCACCGACCGGCTTTCGGGGCAGCGGGATTCGATTCTCCTTCAGCCGCTGTCGACCCACCTGGTTAATGCCGATGTCACCCGGCCGGGGCTGGAGTTGATATCACCGAAGCAGGGAACTGTTGTCGTCCCCGGCCAACAGATCGACCTCAAGCTCAGTCACGAGGATGACTCGGGGCTGTTGAAGTCGATTCAACTGCTCGAAAACCGTGCGGACTCGGTACGCAGCTTGGCGTCGCGGTTCGGCAACAGTGAATCCTTCTTCCCGTACCAAATTCCCAAAGACCACGGCGTCACTGAACTTGAACTCACGGTGCTGGCGGAGGACTGGGGCGGAAATGTCTCGGAAAACTCGTTCACCTATCCGGTCCATGCCAATGAGGCCCCGATGCTGGAGATGGCCGGATTCCATTCGTACCGTGTGAACGGGCAGTTCACAAAGACGATTACCGATCCCAAGCGCCTCAATTATGGCGAGTTCTGGGTGCGTAGAGGGGAGCCGTTCCGTCTCGATACCGACCTCAGCGACGACGCAGGGCTGACCCATTTCGTTATCAACCGGCTGGCGCCCGATGGCTCGGTTTCTGAGGAAGTCTATTCGGAACACTATTCGCACCAATGCCCCGAAGAGCCGATGGTTCGGGACGGGGTGACCACCGACGTCACCTTCGACCAAGCCGAACCGACCGAGTATGAACTGTTCGTCGTCGACAACGTCGGCAACGAATCACGGCGCACCTTCCTCGTTCACCCGCTGGGCAACATGGTCCCGGAAATCCGTTTCATCTCCCCGGCTGAAAACCAGGAGATCGCGGCCGGAACCTTTGCGGTGAGGGCCCGGGTGCTGGCGGTCGACGACCGCTTTTTGAGTACGCCCCAGTCGATTCGAATCACCGCCAATGGGATCCCCCTGCAGGTGCTCTCGGTCGAGGAACTCGACACGGTTGATGCCCAAGTGCGGCAGGGATTCTCGTCGATTCACGACAGCATCGAAGAGAAATACGATGCGGACAAGGCCGCGCTGTATGCGTCTTCGGACAGTCCCTATGCCAGCCAGATAGACTATCTGCTGGAGATCCCGGAGGGGTTGGTGCGTTTCGATGAAACCTTGAAACTCGCCGCTACAGTGGCCGACTCCGACGGGGCCGTCGGGACGGCCGAGCGAAAGGTCCATGTCGTCGCCGACACGATTAAGCCGGAACCGGTGGTCACCGCCCCAAAGGCAGGTTTTGGGGGCATTGAGGGTGCGGACTTTACCCTCAAGTTCCGTGGGTACGACAACGTCAAGGTCCACGCGCTCGAACTGCATACGGCCTACGGGGTATTGCTGGAGAGTGGTGAGTACCGGAAAGGGGAGTATTCGCCGGTAAGGACGGTGGACGGGATCCCCGCAAAGGATTTCGAACCGGTATCGACGGTTAACATCGACTCCCCGGAGTACTCGCAGATCCTGCACGCACCACTGCTGGGGGAGATCGCATCTTCTCTGGGAGAGACTCCGCTTTCCGATGTCCGCCGGGCCGACCTTTGGGTCAAGGTGGTCGCGATTGACGCCGCCAATCGGCAGTCGCGTGAAATCAGCTACCCGATAAGGCCCGACGAACGGCCCACACTGGACATCCTGGAACCTCTACCCGGGGCGCATGTCGTCGAAAACACCGATTTGTACGTTAACGCCCATGCTTTCGACGATGTGGGCGTTGGGTATGTGAAGTTGACCGCTGAGTACGGCAACGGGAATCCTCCCTATGAACTGCGCCTGAGGCAGGGGCCATACAACTATATGGTCCCCGTTCCCTCCTTCGATTCGTCGGTTCCGGAGAACAATCTCATTAGAATCCATCTCGAGGCGGTGGACACCTACGGGGTAGCCCAGGGCGATATGGACAAGCACCGGGCCGAGGAGACCATCGAGGTCACCATAACCCGGGACGAGCCTCCGACGGTCGCCTTCGGTCTTCCCAAACCGGGGGCCGAGGTTATCGAAGGGACGCCGATGCTCGTCCAGATCAATGCGGTTGACGATGTGGGCATCGACCGGGTTGTCTTGATGGTCAAGGGGCTGAATGGCGGTGAAAAGATGTTCACCGATACGGCATTCCCCTATGAGTTCTATGTGCCGGTGCCCTACGGCCAAGCCGGCAAAAGCCTTGTCTTGAGCGCAGCGACGACCGAGGAGCGAGCCGACTCGCCCCGCACCGTAGAGGCCGCGAACGACATCACCGTCCAAGTCCTGAAAGATGACGAGGCGCCGGTCATTATGCTGGTCAGGCCCAGCGGCACGGCAACCGTGGCCGAAAACCGGTCATTCGCCTACCGCGCCGACATTACGGACAACGTAAAGGTCGGGCTCGTCAGCATTGAAATGCTGGCCGACCTGAACGGGGATGGCGACTTCGACGACTCGGAGATCGTGTCGAGACGCTCGCTGCTCGAGGGCCCCTACTCGGGCACACAACACGTCAAGACCATCGATGAGTACCTCAATGCTCAAGACGGGGAGGCTGTTCCCGACCAGTTGGCGTTGTATTTGCGGGTCATCGCCCGCGATGGAATTGGCAACGAATCGCGTACCGGAACAGCTATCAGCCTGATCCGCAACCAGCCGCCGGAGGTTACCGGGATACGTCTGCTCGACAGCCGGGGCTTCTATATCGGTGAACCGGACAAGGTCACAGAGGGCCGCGAAATCGTTCTGAATGTCACCGCCCGGGATCCGGAAGTAGGGGTCGACCGGGTCCAGCTCGAGTACGCGATTGGTGAGCCGGACGGTGACTTCGCTTTCAGGCCGCTGGGCGAGGATGCCGCTGCTCCGTTCCAGTTCCATATGACCGTTCCCGCCGGGCGGGTGGGCGAAGCCCTGCGGTTCCGGGCGACAGCTTTCGATATCGACGGCTACCAGTCCCCTGTGACGGACCTGCCACTGCCGCTGCTGATCAAGGCCGATGAACCGCCCGAAGCGCGAATCATCTCGCCGTCCAGCGATAACGCGGTGGTAATCGACGGCGAGGACATCGAGGTCTTCGTGGAAGCCTTTGACGATCTCGGAGTTGAAGGGATCGACCATGTGGTCTTCTACGTGAACGGTCGCCCTGTCAGAACCGTTTACGACAGCTATGGCAGCGAAACCGATAGCTTCGCCCAGGACCACGTCTACCGAACCAGCATCGGCGCACCCGCGGGAGTGAGCGGGTTTACACTGCAGGCGGTCGCCTACGACAAGCTCGGGCAATCGGGTGAAACGCAGGTGGTGAGTGTCGGGACCATCGCCGACACGGTGGTGCCGAAGGTCAGCGTTCTTCGGCCGCTCGATCGGGACATCGTCACGGGGGCCGAGACCCTCAGGGCCCTGGTGTCTATCGAAGATATCGGCGGTGACATCGAAAATGTTCAGATGTACTGGCGCCGTGAGTATCAGGGGGATGCCGGCCAGTGGATAGTCCTTGACGAGTATCCCCTTGAACTGTATCGGAACGACCAGCACAGCAGCGGAGACACCACCCCGGTAAGTGACCCGGACAATCACAAATATATCTACTGGGCGGATTTCTCGGACGGGACAGTCCTCCGGCGGAGCGATGAGCGAAACGAAAGGCTCCGGGTGACCACGAAGGTCGTGACACCGGCACATACCGTGACGGAAGAGACGATCTACGAGGTAGGCCTGCCCTTCAGTCAGCGCCGATATATCGCTCCCGGGGAGGACAATCCCGAGTATGGGAAAGGTGTTTATTACTCAGCGGTTGACCAGTACCAGTCGCCCGACCGGAGGGGCGCGATGGTGGCGGCATGGTCGACCGCCGATCCGATGCGGATCGAGGCCGGGCTGGGTAATATCACTGCGGCAGAAGATGCCGGGCTCGCTCCGGGGCCCCGTACCGGCCTCTTCATCATGGATGCGGTCGATGAGTCCCAGGGCAACGGTGAAGGCGACTTCTTTGTCTACTCCGACCTTCTCAATGGCGCCTCCGAAATTTTCAAGGGCACCATCGGGGAGATCCACGCAGATTCGAACCTGGTGTTTGCATCCAAGTCCGGCGTCACGGGGCAGACCGAGTGCGGGACCCGGGGCAACCCGTTCGGCGACGCCTGCCGTTTTGTCGGCGCCCTCTCCAATGAAATCAAAAAGGATTGGCTCAATGGACCCGACGGCGCCGAGGGGAGTGGTGCCCTTTATCTGGACAACAGTAGCGCGGAGCTCCTGATCTTCAACAACCAGAACGGCGATCAGCAGTTCGGGCTTCCCTATCAGTTGACTGGCCGGGTCGACCTTCCCTATCCGGACGCCTATGGCATAGCGAGAGAGGATGATTTGGCACTGGTCGCCAATGGCTACGGCGGTGTGCAGATCATGGACATCAGCAATCTCAGAGCGCCGTACCACGTCGGGTATATCAAGCCCAGCGGCTTCGCCCGTGACGTCAAGGTATCGGGGCGGTATGCCTTCATCGCCGCCTCTCACCAGGGGGTTGTGGTGGCCGATCTCGCGGATCCGGCCCTACCCATCGTCGGCCAAGTGGATACCCTGGGTGTCGCCAACCGCCTGTTCCTGGAGGGCGATCGCCTGTTCGTCACCGATATGGCGGGCGGAGGGGGTACCTCACAGCTGAACATTGTCGACATCAGCGACCCGTTCCAGCCATCCGTGCGGCAGGTCGTGGAACTCACGCCCGAGCGCCCCGACCTGGTGACAGACGGCGTCTATGACGTTCATGTCGCCGGTAATTCCGCCTATGTGACCGTCCACTACTCCGACCAGACCGACCGTCCGGACCAATCGGTTGTGGAAATCATCGACCTGGCGAAGCTTGACGAGCAAAACCTCGACATCACCGTTCCCGCCGTGACTCACCGGGATGCATCGACAACGGATTTCGCGGCACGGGGTATCACCATCGCCCGGGGTGCGGTTCAGGTGGCAGCCGGCCGCAAAGGTATCGACCGGTTGGAGATGCCGACGCTTACGGTTCTTGCCCATACTCCTGTCAGCGATGAAGCGAACGTGGATGTCGAGCTTCCCGAAGTTACGCTGCAATTGTCGGCCCCCCTCCCTGCAGATACACCACTGGCGGACTATGTGGAGGTGCTGCAGGGAGACGCTTTGGTGGGGACGCCTGTCTCCAACCAGTTCGATGTACACTTTGCCAAACGCGACGACGGGTTGAATCAGCGCGTGATCGTGATCGAGCGCAAACTCGACCAATTCCTCGAACCGAACCGCCGCTATTATGTACGGCTCAAGGAGGGGATCGCCCCCGTCTCCGGTAATCCGCTGGCGAGTGATTATCTCTTCAAGTTCACTACCGTACCGGATGCAGAGGCCCGCCATCCGGATATCACATCCATCTGCACCGTAGCCGTTGAGGACGGCTTGCCTTGCGTAAGCTCGGGTGACGTTCGGGGCGGAACCGAAATCGTCGTTCGCGGTACCGGTTTCGGAGAAGAACCCGCTCTATCGGTTGGCGGCCAACCCCTGGCGATCGACAAGGCCGGGTACGATGAGGCGACAGGGATCTACAAGCTTTTCGCCAAAACGGTTCCCAACTACGCCGGACCGGCAGCCGTCACCGTGACGACGCGGTTCGGTTTGCAAGACACTGTACTGGGTGGCTTTACCTATCTCGATCAGCTGGAGGTCTCCTTTATCCATCCGGCGGTGGTGAGTGTTAGTCAGGCAGGAGCCAACGACCAGGTCTCCATCGTGGGTTGGGGATTCCATGCGGGCGTGGAGATCAAGGCTTACAAGAGCGGCCAATCCGACTCCGCCGTTATCGACCGCGTCGGAGATGGGCGGCTGAGTCTCTACAGCGCGGAAAAGATGTCCTGGCTGGTTCCCGATTTCCGCGAAAACGATCAGAGCGGCTATCGCGGATTCGTGGATATCGAGATATCCGACAATCTCGGGCGGCGATTCCTGCTCAAAAATGCACTCTTCTATGGGAAGCTCGATGTTTCCCGAACCCTGGAGACCGAACCGATCCTGTCGAAGTCGGATATCCAGGCGCGGTTTGTGGCAGCGTACGTGCCCGACGCGGCCAAGCTGCCTCCCGGGCGCATTGTCGACATCTCCTCCGATGAGTCGCTCAACCTGCTCTATGTCCTGGGGGCGGGTATCCGTGGTGAAGGCGTTCCCCAACCGGGAGATGTCTACTCGAAGGAGGTGGTCGATTCATTCTACGCGCCCGGCTGGATCAGTCTCGTCAAGTACGACCCGGCCAACCTCGCCGAAGCGGCACCGCGGCACGGGCTTGGCTACTACAACCTTCCGCAGGACATGCAGCCCACCTCGATGGCGCTGGGGGCCTCCCACCTCTATGTCACGGCCAAGGGTATGCTCTTCCCGCATGTCGATACGCCGCATGAGGATCAGGCCCTGCTGCTGGTCTATGATCGCGAAACCCGGAATCCGGACGACTACACCGAGCAGCCCCCCGGAAAGGACCGGGACATCCTCTATAAACTGCCCCTGCCGCTCGACGGCACCCCCCAGCAAATCCGTATTCGCGATCGGCTGGCTGTTGTGGCGACCAAAAAGGAGGTCGCCATCGTAAGCCTCTCCGATCCGTTAAGGCCCAGCCTGCTTTCCAAGATATCGAGTGCGGCCGTCAACGGACGCACCATCCCACTTGATGTGCGGGATATCGAGACCATCGGCGATCAGCTGCACATCGTATCCAGTAGCAGGCGGTTCATATTCGATCTGGCCAAACCCTCGCTGCCTCAATTGGCAACCCACGATAGCCCGGGGCAAACCGGTGTATCGAGGGGGCGGCAGCGCTTCGGAACGGGTGATGCGTACACGGTATTCGATGCCGAACGTCCGGAATATATTCGCCAAATCGCTGATTACGACGGCAACGGCTTCAAGGTTCCGGGAGTCAGCCGGGGGGTACGGTCACTTGCTACGCTGGGCGTCAACCTGACGCGAAAGACGGATCGCGAATGCGGCGAAGGCTTCGGGAAAAACAGCCATTACCTCGCCATATACGACGGCAGCCATTCGGCGGTTGGCCTGCTGGATGCCATGGCGGTCTATCCGCAATGCGAGCGTAGCGCGCGCGGAGCCGACGTGCCCCTGCCGGCCTGGAGTGATCCACTGCTGTTTACCGGCGATGGGATTGCGCTGTTTGGCCACTGGGAGGGCCGGGGTACAGGTATATCGACGCTCAAATTCGTCGACAGCCTGACGCTCGATGTGGTCGATACCGAACCGAAGACGGGTGAAATCGGTGTGCGGACCGATACGCCGATTGAAGTCCGTTTCACCAAGAGCTTGTCCGCCCGTAACGACCTGAGCAGTTATATATCGCTATATCGCGTCGCCGACGATGGGCTCGAAGAGGAAGCCTTTGCCATTGATACCGGCGTCAATGGGCGCTTGCTCAAAATCCGGCCGGAAGCAGCCCTGCACCCGCACCAAACCTATCGGGTGCAGCTCAGGGAGGAAGCAGGAAGCCGCAGGACCCGGGGCCTCGTCGACTATAGCTTTACCTTCACGACCGGCTCCGGAACTTCGCCAAGGCTCGAAATCCTCGATGTCTCGCCGGTATCGCTGCCCCTCGAAGGGGGGACCCTGGATATCATCGTAAACCGCGACGCCGGGGCCGCGTCCGTGACGGTTGCAGGACAGGAAGCCCCCGTCGACGGAAGTGAGCCGCTACCGGACGGTAACGTACGTTATCGGGTCACGGCGCCAACCAACTATCCGGGCCCGGCGCGCATCGAGGTGCGGGCCGAAGACGGCAGTACCGGAGGGCTCACGGGTGCGGTGCACTACGTGCAACCCTTCCTGCTGAATAGCATCGAGCCGAAATCCGGTTCGCTCAACGGTGGAACCACCGTTAGACTCCACGGGCAGGGTTTCCGGACAGAAGGTAAATCCATTGTGGTCACCTTCGGCGGTATTCCTGTCGCCCCGGACGAGATCAAGCTGGTGGATACAGGTACCCTCGAAGTCGTGACGCCCGGGGGCACGATTGGCACCGTTGATGTCCAGGTTAATCTGGGAGGGCAGGAGAAGACCCTCAAGCAGGCGTTTACCTACCTTCAGCCGGTTCAGGCTTCCATAGAAGGCAAGGGCCGAATCTACGACCTGGAACTGGACCCGACCGGTAACTTCCTCATCGCCGCGCAGGGTACGGGGGGCGTGGTCGTCTATAACGTCAATGCATCGGATTATACGGGCCAAGCCTATAACCTCGACGACCTCCGTGGGCTTATCGACAAAGATGGTGACGGGGTCGACGACCGGATTCTCACCACCATTGACCTGCCCTCCGGCTATCGGGCGATCGGTGTCGAGCCGTACTTCGAGAAAGGGGTAGACCGCATCTTCGTAACCGCGATGCGGTTCGAGGGAGGGCAGCCTGGCGGAGCACGGATTTTTGTCGTCGGGTTCGATTCTCTGAACATCAACAACAGCACGATTATTGGTGACTTGGCGCTTCCATCCTTGGCGGCAAAGGGGGTGGCGGTACGAAATAACCGGGCACTGCTGGCGCTTTACGAGGAAGGCTTCGGCACTGTCGACAGCTACCTGCCCAACAAGCTCTATATGACCGAAAGGCTTGCGATGCCGGCTGACAAGCCGCTTCTGGATATCGCGCCGGTGCCGCAGAAAGCCGGAGACAGAAAGCACTTCGTTGCCGTCGGCGGTGAGTTCGATTTCCAGGCGAACCGGCTGATTGAGGTTGAACGAGTGGGAGGCGGCGGCTTCTACGTGGTGGAAAAGGCGCCGGAAATCGGCAGCCGCGTCGTGGGAACGCTGGATATTCCCGGAAGCCGCGTAAAAGTGAGCGGTCGGTACGCGTTTGTCGCGGCGGGCAAAGGCGGCTTTGTCGTCGTGGATATTGGCGAGCCTACGGCACCCCGTATCGCTGCCCGTGTCACCGACGTGGGAAGCGTGTTCGATCTGGATGTGAAAGGCAGTACGGCCTACCTAGCCACCGAAGCACGCGGGATTGTGACTGTGGATATTACGGATCCCGCGTCTCCCCGGGTTTCCGAAGGAATGGAGAGCCTTGGGGGGCACCTGCTGGATGTCATCGTGGCCGGCAGGAGTTCGGTTGTGGCCGGCGGCGGCGACGCCGTGCAGGTCACTCCGGATGTCATTCTCCAGATCGCTGATTACATCCCCTATAGTGGGATTTTGGATCGCACCCCTGACGGGAAGGTCTCGATCCGAGTGCGCTTTAACAAGGCAATCGACCAGTATCCGCCGAACCTCGAACGTTTCACACTGCTCGACGCCCAGGCCCAACCCGTGGCCGTGGATAAGCTGATCACCAACAATGATGCGATTCTCACTCTGTCCCAGGGCGCTATCGAGGGTCTGGAAACCGGGGAGATCCTGACGCTCGTCGTCGAAGAGGGGGTCGCGTCGGTCAAGCCGGACGAGAGCGGCCCGATTGAGCTGTACCGCCTTCACCAGACACAGCGCCGTGAATTCAAATTCCGGGGGGGCTCATTCGGCAACTTGTCGGTCGATGCCGTGGTACCGCGCCGGGTTGCGAAGGATCACGCTGCGGCGGTTACGGTCTCGGTGCGGGGGAGTGACGCCACACCGGAGAACACACGGATCTATGTCGGTGATGTTTTGGCGGCAATCGACTCGGTCTCGGTCAGCGGCGAAAGCGTAGCGGCGATCTTTACCGTTACGGTGCCCCCAATCCCCAGCGAGGGGCAGTACGACGTCACCGTTTCGGCCAAGCGGGGCGGAATATGGGAGAGTGCAACCCTCTTTGGCGGCTTGATGGTGGATGCGCCGATCCGCTTCGATTCGCTGTCGCCGCGCTGGGGACCGGTTCGGGGCGGGACCAAGGTTACCATTGACGGTGAAGGCTTCGAACCGGGCAATACCGTCATGGATGGCCTGAGCATCCGGATTGGATCAATGCCGGTTCAAGATGTCGAGGTGCTGTCCACAACCCGCATCCGGGTCGCCACGCCCAAGGGCGTCCCCGGGCTGCACGATGTCACCGGTGAGGATCGGTATGGGAACCAGACCGCACTGCAGGGAGACGAGGGATTCGGTTATGGACTGAAGATGCTCGCCTCGACCCAACCTTCCCTCGTATTCCCCAGTGACATCTACGTCGACAGCGAAGCCGGTGTGGCGATCACCAACGGCGGCTATCTCTATCAGGGATTCGTCAAAAAGAGCGTGGGGGGCGTCGATTTTCCGGACAGCACGCGCGCGGCGAGCTTTGATATCCAGGACCCGCGCCTGCCGTCGCTGGTCGGTGGAGAGACGGCCCTGCCAGCCGGGGGCGAAGGGGAGGAGAAGCTTCGGCTCAAGGCGCAGGCATATGGTTTGATAGCCAAACAGGCCGATGGCTACCAGCTGAGCGATAGCGACAAGGCCCTCATCGAAAAGCAGAAGGCGATGGACTTCGCCACTACGCTCGATTCGATTCGCATCTCTCCTGAGACGGAGTACGAAGAGGGCGTCATGCGCCGGCGGCTCTATGTCGCATCCGGTAATGGCGGCATCGCACGGCTTAACCTGGATGAGCAAAACGGTCTGCAATTTATTGGCAGTGTCGAACCGGGCGGCCATACGGTCAATGTGGCCAAGCAGGGGCACGTACTGTTCGCAGCCACCAGTCATCCCTCCGGAAAGACTCCGAATTCACAAGGCTGCCTATATGTCGGTGCCAAAGGGGCGCCGGGTCCGCTGGAGCTGTTCAACTACCAGGAGCCGTTCGACCCCGTTGCATTCGATGAATCGGCCGTGACGGGAATCGAGAGCGGCTCCACGCTGCTAATCGACGAGGGGTGGCTATACAGTGGCGGTGCCCACGCGGCCAAGAGCTGGGGAGCTCAATGCCCACCGGTTTGGGAGACCTATACCGCGGCTGAGCCGAGGCCTTCCGAGGAGTCGCTTCTTCAGGCAGTCAATCTGTTCGACCCGGCCTTGACCCGGCAGTATCTGTTCGAGGGGAACGTGTTCGATGCGACCCCCTACGGCGACTGGTTGATAGCGGCACTGGGCAGCAAGGGCGTCGAGTTCGTCGAGCTGGAGGGGCAGGGCGAGCGCCATCGTCTTTCGCTGGACGGGCATTTGCAGGAGAAGGCGGGCAGGGCGCTTCGACTGAAGGTTATCGGCAGCTTGCTGTTTATCTCGGCCGATAATGGCATCGTTATCGTCGATATCCGCAATCCGGCGGAACCGAGGATTGTGTCGGCGGGTAACGTGGAGCACGTGGAGGCGCTTGACATCTTCAAGGGCCGTATCATTGCGGGCGGCGGTGCCCGGGGGTTGGAGATCTTCGAACTTCCCGATTCGCTCGTGGCGGGTGCCTCCGTAACTCAGGGCGGTCTGCTGCCCGCAGACCCGGACGCCACGTTGGAAATCCGTTTCAACGAGCCGGTGACCATCGAGTCGCTCGCTGCCGATGCCATCTCCCTCGTCAGGCGGGTGGGTGACGGAAACGAGACGAGCGTTCCGTTCGAACTCGTTCCCGTCGAAGCGGACGGCCCCATTGCCGAGCGCTTCCAAATTCGCTTCGACAAAGTGCCGGGGGACTCGCTTCGCCTTGAAGTGGCCGATGCCGAAAATACGCGCGGGGGTGGTCTCTGGATGCCTTATGCGCTCGACTTCGGTATTGCTGCGGCCGGTTCCAAACAGCCGGCAATACGGCATATCGGGAACGGTGCGTTTCTATTGAGCCAGCAGGGCCCGATTACCCTGCATGGTCAAGGGTTCCGGCCGGAACTCCGCGTGCAGGTCAACGAGTATGATGTGCCGTTCCAATGGGTCGACGAGAACACGTTGACAATCGCCCCGCACGCGCTCGACATGCTTCCGTTGAAGCCGGGGCAGCTCCACCTCCGGTTGGATGACGGAGGGCTGCGCGAAGACTGGCTCGGGGCCTTGATAGCAGGCGCCGACGTGGAATTGGCTGATATCGACTTCTCCATCGCGCCCGACGCAGCCAATAAGGAGGGCGGACGCCTGGTCAAAGTGAAGGCTTCCGATGCCGTCATTCTGCCGGGTACCCGGGTTATTCTGAGGGCCAAGAGCAGCGCTACGGAAATCTATACGGGACGGAGTCCTTTCGAAGAGGCAGCAGGTCAGGAGACGATTGATCTCCAGGACGACGTTCTAACGCTGAATAGCTTCCAATTTATTCTCCCCGGAGTCATCGATCCTGATATCTACAGTGTCTATCTGCGGGTGCCCGCGGGCGGGAGCGTTGAGGAGGTTCACGTCGGCGACATCTCCTACACGCTACCGAAGGGACTGGGGATCGAACTGCCCAATTACCCCCCGATGGAGATTGGGGCCTCGGAGAGCATCGGAGACCGACTCTATGTCGGGGTCAAATCGGGCAGCCGGCCGACGGGGAGCAACCGTTTTCTCATGGAGGCGGGGCTGGAGATTTACGACATCGGCCTCTGGGAGCGTCCGGTTCGCCTCTCGCAGATGCGTCTGGCGCAGCCGGTCACCGGGCTGGCCGTACTCGGCAACCAAATCTATCTGGCTAACGGCTCCGACGGCATTCAGGTGGTAGACACCAACGATATTTCCCATCCCCTGTTGGTTTCGAATGTGAAGCTCCCGGGACATCGCGCGATGGACGTCGCGGTCGACAAGACTCGCGGACTCCTTGCGGTGGCGGCGTCCAACGATTTGGGGACCGGCTATATCCGCTTCTTCGCGACCGAAAAGGATGGTCTTGTGTCGGCCCCCGGTTACGCCAACATCGAGTTTGGCGGCGATGGCTCCGGCGCCGAGTCGCTGGCCGGCGCTCCGGTCGATATACAGTGGCTCAATGGTGAGCTGTACGCGCTTTTTGTCCGCGAGGGCCAACTCTACCTGGCGGTATTCAGCACTTTTGGAAATGAGCCCGACTACCGTGTTCACAAGCTCGCGCGGGCGACGGTTCCGGCAGGCTACACGGCCTACGATCTACCCTCGCTTCAGGCGCAGCACGGAGTCGTCAACGTTACAACGGACTCGCAGTACCTTATTTACCGCCAAGGCGAGTCCGGGGAGTTCGAGGTTGGCTACTGGGAGTACAACGAGGGAACCGGCTCGGAGCTCGTCGCTATCGGCGGCACCACGCTCCAGTCCAACGGACCGGGTATCGAAACCAATGGTGCTCCCTATCTGGCCGCCACCGATATAGCGCCGGGCACGGGCAGCACCCTCGCATCGTCCGAAACGATCACGATCGCCTTCAACTGTCTGATCAACACCGATGCCGCGCACCTCAAGCAAGCGGTCCAGGTGCTGGGCGGGGATTCCCAGCCCCTCGCCGGTGTAGAGTTGGTGGGCACCAACACCCTCTACGGCGGGCTGATCGAGATCGGCTTCACGGGTGAGTACAGCGGTCCGGTCACAATCGAGGTAACCGGAGCCCTTACAGACCTGGCGGGACACCCCCTGAACCGCGCAGTTTCCGCCCAATACGTCCGCAACGGCGGTATACGCCCGGTCATCGACTCGGTCGTCCGTGAGGTCGAGGACCAGACGGGGTTACACTATTTCCACGCCGACGGGACGGAGATCGCCTCGATTTCCGGACGCAACTTCGGAATTGACCCGGAGCAGATCGGCGTCTGGTTCGGTGAAACGGCGATCGCTTCGCAGGACATTCTGGCGCTCGAAGATGACCGGGTTCGTTTCGCAGTACCCGATTTGGGGTTCGGCTCGCAGAGTCTCTCCCTGGCAGTGCGTGTGGAGCGAAAGGACCAGGGGCTCGACTATGTAAAGCATGCTGGTGCCACTATACTTCCGCAGGTCGCCATCGATGATATTGCTCCGCATACCGGGCCGCCGCAGGGGGGTAATCGTGTTGAAATCTACGGCCGCGGCTTCAGCCATGGCAATACGGTCAGATTCGCCGGTGCAAAGGCAGGCGACCTTAGGGTCTACAGCAGTAACAAAATCGAAGTCGTAGCGTCCGCGGGCGCCTTCGGCAAGGCCGGGGTCACCATCGAAAGCGACCTCTTCCCGGGCGAAATCAGCCGCTCTCCGGTGGACTACTTCTATTCGGGAGCCGCGACCGGCAGTGTCAATCTCGCCAGCGATAAGCCCAGTCCGGTTTCGGCGATTGCCATTCGTGGGCAGGCGCTCTATGCGATAACGGGGGGAAGCTACGACGTTCTGGACCGCTCGGGCGGCGTCGTCAAGCGGTTGGATAGTAGTGTCGCCAGGCTGGTAATCGCGGATGTGTCCGACCCGGTTCACCCGATAATTCTGGAAAAGGAGGTAGCGGACCAACTCTATCCCTACCATTTCGACGTGACGGGCGGGCTGCCGCCCAGCGGCTTCGTGGGCATGCAGCTTGGCGAAGAGAGCCTCTTTGTCGCAGGCGGAAAGCGCCTGTTCCATTTCGATACGACGCTACCGACCGATCCTCTGCTCCTGGCAAGCCGAACGTTCGAAGCGGTTGTGAGCGACATCCTGCTTGAGCGGGGCGTCCTCTATGTCGCTACTGGCGGAGGCGTGGAAATCTTCCGTGTCGAGTCGGACCGAAGCCTCACGCCTCTTCGTGTCATCGGAGTCGAGCGCCTGGGAGGCTCCCCCGGAAAACTGGCCATCGAGGGCGGGCTGCTCTGGTCGACCCTGCCGGACACCAAGCGGGTGGTCGCGGTCGAACTGGCCAGCGGAACCTACGAGACGGCGCACTCCTTTGAGACAGTGGATAAGGCGGGCGGTCGCTTTACCCCCTCGGACCTGCTCGTCGAAGGCGACCTGATCCTGGTAGGGGGCGGCAATACCGGTACGGTAGTTGCCTATAAAGCCGATTCGCTCCAGTACCAACCGCTCGGAGCCCTCAACCTGGCCTATCTCGTTCGTAGCGGCGACCTCTTCCTGAAGGAAATGAAGCTTGTCGGCCAAACACTGTACGTTGCCGGCGGCCAGGGCGACCTCCAGCTATATGACGTAACCGATTGGCTCAATGGCGCTTTCCAGGAAGCCCCGCCATTGGTGAACTATTTCACCGTCACGGGGGACGTGACGACGGTGGAGTTTACCGCCGATGCGCTCTACGCCGGCACCGTATTCGCCTATGTCGACGGAGAACCGGTCGAAAACCCCATCGACGACCCGGGAGCGGCCAATCATCTGGGCGGCGGGATGAATACCATTGCCAACCGCGATCTGGCTGTTAGCGGACAAACGCCCGCCCCGGGCGGGAACCTGCCGGTAGGCGACACTATTGAAGTGCAGTTCAACCGCATCATCGATCATGGTCAGGTCCAGGACTTCGGAAGCGGACTTATCGAGGTCACGCTGGACGGCGTTCCGGTCTCCGGATTTGTTTCGCAGCAGGTGACAAGCGATGGCGGGCGACTGATCTTCAGGCCAAGCCGACCGCTGCAGGGCAACAAGGCCTACTGGGTCACTCTGTCGGAGAACGTTCGCGACCTTCACGGAAAAACGCTAAACAAGCCCTACACCTTCCGTTTTGTAGCGGTGGAGGGCGCCCGGCCGGTGATCGAGTCGGTATCCCCCCGAACCGGCACATGGCGCGGTGGAGACGAGGTGGTGATCCGCGGACGCGGGTTCGATACCGAAACGGCCATCGAGGTCGGCGGTCAGGCGGTCGCCGCGGGTGATATCCTGGGAATTACGGAAAACGAGCTGCGCTTCCGGGCGCCCGGCCTGGCGCAGGCGCCGGATGACAACCGCTCCGTAGGCGTGGCCGTGCAAAACGGCAGGTTGGCAGACCTGCTGCCGGCGAGCTTTACCTACATTACCGACCCGGTCATCGAGGCAATCGGTCAGTTCGATCGCAGTGAAGGACGCTTCAACGCAAGCGTGGATCGTTTCCTCTTCAATGCCGGCGAGTTTATCGGCATTAGGGGGCGCGGTGTCTCGGCGCAGACAAAGGTCCGCATCAACGGCAAAAACCCCGGGGCGATTCGGGTCGAAAACGCCAACACCATCAGCGTGCCGGTTCCGGGGGATACTATCGGGACCCTCGAGGTGGAACTGAGCAATGGGGATTTCACCCTCGATCGCGCCGTCGATGCGTCCCTGCGTGTGGAATTCGACTCCAAAATAAGGCTGACAAACGTCTCCCAGTTCCGCCGCTTCGGCGATCTGCTGGCGACTGCCCACGAAAACGAGATCCGCCTCTTCAGCCTGCGCGACGGCGCACAGCCCCAGTATCTCTCCAAGATACAGACCCGGGCAGAGGTGCAGCAGTTGGCGCTATCGGGCCGGTTCGTCGCCTCCCTGAGCGGCGAGAGCCTCGACCTTGAAGTCTTCGATATTACGGAAATCTACGCGCCGGAACGCGTCAACTTAATTCTCAACCGGGAGCAGCGAACCTGGGGGCAGTTGCGGCTGTCGGGTGCCACTGTGCTGCTGGTCGAGGGTGAACGGCTCTACCAGGGGAACGTCAACAGCGACCAGTTGACGCGCTACCCGCTGCGTGGGGAGGGGGAGCCCGAGTTCTTCCATATCGAGGTGGATGACTCAAACGCCTACCTGCTGTTTGCCGACCGCGTTGAGGTCCGGGACGTCACCGTTCCGGATCGGGTCGTAACAAGCCATCTCCACGGTATGTCTACCGTTGAAAGACTGCGCAGGCAGCCCGGGCGGCTTCTGATCCATGGCGGGGCCGAGATTCAGGTCCTGTCCCTCCCACTGCTCCTTTCCGGAAAAGGAGACCCGGTTATGGGCCGGATCACGGCACCCTCGGCTGCCGTACTCAATGGCGAGCTCCTGGTGCGCCCCGTCAGCGGAGGCTTCGGACTGGCCGATGTAGACTCCGGTTTGGACGGCTTGCAGTCGCATTCCGTTGCCCGAGTTCGTGCCAATGTGCATTCCTATAACGTCAACCAAATGCGCTTCGAAGGTGGTCTGCTCGAGTGGCGCCGCGGAACCAGCTACTACAGCGCACAGATCCCATTGCCCAATGCCTGGCGACTGAAACCCGGCAAGATCACCGTAGCGGCTGATACCTTGCGTCTCGGTATCGCCGGCGGCGAAGCCTGGCGCAGCGTCACGATATCGCCGGTTTCTCTTGGCACGGGGGAGGCAGTAAATGGAAGTAGTTACCTGGAGGGCAGCGATGTCGTGTTCATGCCCTCCGGAGCGGACTTCACCCTGGGTTCGGTCTACGGCCTCGAGTTCGCTACCCAGCCGAACGCGTTGATTGATGGGGGACAAATCAACGTCGATCTGCCCTGGTTCATCGGTACCGAACCGTTATTCGGCCTGGCGCCAATCCGGATAGACGGCGTCAGCCCCACTACCGTATCCGCCGGGGAAAGCGTCGACTACGAAGTGGCTGGCCAGCAGCTGCAAAACGCCACCGAACTGCAGCTGGGCGATCGACTGCTTGGCGTAGAGCAGTTCGAGGTTTCCGCAGGAGGAGACCGGCTCACGTTTACTGCGGCTCTCGGCGAGGCCGGACTCTATTCACTGGCGCTATCACAGCCTCAGCAGGTGACCGTTCTGCCGGCGGCGGTTGCCATTGTCGAACCCCTGGTGATCACTTCCGTGAAATCGAGTAATCCCCTGGGTGGGGCAAAGGTCAGCGACCGGGGAGGGGATACCGTTACCGTTGAAGCCCACGGCCTCTCACCCATGGTCTCCGTCCACTGGTATCCCGCTGGCGAGGGTATTCAGCCCAACAGCGCGAATAGCGTCGGCTATATTCTCAACGCCGAAAACCATATCGAGTTTATAGCGCCCGAGGCCATCGTCGGTAAGCTTTACCAAGTCAGCCTCGTTCGGGAAGAGACCGGGGAGGTCGCCGAACCGGCACCGGACGAGCTCCTCACGGGCGTCGACGATACCCGGCCGACGGTTCGCAGGGTTCAGGCGCTGGATTACCACAATGCCCTTATCCTGGAGGGAAGTGAGCCGATTAAGGCGGCGGGCTCCCGAAGCTTCCATGTGATCAAGGGGTTCCGTGACTATGAGGAGCGCGCAACGGCGTCCGTCGACATCTCCAGCCGGTTCGGTGATCTCGAGTCCGTTGGTAACCGGCTTATCCTGGGTCTCAAGGAAGGCGAAGCCCTGGAGCACAATGCGATCTACGAGATAGCGGTCGAGGGGCTTCAGGACCCCGGTGGCAACACGGCCATCAACTCAGGTGGTGTGGAAGGCGGGGTCTTCCGCGACCGATTCACGGCCAGAGATCTGCTGGCACCGAGCTACGACTCGGTCAGCCTAACCTCGCAGGGAGGAGAACTCGTGTCGCCTTCGCTGGAATTCAAGCGGGGCAGCCTGTACGAGTTCACGATTTCCGCGGTCGATAACTACCGCGCGGCGGAAGATCTGGCGGTCAGTTATCGGCTCTCCACCAACGGGGGACTTAGCTACCGGACTGCGTGGACGAAAGTCGAGAGCGGTATGTTCAGCCTTGCGATTGGGGAGGACTATCAGGGCCTGCAGATTCTTGTTCGGGTTTCGGACGGGACCAACGCCACGGAGCGGACCTTTATCGGCACGGTGGTCGATCCGAATATTGGCCTCGCCACCGACAGGCTCGGCTTCGTCACGGATCCGGATCCGGTCGAGGAGCTGACTCCGGCAACACTGACATTCAACCTGGAAGGTGACCTTTCGCTTATCCGCACGGCACAAGTAAAGGTCTTCGACGAGCCGTGGCAGAGTGCCTCCTTCGACCGCGACGCGGGAACCGTAACCCGCAGTTTCCAAAATCCGGCCCTAAGGGATCTGCTGGGCGAGGGGGCAGAGATTGAACCGTATCCCGTGCCGGTTGCCCTGCGAGTCGGATATGGACTCTCCGGCCGGGAGACCTATCTCCGCTTCGATGAACAGTATCTGCTACATCCGGACAGCACGCCGCCTTCATTGAGCATCGTTTCGCCGGAAGATGGCGAATTCGTGCCCCGTGGTGAAACGGTGGAGGTGAGGCTCCGTGCCTTTGACAGTTACGGTATCGATTACGTAGAGCTCTGCCTGAACAGCAGTACTGCCGATGTATTCAGTGATAGTCAGGCATGCAGCCGTCTGGCCGATCCCAACCGCTTAACCTTCACCGTCGCTGAGCAGGAGAGTTCCGACCAGGTCATCGCGGCCAGGGCATTCGACCTGAACGGGCTCGTCAGTGATCCCGTTTCCGTTACGCTGCACCCGTACGACGGGTACGGTCTTGCGCCGAAGGTTGAAATTCTCAGCCCGGAACAGGGCGCGCGCCTCCACGAGGGGGAGACGGTCGGCCTGCATGTGCGTCTGCGCGAGACGACCAGCGCCCAGGTCTACTTCGACATCGACGCCGACCCGGACCATCCGGGCAACCCGCAGCCGCTGACCGTGACTCGTGGCGCCGACGATCCCGAGGTCGTTGAGTTGCCCGCCACCATACCGGCAGTCGAGAGCGATTCGGTAGCCGTTATCAGGGCCGTTGCCGAGCACGATGGGACTTCACTGGAGGGCAAGCAGTTTATCAATATCGTCTCCGATGACGGCATTCCCGAGTCGGTCGACCTGCTCGTGAGGCCTTCGTCAAGGGTATTGACCGGAACCGAGCTCTGGACCTGGGCCGACGCACCGGCGGGGATGGAGGACTACAGCGAGGACTCCCGCCTCGAAATCCTGGATCCGCAAGAGACTGCGGCCCCGCAACAGTATCCGCTGGAGGCTCAGCGGCGGGTTACGCCGGTCAACACCGAGGGAAGCCGGATCGCTGTGCGCACGCTCCTTCGGGATCGCTCCGGGCATGAAAAGGTCGAGACTGTCGACCTCGAAAAGGTCCCCTATCTGGGGTCCGAGATCGGCCTGTTGAGGGAAGCGAACGATGCGACGCTGCTGTTCCCGACATCGGTACCCGGAGGTTCCGAAAGCGTCTATTGGGCGGAAAACCGGCACACCGGTGGCTTCACCATACGGGGTGAAGGCACCAAGCTGCTGGAGAGCGAAAAGGGTGAAGTCCGTTATCTTGGCTTTACCGGAAGCGGGCTGGTCGCCCAGGCGCGCGTGGAGGGCGAGGATTGGCTTCACTTCATGCCGCTGGCCGGCGGCCGGTTCGGCGAGGCGGTCGAGAGGCGTATTCTCGGGGACGTTATCGGCGGCAACGGAAACAACCTGTTCGTGCGCCATGGCAACCTGATTGGTGGCTACCAGTATCGCGGCGGCTTTGTACCGCTTGTGGGTATCAGCATCGAGGGGGATCTGAAACAGGCCGCCGTGGACGGGCAGCGGGTGGCCGTACTCACCAGTGAACAGCTTCTTTTGCATTCGGTCGGCGATGGCGAGCTTCCTGTTCTGAAGCGCGACGCCAGCCTCGATCTGTCCGGCAAGTCCCGGTTCTCGAGCGCCGGCGACCGGGTCGTGGCATGGAGCCCGGGGGCGTCTCCAACGCTCTACGCGCTGGACTATTCGTCTGACCTTTCCGTTGAAGAACTCGGCCATCTGGATGTGGATGGTGAGGTGCAACAGATCCGTTGGGACGGAGAGCTGTTCTGGGTGCACGCTAACAGCCCGCTCTATGGCCCGCACTGGGAAGCGTGGTCCGGAACCGAACAGGTGGGCAACCTTGAGGGCGCTGACGGCGATCTCGCCTTTGCGGGAGGGGTTCTCTACCGGACTGCGAATACGCCGGCCGGAGGCCAGCTGACCACCCGGGGCATTCAGTCGGCTGCGTCCGGGGAAACGGTGGAGCTGGCACTTCAGCGGCTGCCTTTCGGCGGGGTCGTTACCGGCGCCTTCGGAGACGGCGCCCTGGGGGTTCAGAGCATCCACTTCACCAATGACGCAGGACAGTCGCTGCCCTTTAGCCGGTTCTGGAACGGAGGTGAATTGGATGGGCGTATCGCGACGACGGCTCCCACGGGCTGGACTTGGATGCTGGAGCAGCCGACCGTGTCCGAGGGTGTTACCGTTCATCTGCGGGACCACTCGGGTAGCGAGCGGACGGTCCGGCTGGAGGGGCTGGCCTTCGATCTCGGAACGGGCGCTTTGGCGCCGTTGGACCAATCCGTTGTCGCGCAGGCGGCCACCTTCCCGGCGCGTATCCGGTTCTCGGAAGGGGATCGACCGGGGATTCCCACCTTTTCGCTGGAGGACGGCTCGTCGTCGCCGACGGTTCTGGGAGCTTTCGATACCGCCTACGCCTGGTTGACGATGCCGGAGTCGGGGACGCTGGATTACTCCATTGGATATACGGCGAAGCTGGACAGCGTCTCGCTCCATAGCGGTGAGAACACGCCACAGGGATCGATCATTATTTCTGGTGTTCAGAACAACCAACTGTTTGCCGAGGGCGATGAGCTGGCGATCGGCTATCGCGTCGATGCTCAGGAGATTCGCTACGTCGTCCTCACCTTGAAGGATTTCAACGGTAATCCCGTCTGGAGCGGCTGGTCGAAAAACACCGAAGGCGCATTGACGTTGCGTCTGCCCTCGGTCGCCGTCCAGGACAGCTTTACCCTCAATGCCCGCGCCTATCTCGGGCAGGAGTACCGTTACGTCGAGAGCAGCGTCGGTATTCGTGTAGCACCGCGCTATTCAGTCCCCGCCCCATCACTTCAGGGACTCTCTGACCGGATATACCGGGGTAGCACACTGAGCCTGTGGGTTGAGGGGGTCGATACCGAGCGCTATCCGACCACACTCCGTGTACTCGATGCCGATGGGAACCTGCTGTTCTCCGGTGGTGAGCGCATCGATGCATCCTTGCCGGAGAGCGTTTCCGGCCGGATCACGGTCGAGGCCAGCGTGGAAGACGGCTATGGAAATCTCTCCCGGCGTGAGTGGTACGCGGAGATTATCGATCCGCTGCGCGTAACTGCCGGCACGGAATCGTTGCCGTTCGACGCCTTCCTGCCCGATGTGGGTAACTACCTGTATGCGCAAGGGCGGGAAATCCGCGATCGCAATGGCCTGTTGACCACCCTGGATGGCCCGGTGGCGGCCTTGGCCCACGGCGGCCGTTTCGTTATCGCTGCAGTAAGGGGCTTCGGGCTATCCGTGCTCGACGGCGGCGCCGGTTACCGTGCCGTGGGCCATCAGGGGAACGCTATCGGAGTGGAATACCTCTCCACTGCCGGTGATCGCGTGTTGGCTTCCTCCGGCACGCAAGTGAACCTCTACCAGCTTGTGGGCGCGGACCTGCAACCCATCAAGACGCTCGATTTGCAGGAGCGGATTCTCGAACAGGTGGCATACGGCAGCAGCTTCCTGGTTCTCACCCCGGAGCGCCTGGTGAAAATCGGCGAGGATGGCAGTATTGCTCATCAATACCAGACCGACGGTTTGGTGGCGATGGCGGTAGAGGGGCGCTACATCTATCTGGCCGCTGCTGACGGTCATCTGCACCGGGTCGGTTCCGACCTGAGCGGCTCCGCGAACGACGATATAGGTCTGCAGGCCGAGCGACTGATTGCCTTCACTGGCAAGCTGGTGGCCCTCGATGGAGGTGCGGACAGGGCACAAATCATTGATATCGGCGATCCGCTTCGGGCCCGGAAGGTGGCCGACTGGAACCTGAGCCTGGGCGGCAGCGCAGCGGGGGCGCGGCTCGCGGCGGGCCGTATCTGGCTGCGTGGTGGGCAAACCCTGCAGCTTGCCTCCGGCAACGAACCGGTTGTTTCGCTCTATGACAACGTGGAGGCGGGGGAGCCGGTTCGGGGCAGTATCCAGGACCTGTCGATCATCGACGGCAGAGTGGTCGCCGCAGCATCGAACTATGGTGCCGCTATCTACAGCGAAACGGCGGATAGCGGCTGGAGGCTCTCCTCGTATCCCGCTAAGGCCTTCTCGGTTTCGGCGTCCCGTGTGGCCGCGGGCGGCGGTTACTATTTCGTATTGCAGGAGAGTGCGCAGCGGGTCGTTGCGGTTCGAGCCGCGGATGGCGCCGCTAATACGCTCTATAGCGAGCTTTCCGCATCGGACCTGACGGTGGCCGGTGACGAACTCGCCGTAGCTGCGGGCGGAACGATTCACCTGTCCCGCATAGGGCAGTTCGGTGATAAGCGGAGCTTCCAGGTCTCGGATGCCGTGATCGAGGAGATGGCCACCGCCGGCAGCCTGGTGGTAGTCACGACCGATGAAGGCCGCACCTATGCCGTCGACATCCGTCCGGACACACCATCGACGGCACGCGTCAGGGACCTGAGCGCGATCACCGGGATCGGTGCCGAGCGGTTGGCGCTGACGGGTGACTTCCTCTTCTACGGGATCGGCTCGTCGCTGTACCGGCTCGACCTGAACAGCTACGTGGTCAATCCGGTGAATCTGGAAGGGGGCTACCTGCAAGCCGTATACCGGCAGGGCAACCTCTGGGTCGCTGTCGACGCAGCCGGGACCTACGAAATCAAGGCCCTTGAACCCTACGGCCTGGAGATGGTCCCGGGCTCCGCCCGCTCTGTGCCGCACCGCCCCACCGCGCTCGCGGTTGAGCGGGATCGCATCGCCTTTGCGGCCGCCTCCGACCAAATCCAGATCCTTCAGCTGCCACAGACGCTGCTTAGCGCCTCCGCTGCTCCGATTGCACCCCTGTCCAGGAGCGCGTTCAAGGCATCGGAGCGTATGCCGGCGGTGTTGAACGGTGCCGGCATGGGGGCGGCTGCCTACCGGATCAACGGCCAACGGGTCCTGGTCGATACCGATGCGCCGTTCCGCAGCACCGTGGCGCTGCCTGCGGAACTGCCGAACGGGCAGCACTTCAGCCTGATCACCCGCGTGGAGGATCATTTCGGCCGCGTCATCGAGTCACTGCCGCGCAAACTGCTGATGCGTTCCGATACGGCCGTGACAAACACGTTTGAAGTCGCCCTGGCGCTTCAGCAGCATACATGGGTGCCGGCGCCGTTCGAGGCTTCTGCTCAAGTCTTCGGCAGTTCACAGCCGATCGCATTCGTCGAGTTCCTCGTGGCGGACGATCCCGCCGGGCCCTGGAAATTCATCACCCGGAACTACGGGCCGGAGTATACGGCGCGGCTTGACTACGGCCGGGACCACAGCGGCTATTATCTGAAAGCCCGGGCGGTGGATGTCTTCGGAAACGCTGTCAGTTCGACGCCGGTGAAGTTCTACCGGCACCAGGACGTGACACAGCCGACGGGCACTCTGGCACTCTCCGGTGAAGCCACCTACCCGGAACTCGCCAAGGCCGTCGCTGGCTATCCGTTCTCGATCACTGCCGATCTGTCCGACGATGAGAGCGGCGTGGCCGAGGCCCTGCTGCGCCGCAATGGTGTCGTCGTGGCCGCCGCTTTCGAGACGGATACCCTGTCCTACACCGAATCGAACGCCGCACCGGGCACTATCAGCTACAGCCTTGAACTGAGCGATAGGGCGGGTAACTCCACGACGGTTCCGTACTCGGTGAGTGTAGTCACCGACCAGCGGCCGGTTGTCTCCGACATCAGCCTCCCGTCCACGATCCGCGAGCAGAGCACCTTCGATGTGCGGCTTTCGGCCAGCGACGATGTCTCCATTGCCACCGCCCAAATCGACTGGAACGGCTTTACCGATACCTACACCTTCTCCGATGTCCAGTCGCTTGAGAACCGCCGCTTCGCCGTCACGGACAAGCGAACCGAGCGCCTTGCCGATGCAATCCTGGAGACGTTGACGCTTCGCGTCACGGATGTCAGGGGACAGGTCGTCGAGCGACAACTGAGCATCACCGTCGAACCCGACACGGCACCGGATCCGAGCCAGTTGAATGTCGACTTCCCGGAGCAGGGCTTCTACGGCGGTCCGGCGTCTCTCACCCTATCCAATGTGGGTGCGGTCGATGATGCGCCGGTCGGACTGGTTCTGCAGGTTTTGCATATCAACGGGGATAGCGAGCAGGAGATTGCCCGCTTCACTCGAACCCAGACTTGGCAGAACAGCTTCAACCACTATTACCGGCTGCCGTCGACGGCGCTGCCGAATGACGAATATCGCCTGAAAATCGTTGCGACCGACGCCCTCGGGCAGCGGGCCGAGTCGAAAGAATACGTAACGAAACTGACCCAGCCGCCCAATGTGATCGAGTTCGCAGCCACTGCCGATGCGGAAAATCCTGCCGCCGTGCGTGTGGGCGATTCGCCCCTGTACCGGATCCAGGTACGCGACGCTTCGGCACGCTCCGTGCCCGATCAGCGGATTCGCTGGCATCTTCGCAACCCCGAGAGCGGGCACAATCAGTATCTGGGTGAGACGCGTACGGATGAATCCGGCTACGCCACCCTAGCACTGAATACAGCCCGCAAAGCCGGCTCATACCAGCTTCATGCCGCACTCCCGGACTATCCGTTGATCCAGCGTGCCGAATTCATCGTGGAGGTCCAACCGGGCGATACTGCCCATCTCATGTTTGCGAATGTGGCGCCGGTCGCGGCGGCGGCGCAGGCGACGATCAGCGTTCAGGCGCGGGACAGCCAGCATAATACGGTCACTCTCGACGACTCGACCCGGTTCCGGCTCACCCTGCCGAAGGGCTTCTCGTTCGCCGCTTCCGAGGCCGTTTCGGTCTCCCAGGTCTCCCTGAACGGAGCGATCGTCGAGCGAGGTGAAGTGACCCTTTCCGGCGGCAGCGCAGACGTTGTTGTCACTGCCGGCACCACCGCAGGGACCTATCCGATGTCCGTCGCCCCGCCTTCGGGCATCTACGCGCACTACGATGTCGACGCCGACGGTGATTTGGAGACGACTTCCGAAATCCCTGTCGAGGTGATTGCTGCCGCCCCGGCCGCGCTGCAGCTACTGGACGAAAACGGTGACCCGCAGGGTGATACCCCTGCAGTCTACGGCGTCAAGCACTCCGTGCCCGTGGAAGTGAGGCTCTTCGACCGCTACGGTAACCACGTCAAGCAGGTGGCCGGCGGCGATGCCGACTACGCTGTCGGCGTCGAGGTCACGGGTTCGGCCATTATCGACGAGTCCGGCAACAGCGTATCGGCCCAACTGACCCGCGGCAGCGTGCTCCTGCATGTCACCGATCCCGTATTCGAGGAGGTGACGGTGAGTATCGCTTCGGTCCCGGATGCGCTGTCCGCCGTCGACTACTCCTCGCAGTTCGTTATCCAGTTCACCCAGCAGCCTCCCGAGATCCGCCACGCTACCATCGGTGCCGGTTACGGTCGCCAGCTCAAGGCGCGCTTCACTTACGACGAAGCGGTCGAGCAGGTCGGCGCCGGAACGATCATCAGCCTCTCCCGGGACGGCACTTCAGTCAGCGGCACGGCCTATTTGGAGAATGCGACGACCGTCGCGTTCACTCCCGCTTCATCTTTCGAGCTGAACCGGTGCTATGAGTACAGTACAGCCGATTCAACCCTTTACGGGGTGGAGCGGGACGACCAGGTTCGCGACCAGCAGGACACGGTGTGCGCCCCGGATGTCCTAATCAATCTGGAAAGTCCGCTGCAGGTCTACGAAGGTCAAAGCGTGACGTTGCCTATCCGCTACGGGGCCGGCATCGACAGCTGCTCCATTGCCAACGGCCGGGCCACGCTGGGCGGAGAAGTACAGACGTTCCAGTGGTGCGACAGTTGGTGGCTGGAGGGCCGGCGCCGGCTCGCTGTGCCGGAGTACTCACAGCGGCAGGACAACGCCGTTTCGGATGGCGATAAGCTGGAGCTCGTGCTCTCCGGTGAGGTAGACGGCGCCCCCCTGGAGGTGGGCAACCGGCTTTGGGTCCTGGTATTCCAGCCGGACACCGACTTCGACGGCGATGGCCTGAGCAACCGCGTCGAACTCGGCAATGCCACCCTCGACCCGGCCAGCGCCGACTCCGACGGAGACGGATTGTCCGACGCCTTGGAAGATGCCGATGGCGACGGGCTCAGCAACCTTGACGAACTCACCTTGGGCACCGACCTGAGCGATCCGGACACCGACAACGACGGCCTGCTCGACGGGGCCGAGATCCACACCCATGACACCGACCCGCTCAATGCGGATACCGATGGCGACGGCCTGTCAGACGGCTTCGAAGTCAGCCACATCCCGTCCTCCTCGCCCCTGCTGGTGGATACGGACGGTGACGGCATTGACGACTATCAGGAAATCGAAAACGGCTTGAACCCGAGCAACCCGTCAGACGCCTCGGCCGACCAGGACGGCGATGGTCTCACCAACCTGGAGGAGGTCCAGGCAGGTACCGATATCGGCGACGCCGACACCGACAATGACGGTCTCAGTGATGGTGATGAGGTCAACGTCTACTCCAGTGACCCGACCGACCCCGATACCGACAACGATGGCCTGAGGGACGACATCGATAACGAGCCGACAGTGCCGGACACCACGGCGCCGACTGTCACTCTGGCCGAGCCTGTAGCAGGGGTCACACTGCTGAAAGGACAGACGATCACGTTCGCTGCCGATGCCGAGGACAACGGCCGAGTCGCCAGGGTGGAGTTCCTGGTCAATGGCGTACAGGTGGCGGTCGAAGAGGCCAGGCCATTCGCGACCCTGATCGAACTACCGATTTATAGCGGCTCGGTAACCCTGCAGCTCGTTGCCACCGATACCAATGGTAACCAGGCGCAGACCGAGCCTGTCGTGTTCGACCTCGTCGATGATCCCCTGACCACCATTATCGGGACGGTAGTTGATGCCCAGGATCAGCCGCTGCCCGGAGTCATCATAGAAGCCCTCGGCCAGACCACGCTAACGGCCGACGACGGCAGTTTTGTGCTGATGCAGGTTCCGGTAGCCCGGGGCGATGTCGCCGTTGCCGCCACCGGGAATCTGGGCGAAGAGCGGGTAACCGTGGTGAGTGACCCGATCGCGCCGGTCTGGGGCGGCACCACCGAAGTCGGGAAGCTCGTGCTCTATAGCCGAACCGTCAAGGTCGGCTACTACCACGCCTATTACGACTACGGGTTCGATTATCAGAAGCAGATCATCGAAAGGGCGGGTTTCGAGCCGGTCTATATCAATAACCTGTCCGGTTTCGACCTGAGTCAGATCGATATCCTCATGGTCGATGACTATTCCGGCTCCACCTACCACTGGGATTACGCCAACTCACGGCAGCGCATTTTCGACTTCGTGGCAAACGGAGGAACACTGATATTCCATGAGGAGCATCCGAACAGTGTTTCCCGCGTTCTCCCCGATCTACCGGGTGCTCCTGCCAGCACGATTACTTACCATTCGGATTACTACGCCTCCAGGGTCAATAATGTCTATGACCGCTGGGGGCCGATCGGCGACGGCCCCGCGGGCAGCCTGCCACTCGGCAGCCTCTCCGCGAGCTATGCCAGCTACGGCTATGTGCCGCTGGCCGAACTGGCAGATGGTGTGACGCCGCACCTCTATAGGGAAGATCGCTACAAGAATCGGGTCAGCGGCTTCAGCTATGCGCACGGAGAGGGCGGTGTCTACTTCGGCACCATCAGGCTCCGCAATATCTCCACCAGCAGCAATTATCACACCGTCTATGCGCCGAACGTGCTCAGCTACATGCAGGATTTGACGCTCAAGGACAGTGACGGGGACGGTCTGAAGGACATCTACGAATTCGAGCATGGCACCAGCCCGTTCGATCCGGACTACGACCGTGACGGCCTGCTGGACGGTTTCGAGGTCAAATACGGCTTCGATCCCCTAACAGATGGCGGCGAAGCAACCGCCGACTCCGATGCCGACGGCCTGACGAGCCTTCGCGAACAGGAACTCGGCACCCACCCCAAACTGGCGGACACCGATTCCGACACCCTGACCGACGGCTATGAGGTAGAAAACGGCTCGAATCCCACGTTGGCGGACTCCGACAATGACCGCCTCCGTGACGATGTCGAGTCCACCTACAACGCCGATCCGATGCTGGCCGACACCGATGGGGACGGTATCTCGGACTACGACGAAGTCTTCGTCTACCAAACCCGTCCGGATTCCGCGGATACCGATGGCGACGGCCTATCCGATGCAGTTGAGACCAGCAACGAATACAGCTTCCTCGACCCGAACAACGCCTCGGATGCCGGTTACGATTACGACAATGACGGTTTGACCAATCTCGAAGAGCTGACCGTCTATCAAACCGATCCCAAGAACTCCGATCACGACGGGGACGGTATCAGTGACGGTGACGAGGTCGCCCAGAACCTGGATCCTCTCGATTCCGACTTCGACGACGACGGCTTGTTGGACGGCGAAGATCCGGTCGCCTGGGAATACGACATGCAGGCCCCGAGTGTGGAGTTGGTCACCCCTGCAGAGGGTGGCGAATTCGTCAATGGTCAGAAGCTGTTGGTGAAAATCTCGGCCTCCGACGATGGCCGGGTGACCTCGGTCGGCCTGCGGGCAAATGGCTCCGAGGTGGCAAGCGATACGACGGCACCCTATGAGTTCGCGTACACGGTACCGACTGACGCCAGCAACCTTGAGCTGCAGGCGTGGGCCGAAGATACAGCCGGGAACCGAGCAGAAACGCAGGTGACTAGGTGGCCCGTTGTTGACGATCCGCTAATGACAGTGGTGGGCCGTGTAGTCGATGCCAGAGGAAACGCTGTTTCTGGTGCTACTGTAGATGTCGGTGGCTTATCCACGCTGTCAGCAAAAGACGGAGTATTCGAATTCGTTGGCGTACCGACTGTAGAGCCAATGCTAAAGGTTTTAGTAAATGCAAAATTCGGCAACGAGCCGATGATTGCGGAATCGCCTTGGTTTGAACCTGTCAGAAGCGGAAGCTTAGATACGGGTGATTTAGCGCTCGAGCCCAAAAAGCTCTTCGTTAGCGGTGCCAACGATTCCGATATTGTATACGAGGGCGAGGTCGGGCTTACGCATAATCTCTACTCTAGCGGATACCGATGGGATGTGAACTCGTATGGGCGAATAGTCGATGGAACCTCTGATGCGTATGATGGTGGTCAGAGGCTGATTGTTAGCGGGTATGACTATTACGGGGGCAATTCGGCCCTCACTCGACTAAATGGTCGCGAACTCACGCTTCCGAAAAAGCTATACGGCAATGTGGAGGTTCAGCGGCGGATTTATGTGCCAGAAGACGATATTTATGCCCGTTTCACAGAAGTTATCGAAAATCCAACAGGTACGGCTCAAACCGTTTCCGTGAGAGTTTATGGGAATCTGGGGTCTGATTCAGGTACACAGGTCATCGCGACGTCATCAGGCGACCTGACCATAACTGCCGAAGATGGCTTTTTCCTCACAGATGATGGATGCAGTTCCTGTCGGGATCCCGCTGTGGGTCATTTGTTTAGAAATGATGATTCGGTCGGTGTAAAGCCAGAAAAGGTATGGCTGAATGGTGACTGGTATTATGCGGACTTCGTGCTCGAAATACCTCCTTTGGAAAAGCGAGTCATTGTACATTTTGCGGTGCAAAATCAATCGCGAAATGTGGCTTGGCAAAGGCTGGAGGAGCTCAGTTCATCTCTACCATTAGACGGGATGGCGGCCGAAGAGGTTCCTTATATTGTCAATCAACAACTGTTGCTGGACAGTGATGATGACGGCATTTTCGATGCCGATGAGATTCCGCTGGGGCTCGACCCCTTCAATGCCGACACGGATGGCGATCAGCTGAATGACGAATTTGAGCTGACCTATGGCTTCAATCCGCTCTCGCCTGAGGGCGAAGGGGAGACCCATGAGGACGGCGATGCCGACGGCCTGGAGAACATTCTGGAGCAGAGTCACGGCAGTGATCCCACCAATCCGGATACCGACGGCGATTCCCTGCTCGACGGTGATGAGGTTCACGTATTTGGCTCCGACCCGCTAATTGCTGATACCGATGGCGACGGCCTCAATGACGACGTTGAGGTTGGGCTCGGCACACGGCCTGATCTGGCCGATACAGACGGCGATGGTCTGACCGACTACGAGGAAACCTATACCTATTCGACCGATGCTCTTGTGGCCGATACTGATGGCGATGGGCTCGGCGATGGATTTGAAATCACCTATAACCTCGAGAGTGCTTCGCCCGACGGAGACGAGGATTCAGACGGGCTCACGAACCTCGAAGAATTCGAGGCGGGAACTCATCCCCGCGATAACGATTCGGACAACGATTTGCTTTGGGATGGCGAAGAACTCAAGCGTTTCGGTACGAACCCTAACGCCAGGGACACGGATGGAAGTGGCCGCTGGGATGTTGACGAAATTTTCGTGGATGGCACTGATCCGCTCCTATCGGGGGATGAACTGCCAGTAGAGTCATCGCATCCGTACCTGTACGACATCAATAGCCGGTATTACCGCTTTCATAGGTACGGTTACCTTTACTACTCCCACGGCACGGCATTTGACGACACGTACGTTTCAGTAGAGGGCTCCAGCTACCGGACCCCCTACAGGAACCATGTGATCAACGGATCCAACTATTGGCACGGCTACTCCGCCAATGGGGCCGAGCGTCATTATCCGGCGGTTGCCAAAAGTGGAGTCCTGCTCAGCCGCCGGGCCTACGTGCCGAGGTCGGGCGCGGCCTTCGTTCGCTACCTGGAGATCCTGTATAACCCGACAAATGAAGAAAAACAGGTCACCGTGACCCTGAACGGGCGCTACGGGGCGACTGACGCCAATACCAGGGTCCAAACGTCGAGCAACGACGCAACTTTTGATGAAAACGACGAGAACCTGATCTTGTGGGATGCCGGTTCGAGTTCGCGCCTGCATGCGGGACATCTGTTCGCCGGTCCTCACCGGAAACAGAATCCCGCCCACGCAACGAGGAGTGGTGACGATTGGAGTGTTGATTACGAGGTTGCGGTTCCGCCGGGTGAACGCCGGATCATTATGCACTTCGGCGTACAGGAAGGGTCTTTCGAGAACGCCAGCGCGGCCTTGTCCTACGCGCGCCGGGTGGAAGGCGTGGCGCTCGATGGCCTGACGCCGGATATGCAAGCGGATATCGTCAACTTCTTCGCCTATGCGGATCAGGATCAGGATGGACTAAACGATCAGCAAGAGATCGAGCTAGGCACCGATCCCGCCAATCCGGACAGTGACGGTGACGGGACTATCGATAGCGAAGATAGCGAGCCCTTGACAGCTGATGTTACCCCTCCCGTTGTCGAATTAATCGAGCCGTCCGCTGGGCAGCAGTTCACTGTCGGCGATACCGTCACACTCACTGTTGAAGTGGCCGATAATGAAACCCTTAATGAAGTGGAGATACTCGCCAATGGCGACCCGGTGTATGTCGGGAGCGAGGCAGGGAGTCACACGGCACAGTTCACGGCCCCCTCCGCCGGCGAACTGTTAATCAGCGCCATCGCGACCGACGCAGCGGGCAATTCAACCGAGGTTTCGGGAACGTTCGTTGTTCAGCCCGACCCCGGAATGAGTGTAACCGGCCGAGTGCTCGACGCCTTGGGGGGCGGTGTCGGTGGCGCGGTTGTCACGGTTGGTGGCGTAAGCAAGGTCACTGGCGAAACGGGCCGGTTTACCATCGAAAATGTCCCGACTGTCGACCCGCAACTCTCCGTTGCCGTGGAAATTGAATTCGGCGAGGAGGTGATGACGACACAATCCGCGGAATTTGCGCCTGTACGGGAGCAAACCGTCGATGTCGGTGACCTGGTGGTCCATGCGAACGGGCGGCAACTCGTTGCCCCTGCGGATAAGCGGTTAATCGATTATGAAGGCGAAGTTTCGTCTCAATACCGCTTGTATGCCAACGGATATGATTGGGAAATCGACGGATATGGCAGCATCCAGGATGGCGATAGCGCTTACGACAACGGCCAATACCTATCGGTCAACGGCATACAGTACTACACGGTTCAGCCGCGCCTGACCCGACAGAGCGGCAGAGAGCTCACTCTGCCGGAGGAAACCATCGACGGGTTCGAGGTGATGCGCAGGATCTATGTGCCAACCGATGATTTCTATGCCCGCTTCACCGAGATCATTCGGAATACCTCGACCGTGACCCAAACTGCCACTGTGCGTATCTATGGGTGGCTTGAGTCCAGTGCATCGGCCCAGGTGGTTGCGACTTCGTCCGGGGATAAATTGGTTGGCAGTGATGACGATTACGTCCTCACGGATGACTCCTGTTCGAGCTATAGCTGCTCTCCGGCGGTAGGACACCTCTATACAGATTCTGGCCCCGGTGTTATCAGGCCGAGCAATATCACCGTGGACTACGACTACAGCGCTACCTACGAGGTCGAGGTTCCGCCCGGAGAGGAGCGAGCGATCGTCCATTTTGCGGTGCAAAACCACGACCAGGAAACCGCCAGGAATAAGCTGGAAGAGCTCTATCGTACCTCGACGCCGCTGCCCGCGATGATCCGCCAGGAGGGGCAGCAGATTGTCAACCTGAAGATCCTGCGGGATACCGATGACGATGGCCTTTTCGACGCTGAAGAGGTGCCGCTCGGGTTCGACCCGTACTCGAAAGACAGTGACGGCGATCAACTCGAGGATGGCTTCGAATACCAGTACGGCCTGAATCCCTTGTCCGCGCCGGGCGAAGGCGAGGCGAGTTTGGACGGCGACGGCGATGGGCTTACCAATCTCGAAGAGCAGACCTACGGGACCGACCCGACCAATGCCGATACCGATGGCGACACACTCCTGGACGGCGCGGAGGTCCACGAATACAACTCCGATCCGAGGAAAACGGATACCGACGGCGATGGCGCGGCCGATCAGGACGAAGTGGCCAACGGAACCCGACCTGATCTCACCGATACCGATGGCGACGGTCTGAACGACTATCAGGAGCTGTTCACCTACCCGACCGATCCGCTTCTGGCCGATACGGACGGCGACGGGATGAATGATAAATTCGAGGTGGACTACAACCTACTGAACGCCAGCGCAGACGGAGATGAGGACGGTGATGGGCTGACAAACCTCGAGGAGTATCAGAACAGTACCCATCCGAGAGATAAGGACACGGACCATGATTATCTCTGGGACAGCTGGGAGGTGCGGCAGTACGGAACCGACCCCAATGCCGCTGATTCCGATGGCGGAGGCCGCTGGGATTCCGATGAACTCTTTGCGGATGACACGGATCCGCTAAGTAGCGGTGATGACCTGTCAACGACTGGGGCGTATCCCGGTTTCCATGACGCGGCGGGCTGGTACTGGCGCTTCTACTACCAGGGCTTCGTCAATTACGGGACCAATAGCTCTATCTATGATGCGTTTAAGCTGGTGGTAAATGGCTCCTACTACTACGGGGCCAACACCGTCAATCAGGTTTCCCTTGCAGTAGGGGGTCGACAAATCCACTACGGTACCCGGGCCATGTCGGGGCTTCGGGTCACGAGGAGAGCCTATGTGCCGGATACGGATGGAGCATTTGTTCGATACCTGGAGGTGCTGGATAACCCGACCGATGAAGACAAAGTAGTCACCGTGACGCTTGAGTCCCGGTACGGTGCCTATGACAGCGATACGGCCATATGGACCTCGAATAACGATGCCTCCCTTGATAGTTGGGATGATTATGTGCTGTTCCGGGATACTTCCAACACCTCTCGCCCGGTATTGGGACATCTCTTCAGTGGTCCCTATCAGGAAGTGGAGCCAATGGCGACAAGTCAGTCGGGTCGACTCTGGGAGGTCTCCTATACGGTTAAAATACCGGCCGAAGGAAGGCGGATTCTCATGCACTTCGGTACCCAGAGGAATACTTTCGAAGATGGACGCAACGGGCTTGAGGATCTACGGCGGGTAGAAGGCGCGGCTCTGAACGGCCTGTCTGCCGAGGACAAGGCCGATATCGTCAACTTCTTCGCTTATGCCGACCAGGATCAGGATGGCCTTAGCGACAGCCTCGAGACCTCGCTCGGTTCCGACCCGCAGAGCAAGGATAGCGACGGCGACGGGCTGCTGGATCGCTTCGAGTTCCTCTACGGCTTCGATCCGCTTACCGCCGGAGAGGAATCCGAAGATCCGGACTCGGATGGCTTGACCAACCTGGAGGAGCAGGCGGCGAATACCGATCCCACCAGGGCGGACACTGATGGTGACGGGGTGGACGATGGGACCGAAGTCGCTGATGGCACTAGGCCCGACGTGGCGGATTACGACCTCAGGGTGCTCTCGGATACGCCGGCGGCCTATTGGAGGCTGGGAGAGGTCTCCGGCGCGACCGCTAATGATGAATTGAATGCCACGTACGGTAGCTATATCGGTTCGCCTGCGCTCGGCGACCCGGGTGCGCTCGGGAACGACTCCGATACATCAGTCGGCTTCAATGGAACCCAGTATGTGGATTTCGAACCGACTGCCACACTGTTCGCCGATAGTGATTTCACGATAGAGGCTTGGGCCAAATGGACCGCGACCGGTTGGCGGGTAATCTACGCCAAACGGCATGTGGACCTGGTTCCGGTGCTTTCGTTCAGGCAGAATTCATCCAATCAGATAGCTGTTTACTGTGTCGACGGAGAGGGAAATACGGCTTCGGTCAACGACAGCAGCCGATCGTGGAACGACGGACAGTGGCACCATCTCGCCGCTACCAGGGAAGGGAATCGGTTCGCTATCCATGTGGATGGTGAGGAACGGAACGCTACCACGACGACGGTTGGCGCCTGCGAGGCCGCAGATGCCGGCGCAACGATCGGCACCAAGGGCGATGGTTGGGATGCCGATTACTGGTCGGGTCACCTGGACGAAGTCGCTTTTTATGACCGCGCGCTATCGGTTGGGGAGATCGAAAAGCATTATGCCATAGGGGTAGGAACGCTTGGACAATAAATACACACGTTGAGGATGACGAATTCTATGTTGGAAGAGCGAGTATCTCGGGGGAGAAAGACTGTAAGGGGGGCTACGGCCAAATGGATTTTCATCCCGGCCGTTATCTTAGCCGCGGGTTGTTCCGGTACCGATGGCGACACGCTCGCCAGGGTAAATGGGGAACCGCTGTTGCGTGCAGATTTTGAGTCTTATCTGGAACATAAACGCATCCCTGGCGATCAGGAGCAAAAAGTCAGTGCAGAGCTCGAACGATATCTTGAGCGGGAAGCGCTGGCCGATATCATTGAGCAGCAGGGAGTTCTCGATGCACGAAAGATACACACGGAAGTCAACGAGTTTCGCAAACAGATGCTGATCTCCCGCTACATGGAGACATACCTGCGTGAAAAGGTCACAAGCGAAGCGGTAAAGAACTTCTATGCCACCAATCCGGACCGGTTTCAGTCGGAAAAGGTCCACGTCGCGCACATTCTGCTGAGAACCAACTCCGAAACCAGCAAGAGCGAAAAGGAGGCCCTGGAGACAAAGGCCCAGGAGATCTATAGCCGGGCGACCGCCGGCGAAGAATTCGCGGAGTTGGCGGCCCAATATTCCGAAGATCAGATGTCTGCCAAAAAAGGCGGCGATCTGGGTTGGGTGGAGGAGGGGGCAGTCGATCCGGTCTTCTCGGGCACGGTTTTCAAGATGAAGGAGGGGGATGTTTCCCTACCATTCGCCACGCCGTTCGGCTTTCACGTGGTCAAGGCGCTCGAAGGACCGAAAGTTGTTAAACAGCCGTTTGAGCGAGTCAAAGGCAACATCCGCTACGAACTGCGGCAACGGGCCAAGCAAGCGGAAATGGAGCGCCTGCGCAAGCTCATGAAAATCGAGAAAGTGGCCGAACTGTAATGCGAATCCAAGTCGCGGTCATACTGGGTGCCGGATTTGCCGTGCTGTCGGCGTGCAGTGAAACGCCGCAAACCGAAAAGGAAGCGCAAGCTCCGGACGTCGTTCGAAATCAAGGTGAAGTGGTCGCCTATGTGAACGACCAGCCCATCGCCGCCGAAAGGGTGGAACACCTGGCCCTGAGGCTGGGAATGGCGGAGGCGGTCGAACGCAGTGACCAGGCGGCACTCGGAAGAATAAGCGAATCGCTCATAAATAGCCGGGCGATGGCTGTGCTGGCGGAAGCCGAGTTGGATGAGGCTGAACGCAAGAAGCTGGCGCTCGATGTTGCCAGCTACCGTGAAGAGCTGTTGGTCAAGCGGTACCTGAAAGACACCATCGAGCCCAAGCCGGTCGGCTCGGATGAGGTACTGGATTACTACCAGAAACACCCGGAAGCTTTCGGCGGGGGCGTGGAAAAGACCTTCGAGATCCTGCGGGCCGGTCCGGATATCTCCGACGATGAGCGGAACGGAATAATTCGAGCGTTGGGGAGCGCCGCAGGCACCACGGACTGGAAAAAGTGGGCACAGGAGTTGGGTGGCCAGGTTGCGTATAGGAAGTCGACCGCCCGGTCCGCGGTCCTGGATGGCCCACTTAAAGCTCTCGTAGAGAAAACGAATGCCGGGAGTGTTTCGCCGGTGAACACGTCGGAAGGTATTTTGGTGGTCCGTGTTTTGGACGAGCGCACGGTCCCGCCGCAGCCGCTCGAAGCGGTCGCAAGCAGGATTCGAAAGATGCTTGCACCGATGCATTTGAAAGAAGCTGTTAAAGCGGCAGCCGGGGAGGCTCGCAAGAAAGTCAGTATCCGCAAGCCGGGCTGAACGGTGCTGTTTGAGCTGGGAGTTGGCGTTCCGGCTTTCTTTAGTCTTTTAGCCTAACTTGCAATAGCGCGGCGCGGGGATTTTCCGCACGCGGAGGAGCAATTTCGCGGGGGCGGCTGATTCATCGGCCCAAGTCGAACAAACAGAGAACAGGGAAATGCCTGGGTTTTGGGGGAAATGGGCCCGGAGGGTCCCGGTAAGAGAAACCGCGCGATTCAAGCCGGATAATGGCTTGGCGATTTTTCGTGCGGACCGCCCGCGTGGATTGCCGGTGTTCGTGGCTCAGGCCTTGATGTTTTTTAGCCTCTTTGCCGGAGCGGCGCCTGCCATCTCGGGTACCTGGAACGTAGTCGAGCCGACCGTCGTTGCACGGGAAAAAGGGGCCCCCGTAAACAGCAATATAGACTTTTCGGTCCGTGATTCCTCGGCCAAATACGATATCAATCTCTATAACGGCGGGACCGGAATCTGGACGGATACCGGCGATCGGATCAGCAGTGCCTGGATAGCGCTGAATCGAAAGCAGATTTTTCGGCCTAAAGACTTCAGCCAACAGGTCGGAAGTCTCACGAAGCCAATAGCCCTGGAAGAACACAACTTACTCGACCTTCGACTGAATGGTAAACCCGGGGGCTTTCTTGTCGTAGAGGTGATCGGTTACGACTTTGTGCCGCCTACCATCGAGGCGACCATCGAGCCGGCGCCGAATCGGGCGGGCTGGAACAGGACCAGCGTCGTCGTCAATTTCAGCTGTTGGGACAAGACTTCTGGAGTTGCCGTTTGCCCCGAATCGGTCCCGTTGGAACTCGAAGGTAAGGACCAGGTGGTCAGCGGCACCGCCGTGGACCATGCCGGCAATGAAGCGAGCACCTCCATCACGGTCAATATCGACAAAACGCCGGTGGACATCACCCCGGTGATAGAGCCGGCACCCAACGCCGCCGGCTGGAACCGGGTGGATACCACCGTGCACTTTGAGTGCACTGACAACTTGAGCGGCGTGGCCGAGTGCTCCGAGCCGGTTCAAATCACCACCGAAGGGGCCGACCAGCCGGTGCGCGGCGAAGCGCGCGACGTGGCCGACAATACCTCCAGCGCCGAGACCCGCGTCAGCCTCGACAAGACCAACCCGGCAATCACCATCACGCCCACCCCGGCGGCCAACGAGCGGGGCTGGAACAGTGAAAGCGTCACCCTCGACTACACCTGTACCGACGCCTTGAGCGGTGTGGCCAGCTGCCCGCCGAACCGGATTATCGATGGGGAAGGGCAGGGCCAGAGCTACAGCGGCAGCGTCGTGGATTTGGCCGACAACAGTGCTGATACGTCCATCACCCTGCACATCGACAAGACCGCCCCGACCATCGCCACCTCCGTGTCCCCTGCGGCCAACGCCAATGGCTGGCACCGTGAAGACCCGACCGTCACCTTCACCTGCAATGATGCCCTGAGCGGCGTGCTCTCGTGCCCCGAGCCGGTGACCCTTACCACTGAGGCGGCGGACCAACTCGTCGAAGGCGCCACCTACGACAACGCCGATAACAGCGCCGGCGCCCGGGTCACCATCCACCTCGACAAAACGGCGCCGCAAATCAGCGCCTATATCGAACCCGTTCCGAACGCTTCCGGCTGGAACAAGAACCGTGCCATCGTTCACTTCGAGTGCAGTGACAGCCTCAGCGGCATCGAGACCTGCCCGGCCTCGGTCCCGTTGGAACTCGAAGGTAAGGACCAGGTGGTCAGCGGCACCGCCGTGGACCATGCCGGCAATGAAGCGAGCACCTCCATCACGGTCAATATCGACAAAACGCCGGTGGACATCACCCCGGTGATAGAGCCGGCACCCAACGCCGCCGGCTGGAACCGGGTGGATACCACCGTGCACTTTGAGTGCACTGACAACTTGAGCGGCGTGGCCGAGTGCTCCGAGCCGGTTCAAATCACCACCGAAGGGGCCGACCAGCCGGTGCGCGGCGAAGCGCGCGACGTGGCCGACAATACCTCCAGCGCCGAGACCCGCGTCAGCCTCGACAAGACCAACCCGGCAATCACCATCACGCCCACCCCGGCGGCCAACGAGCGGGGCTGGAACAGTGAAAGCGTCACCCTCGACTACACCTGTACCGACGCCTTGAGCGGTGTGGCCAGCTGCCCGCCGAACCGGATTATCGATGGGGAAGGGCAGGGCCAGAGCTACAGCGGCAGCGTCGTGGATTTGGCCGACAACAGTGCTGATACGTCCATCACCCTGCACATCGACAAGACCGCCCCGACCATCGCCACCTCCGTGTCCCCTGCGGCCAACGCCAATGGCTGGCACCGTGAAGACCCGACCGTCACCTTCACCTGCAATGATGCCCTGAGCGGCGTGCTCTCGTGCCCCGAGCCGGTGACCCTTACCACTGAGGCGGCGGACCAACTCGTCGAAGGCACCACCTACGACAATGCCGATAACAGCGCTGGCGCCCGGGTCAACATCCACCTCGACAAAACGGCGCCGTCGGTTGCTTTCAGCCAGCCGACAGAAGGGGCTGTGGTGACCCAAAACCCGCCTGCGGTAACGCTTGCTGTCGATGACAATCTGGTGGTCGATCCCGAAACGGTCCAAATCGCAGTGAACGGTACCGCGGTCAGTGCCGTTTGCTCGATGGAAAATGTGACACTCAGCTGCACGTTGCCGGAAGTCATCCCGGGCAACGGAGCCTCCTTGCAGGCGCAGGTTGCCGACATGGCCGGCAATACTGCAGTGGCGAATGTGAGTTTCGTGTTCGACAACGACGGCGACGGCATCGTGGATGCCGAAGACGTATTCCCCGCAGACCCCAACGAATGGGCCGATTTGGACGGCGACGGCACAGGCGACAACAGTGATCCGGACCGCGACGGTGACGGCTTCACCAACGAGGAGGAAATCGCGGAAGGACACGACCCGAGCGATCCGGAGGATTTCCCCGATCGCACCCCGCCGGTGATTGAGCTCAGCGGTCCGGCACAGCGCACCACCGAAGCGGATGCCGCCGATCTGTTTGGTACCGTTACCGACAATCACAGCGGCGTCGCCGGCCTGACCATCGCCTCCGATCGCTTTGGCGAAATCGAATTCGACGCCTTTGTCGAGGCCGGCAACTGGTCGGCCAGCATCCCGCTGGAGATCGGCACCAATCAGCTGGTCATTACCGCAAGCGACGGCGCCGGTAACCAGAGCAGCCAAAACGTCACCGTACAGCGCGAGGACCCCGACAGCATCCTCGGGCTCTCCATCGAGTACCCGCCCTCCAACACGGTACTCACCGAACCGGAACTCATCGTTCAGGGCTTTTTGCGCTCCGATGTACCCGCGCTTTCGGTCAAGGTCCAGGTGGACGGAACCCCCGCCGACGTCGAGCCCACCGAGGAGGTCACCCGCTACCGTTTCACCTCCGAAACCATCACCCTTGCCGAAGGGGTCAATACCCTCTATATCGAAGCGGATGTGGATGGCGAGCCGGTGCAGCGGAGCCTGATCGTGCTCTACCGCCCCGAGGGCGAGATCATAGCGCCTCCCGCCATCGCCGTGCTGGCGCCGCTCCCCGGGAGCTACCTGACGGACACCGGCTTCTTCCTCGCCGGCAGTGTCACCAGCGAAGGGGGACTCAGCCGCCTGACCATCGACGGACAGAGCGTCCCCTTCGGCTCCGAACTGGCGCCCGAATATCCCTTCCGCGAGTTCTTCAGCTTCGCCGACGCTCAGCAAGCGCTCACGCTGACCTTCGAGGCCGAGGATGCCGCCGGGCAAGTCGCCGCGAAGGCCGTCACCTACTACCGTGATACCGCGCCGCCGGTCATCCAGCTCGACCAGCCGCTGGAGCCGGCCCCCACCGAGAACCCGGTTGTCGAGCACCCGTATCATTTGCAGGGCGTCATCAACGAAAGCCATTTAGCCTCACTGCTGGCTAACGATACTCCCGTCGGTGTCGAACCGGTCGCCGAGGGGCAGTACCGCTTCGACATTCCCGTCTCCCTGAGTTCCGGCAGCGGCAGCGTAAGCCTTATGGCCAGCGATCAGGCCGGCAACCGAACCGAACTGGACTATGTCCTCACCCTGCAGGGCAGCGGCTTGCTGCTGGAAATCATCGCGCCGGAAGAGGAGGGAGAGTATATCCACACCGGCGCCCCGCTCCCGGTCCGGGTCACTGCCAGGCTGAAGGGTGCGCTTCCAGAGGGAGGCAGCGTCGCGGCCACGCTCCAGCGCGACGGGGCTCAAATCGCCCAAACCGCGATGGAAGGGGAGAGCAGTCTGCGGGACGGAACGGTGGAGCTTCCGCCGCAGGCAGGGAGCTACACGCTGCAGATTGCGGCCGCGGATGCCGACGGAACGGTGCTGGCCAAGAGCCGTCGGAGCCTGCAGGTTATCGCCGCCAGCGACCTGCCCCTCTCCGTCACCCGCACCGAACCCGCCGCGGACCAGACCGGCATTGAGCCCAACACCTTCGTCTCGGTCTACTTCAACCGACCGGTCGATCTCGCCAAGCTCGCCTTCAGGGTCCACGAGACCGCCTACGGGCTCACCTATATAGATAACGATCCGCTGGGCGCCGACGCGCTGGAAGGCAAGGGCTACCAGCTGAAGCCGGTCAACCGCAGTTATGCGCCGGTCCCCGGCAAGCTCTCTGTGCTGCCCACGCGCCGCGTCGTTGCCTTCTACCCAGAGCGGGACTTCGCCTACAACGGTGAAGTGTTCGTGGACGTCGAGTACGAAGAAGAGGCGCTCACCCGCATCCGCTTCAACACCCGGCCGCTGCCCACTTTCGTCACCGGGGTGGTGGTCGACCAGTTCCGCCAGCCGGTACCGGACGTCGAAGTCACGCTTCCGGAGCATGAGCGCACTGCACGCACCAACGCCAACGGCGCCTTCGCCTTCGGCTTTGGTGACCCGGCCGGCGAAACGCTCCCCGGCGGACGGTTCAGGCTGGTCGTGAATTCGGGGATGGCAAACCCCCGCTACGGCACGCGCCGCCAATGGGTGAATATCCAAAACGGCCGGAGAAACCCCGTGGGAGCCGTAACGCTGCCCGCCACCAACCGAAAACAGCCCCTGGTCCCGCTCCAAGGGCGCAAACAGACACTGTTCCTGAATGGCGCCCTGAACGTAGACCTCACCGGCGCCGAGCTGCAATTCCCGGACGGACGCCGCCGCGGCGATGCGCAGGCGCAGTTCATGACCTTCTCGCAGATCCCATACCGCGTCGAACCGCTTGCCGTGCCCCATTGGATGTACGTGCTCCAGCCCGAGGGGATAACGGTCGAGGGAGAGACGGCTATAGACGTGGCCGTGCCGAAGCTCAACGAAACCCACGACTATCTGCCCCCTAACGGCAGCTATGTGGTGATGCTCGGCCTGGACGGCAAAAGCCGCCACATCGTCCCGGTCGGTGTCGGACAAATCCGCGACTTCCGGGTCGTCTCCGTCGGGAAGTCCCACTACGAAACGCTGGACGCCATCGGCTATGCACTGGTGGGCGAAACGATGCAGCCGCTCCTGTCCGATTATGCGGAAGGAAAGGCCACCCTGCGCGACCTGCTTAGCGCCTTGGCCTCCGAAGACAGATAGATGAAGGGATCGAGAAGCCCAATGGACCGTCACACCCCACAATCCGCCGCCCACCTTCTGACGAGCTGCCTCCTGTGGGCGTTCGCGCTTCTGCTGATAACGGCCGGCAGCGCCCGGGCCTTTATCTCGCCCTATCTCGGTGGCTTCACCGGCAGCTACACACTACAGCTCTACTCCAAATCCGGTGCGGTCTACACCCGCGCTATCGTGGAGGGGGACAACGGCCAGCCGCAGTTCGTCGTGTACGACAAGAGCGGCACGGAGCTGGAGTTCATTCACGAAAAGTACGGCGATTACGCCGACGCCAAAGTGGTCTCGGGCGACTACTACCGCAGCTGGCTTGAGCGCCTTGAGACCCTCCGCGGGACCTACCCGGAGCTTGAGGTGGTCCCGGCCGGTTCTTACCCCGGCAGCTACACCACGGTGGACGGCCAGGCCATCAGCGCCCCTTCCCCGGATGAGGAGACCCTCACCCTGCTTCTGCGCCCCGAAGACCAGCGCTACGAAGCCGATGGCAGCGACCTCGTGCTGCTGGAGATGCCCATCGACGCCAACGAGACCCCCTTTTCCTCCAGCCGCTCGATACTCCTGGGCTCCGAGGGGCAGATTCTTTACCAGACCGTTCACAACATCGGCTTTCGGGTCGCCTACTACGGCACCGGGGAGGACTACGACGGCGGCGGACAGCGGCTGCATGACGACACCGTCTATGGTCCGCTGGTGGGCGCGCCGCTGGAGCTTGGCTTTGCCAGCAGCGGCGGGCGGGCGGTGACCGACGGGGAGGGCAAGTACGCGATGCACTACACCCTGCCCGCCTGCCCCGGCTTCACCTTCACGTACAGCACTCCGGTCTATCTCACCCTGCAGTACCGGCGCTTCAACCCCCACGGCTCGGGGAACCTGCCCTACACCCTGTGGCGCCCGGGGTACGACTTCTGTAACGGTCTGGGGATCTACAACCCCACCACCGCCGCCATCGTGGCCAGCATCGCCACGCCGATAAAGTACTACTCCGACTTCCCCGTGGACCTGATGGTCCTCTCTGGCAAGGCGCGCATCGCCGGCCCCGACGGCAGCGCCATTCCCCTGGGTCAGGTCACCCGCTTCGACGGCAGCCGTGCCACTCTCGAGCGCGAGGCCAGCACCACGTACGACTTCGATGGCGACGGGCAGTTCGACACCACCGTCCTGGGACGGCTCACCGAGGATGCCGAGCGCAATGACCTCTTCCAACAGGCCGTCGAGGGCGAAACGCCGGAAGTGCAGGGCGTGTGGCTCTCCAGTCGCGGCAGCGGCCCCACCTTCGACGCCGAAGGGCAAACCGAAGACCTGCCTGATCTCACGCGCCTGCCCGACTGGAGCGCCGACTTCGACGACCGGGCGCTTTTGAGCGAACTGAGCATCGAGGACTTCCGGGATACCGACCTGTACGTCTTTCGAGAATCCACCGGCCAGCTGCTGATTGAGCGGCGCGGGCTTCGCGAGAGCGAAATCGACGGCAGCCTGGTCGGGGTGAATGAGGGTGAGCAGCACTTTTTCTACACCCTGCGGATTTTCGGGGCCGACGGCGGGCAGCTGAGAATCGTCAATGCCCCCAACACCGACGAGGAGTTTGCCCAGTTCCAGCGGGCCGAAGGCATCGTCGACCCGGACCTGCACGCCCGCAACGCCGACCACCTGCGCCCCGGTGAGCCGGTGCGGGTGATGGCCATCAACCGCGCCAGCGGCTATGTCGGCGAGGTCACCACCACCCTGAAGTCCGCCGACGACGG